>JAFGBX010000442.1 GCA_016932935.1 Promethearchaeota archaeon | reverse complement strand
TCATACCCTTCTCATGGTATTTCCCTTGGATCTACCGCATGGTGAACCTTCGGCCACGAGGGCTCTTGAAAGTTATGTTCCATGGCCGATATCATTAAAAAAAATGGCTATGAAGTTTTTATTGGGCAAGCAATTGTTATTCAGTGTTGAAATCTTGCACGGATGCTGCTCCGCGTGTCCCGATCGAGATCGAGCCATCGCGCTCGCGGCCGATCCGTGAACCCATAACCCCCAATCGAGAGGAACATGTCCGAAAAAAAGAGCTCCAAAGCGCCGAAGTCCGGCGAGGTCCTAGTCGTGGGGATGGGCGTCGCGGGGATACAAGCGAGCCTCGACTTGACGCGCCTCGGGTTCCACGTCACCGCCGTCGAGAAGGGCAAGACCATCGGGGGCATCATGGCCCAGCTCGACAAGACCTTCCCGACGAACGACTGTTCGCTTTGCATCCTCGCGCCCAAGATGGTCGAGGTCTACCGCGACCCGAACATCACGCTCTACCAGAACGCCGACCTGCGTTCGGTGGAGTATCTGCCCGACGGAAACATGAAGGTGCTCATAGAAAAGCGCAACATGGGCATCAACGAGGCCGCTTGCAAGAACTGCGGGGAATGCAACAAGGTCTGCCCCATCCAGTACGACGAGCCCATCACGTGGTTCGACGCGGGCCTCGCGCGCCGAAAAGCCGTCAATATCCCATTCCCTTCTGCCGTTCCGCCCGTGTACGCAATAGAGAAGGACCGGTGCTTGAAGGCCAAGCACAACGCGTGCGGGAAGTGCCAGGCCGCTTGCCCAGCGAATGCCATCACCTACGACTTCAGCGTCCAGGCCATCGAGCTCGTCGTCGGAGGCATCATCTTCGCCACGGGCTGCACCCCGATGGATCCCAAGCGGTTCCCCCGGTTCCTCGGGAGCCATCCCGACGTGATCGGCAGCATCCAGTTCGAGCGGCTCATGTGCGCGAGCGGGCCGACCAGCGGCGAGATCATCAAGCGTTCCAACAAGAAGCACGCGAGCCGCATCGCCTTCATCCAATGCGTCGGATCGCGGTCGAAGCGCAAGGGGGAGCTCGAATATTGCTCGTCGGTTTGCTGCATGTACGCGATGAAGGAGGCGCAGATCACCAAGGAACACGACCCCCACGTCGAGTGCTACATCTTCAATCCAGAGAACCGGGCATGTGCGAAGGGCTTTCACGAGTATTTCTTGCGCTCCAGGAACGAATACGGAGTTAAATTCATGCCTGGCCGGGTTTCACGCGTCCATGACTTCAAGGACTCGCCGGATCTCGCAGTGGAGTACGAGGACGACGTCACGGGCGAGCCTGCCGAGCTCCGCGTCGATCTGGTCATCCTCGCCACGGGCCTCGTGCCCAACACGCAGGAGGTCTCGAAGGTCCTGGGCGTCGCCTTGAACCGCCACGGCTACTTTGACGCCACGGCTGTCGAGGAGCTCGAGTCGAAGGGCGTGTACCTCTCCGGGTACGACATCAAGCCCATGGACATCCCGCTCTCGGTCGTGTCAGGCAGCGCCGCCGCGGCGAAGGTCTCCCGCCGCTTGAACGCCGCCCGGTTCTCTCGCATCGTCTCACAGAAGTTGCCAAAGGAGAAGAGAGTTACCTCCACGGACGACCCGAGGATCGGCGTGCTCGTGTGCCACTGTGGCATCAACATCGGGCGCACCATAGACTGCGAGCGAGTGGCCAACGAGGTCGCCAAGGTGCCCGGCGTCGTCGTGGCCGACCACAACTTTTACTCTTGCAGCTCCGACTCGCAAGTCACAATCAAGAACATGATAACCGAGCACAACTTGAACCGGTTCATCGTCGCGTCTTGCACCCCACGGACGCACGAGGCGCTGTTCCGGGGCACCCTCCAGGAGGCGGGCTTGAACCCGTACCTGTTCGACCTGGTTAACATCCGGGAGCATGCGTCGTGGGTGCACATGAACGAACCGGGAGCCGCGACGGAGAAGGCAATAGAGCTCATCAAGATGAGCATCGCCAAAGCCCGTGAGCTCACGCCGCAGCAGAAAAAGCAGATCCAGGTCACCAAGTCGGTTCTGGTAATCGGCGGCGGGCCCGCGGGCTTGTTCGCAGCGGAAACCCTAACGAGCCAGGACTTCGACGTCGTGCTCGTCGAAAAGGAGTCGGCGCTCGGTGGGGCGACCAGGAAGTTCTCCCGCAAGTTGCTGCTCGGCGACGAGCGGCTCGCGATCGGCCGCCTCGAGGGGGTGATCCAGCGGCTCGGGAAGAACCCGCGTGCGAGGATTTTCTTGAATTCACGCGTGGAGGACGTGTCTGGCTTCGTCGGCAATTACAAGGCCAAGATCGCGCACGACGGCAAGGTCGACGAGGTCGACATCGGCGGCATCATCGTCGCCACCGGGGTGGCCCAGGATCCAAACGTCGCGATCGCGACGAAGGCGACCTCCCCGCGCATCTTCACCCAAGAGCAGTTCGAGCACGTGCTCGACGAGGGCAAGCTCGATGGCATAAAACGCGTCGGGTTCATCCAATGCTCGGGCCAACGCCACGACGGCGGCATAACTTCGGACTTTCCGAACTGCTCCGGGATTTGCTGCAAGATCACGCTCAAACAAGCGAAGCTCATGAGGCAGCTCGAGCCCGGGGCGAGTATCTACATCATGCAACGCGGCATGAACCTCAGCGGGGACGTGGAGAGCGAGGCCCTCTTCCAGGAGGTGCAGCGATACGCGGCCGTGGCGCGGTACGACCCGTCCGAGTACCCCGCGATCAAGGTGGCCGGGGACGAGCTGCACGTTTCCTTCAAGGAGCGGAACTCGGGCGAGCAGCTCGACCTGGCCCTCGACGCGGTGGTGCTGGCCACCCCGTACAGGTCGGCGGCCGGCACGAAGGACCTCGCCATGCAGCTCAAGGTGCCCGTGACCCAGGACGGCTTCATGCTCGAGGCGCACGTGAAGCTGCGGCCAGTGGACTTCGCGACGGAGGGCATCTTCGTTGCGGGCGGTGCACAATGGCCAAAAGCTCTCGACGACGCCGTGTTACAAGGCATCGCAGCATCAGGTCGGGCAATCGGCCTGCTCGCAAAAGGCTTTGTCGAGGCTGAGGGAATCACCGCGGAGGTCGACGAGACCATGTGCGTCGGCTGCGGGAAGTGCGAGCCCGTCTGCCCGTATCGTGCGATCGAGATGGTGCCGCGCACGACCGAGATCGACATGGAGCCCGTGACGGTCTATAAAGCTCACGTGATCGAGGCCATGTGCAAGGGCTGCGGCACGTGCGCGGCGACGTGTCCCACGAAGGCGATAGACCAGCGCCACTTCAAGAACTCGCAGGTCCTGAGCATGATCAAGGCGCTATTCGACACCGGGGCGTGCGCGTGCCCCGCGCAAGGGGCCGTCCCCGCGAACGGCAACGGAGGCGATTGTGCTTGAACGTGAAGGCAGCGACGGCGGGCCATGCCGAGGACAAGGAGGGCACGGCCGACTGCAAGGACGGCATCGCCCCGGCCGGTTGGCAGCCGAAGATCCTCACGTTCGCATGCAACTGGTGCTCGTACGCGGGCGCCGACCTCGCGGGCGTGTCGCGGTTCCAGTACCCCCCGTCAATCCGGATCTTGCGCGTCATGTGCAGCGGCCGCGTCCACCCGGACATGGTGCTCGAGGGATTCGCGCACGGCGCCGACGCGGTGCTCGTCACGGGCTGCCACATCGGGGACTGCCACTATATAAGTGGCAATCAATACACGAAAAGCCGCATGGCGATGGTCCCGCAGATGCTGGAGGCGATCGGCGTGGATCCGAGGCGCTTCAAGCTGGACTGGGTCTCTGCATCGGAGGGGAAGCGGTTCTCCGAGCTCATCAAGTCGTTTACCGAGCAGGTCAAGGCGCTCGGCCCGCTCGGGATGAAGGTCTCGTGAGGCATGCCGTACTCATCGAGCGAACGTTCAAGTACCGCGCGTGCAGACAATGCAATCGATGACGGCTCCCGTCGTGGAGACCCCGCGGATCCCCGCCGTGTTCCAGCTCGACAGCCACCGATCCCGGTTCGCATATTTCTTCCTCGCACTCGTCGTGGTGCTCGCCGTGCGCATGCTCGAGAACACGATACACGAGTACTCGCACGTGGCCGCCGTGCTGCTCTCGGGGGGCGAGATCGTGGGGTTGCCTCTCGTCACCCCGTTCGGCGGGTTCACCAGTTGGCGCAGCGGCACGGTGCCGGGCGAGTGGCTCCCCGTCGTCAACATCGCCGGCACCCTGGTCTCGGTGGCCGTGATGCTCGCCGCGTTCCTGCCCGTCTACCTCAAGGCCAAGCGGCCGTGGGCACGATGGCTCGCCTACTGGGGGGCGTGCGTGGTTCCTGTTAACTCTTTATTTTACTGGTTCGCCGCCCCGTTCATCGCGACCGCAGAGAACTACGATCCCGTGGCGTTCGCTAACAACCTCGGGATATCACCGGCCTGGATCATCGGCGTGGTCGCCGCGGCCCCGTTCTTCGTCGCGGTCGCGTGGATGGTGAAGGCCACGCGGCAGGTGCGGGCCGGCGTCATCCTGGATCCGAAGAAGTTCCACCTGTTTTGCCTGGCCTTGTATTACGCCATCTCCATCACCTTTCCGGTCGTCTCCTACTTGAACTTGCTCGACCAGTTCGCGTTCTGGTAGCCAACGACAACGCGGCATATAGCCGCGGGTGTTCCGCGGTTTGAAAGGGCGGGGTGGGGATCCAGGTGGCGATGACCCTCACCATCACGGAGCGGACGCGGCGCGTCCTCACCAGCCCTTTCGAGATCGTGGATGCCCCCTCGAAGGTCAACTACGCCCTCCTCTCGCTCGTTGCGGTGCTCGCCTTGCGAATGCTCGAGAACGCGGTACACGAGCACGCGCACGCGGCGGTCGTGCTGCTCTCCGGTGGCGAGGTCGTCGGGCTCCCCATGGTGACGCCTTTCGGTGGCTTCACCCGGTGGGACGACGTGCCATCGGCGTGGCTCCCCGCCGTCAACATCGCCGGCACGCTGGTCTCCGTGGTCGTGCTGCTCGCCGCCTTCCTCCCCGTCTACCTCAAGGCCAAGCGGCCGTGGGCGCGCTGGATCGGTTATTGGGGTGCGTGCGTCGTTCCCGTGAATGCGATCTTCTACTGGTTCGCAGCCCCGTTTCTTGCCACCGCACAGAGATACGATCCCGTCGCGTTCGCATACAACGTGGGGCTAGAACCAGTATGGCTCGTCGGTGCAGTTGCCGCGGCGCCGTTCTCGGTCGTGGTAGCGTGGATGGTGAAGGCCACGCGCGACCTGCACCCGCGAGTCCTCGCCGACCCCCGCCACTTCCACGTGGCGTGCCTGGTCGTCTACTACGCCATGTCGCTCGGGCTCCCGCTCGTCTCCTACGCGGGCATCCTCGACGAGTTCGCGTTCTGGGGATGGTAGGCCCGCGCGCGCGGGCGCGAGCTTTTTTCCCCAAGCGGCCTAGAGGTCAGCGTCCACCGTGGCCGGTCGCACCACGGCTCACGTGCGAGTGGAGAAAGACCATGGCCCACACGTTCACGATAACGAACCTCGACCCCGGAAAGGGCACGTGGGGAGGGGCGCCGGCGCAGCTCGTCCCCGTCCCGAGGGTCGTCGAGATCCAAGGCGGCACCTTCGCCGTCGGGGACGCGATCGACGTCGAATCGTCCCTGCCCCCCGACTACCGGTACCTTCATGGCCTCCTCTCCGAGGAGCTCGCCAAGCGGCTGGCCCGGGGCATCAGGGCCGGGGTGCACGAGCCCGCCCCGGCGCCGGACGCGGTGGCGATCCCCGCCTCGCTCGGGGGCAAGATCCCCGCGGAGCAGCACTACCGCTTCCTCCGGGAGGGCTACGCCATCGAGATCTCCGGGGGGCGGGCGGCCATCGCCGCGGAAACGCCCCGGGGCGTGTTCTATGCCATCACGACCCTGGTCCAGCTGGCGGGCAGCGACGGGCTGCTGCCGGAGTGCAAGGTGCTGGACTGGCCGAGCATGGAGGTGCGCGGCGTCTCCGACGAGAACGCGCGTGGCCAGGCCGGCAGCATCGAGGGCCTGAAGCGGTACTGTCGCTACATCGCCATGCTCAAGATGAACACGTTCCAGATGAACCTGGAGGACATGTTCCGCAGCACCAGGCACCCCAAGTCGTCGGACGACGAGCGTGGCTGCTATTCCACGGAAGAAATGCGCGAGCTATCGGATTACGCGGCGCAATACTTCGTCGAGGTCACGCCCATCCAAAGCACGTGCGGGCATCTCGATAACCTGTTCTTTCTGCCGGAATACAAGCACCTCGCCGAGTTCGAGAACGTGGCCATGTGCTTTGACATCTCCAATCCGAAGGTCTACGACTACATCAAGGACGTCGTCGAGGAGGAGGTCGACTCGTGGTACTTGAGCCCGTCGTTCCACATGGCGTGCGACGAGAGTTGGGACGTGGGGAAGGGCCGCTCCCAGGCGTTCGTCGTGCAAAAGGGCATCGGCAAGGCCTACCTCGACCACTACACCCGTTGCTACGAAATCGTCAAGAACGCGCTGGAAGCGAGGCATGGCGAGGGGAAGTATCGGATCTACATCTACCACGACATCATGATCCACCACCCTGCGGTCCTCAAGGGCTTGCCCCGGAAGAACATGGTCGTCGACGTCTGGCGGTACTCGCCGACCGAGAAGTACAAGGAGGTCGACACCATCCTGCGGAACGGCTTCGACTTCGTCGTATCGGGATCCGTCATGGACTTCCAGCGCATCGCCCCCAGCTACGCCGTCGCGGAGAAGAACGTCATCAACATCACGAAGTACGCCTTCTTGCAAGCCAGGGCGGCTGGTACCCCCCACTCGTTCAAGGGGCACGTCGTCACGAGCTGGGGGGACTTCCGCTCGGAGAACCCGCGGGACCTGCGCATGCCCGGCTACGCCTTGTGTGCTTCCGTCTCGTGGAACGTCGAGCCATGGCTCGCCTTCACGAACAAGCAACACGCGACCTACCAGCCGCTGCTCGACTTCAGGCAAGGTTTCTACCGGGCAGCGTTCGGCATCGGGAGGGACTTGGCCGCGAAGGCCGCCCAGCTCGATGGGATCCTCATGTCGATCGAGGGCAGCAAGGACTTCAAGCCTTGGTTGGGCTACAGCCTCGTGTTCCCGAAGCTCTGGGCGCACCCGCTCCAGCCGCTGAAGGCGGAGAGGGCCAAGGGGTACCCCGGGGCGGTCGAGCGATTCTTGAAGGGCGTCGAGGCCTGCGTGGAGCTGGCGCGCGCGTGCCGCGACCACGCCTGGTACTTCGACGCCGTGGCCCTCGCGCTGCGGCTCCACGTGCTGTATTGCAAGAAGGTGCAGCTCGGCAACATGCTCAAGGGCACCAATCCTACCAAGGCCAAGGGGAAGGCCAAGGAGCGGCTGCTCTGGCGCGTCGACGAGGTCGTCAAGTATTTCTCGGCGATCAAGGGGGAATACCGGTCGGTCTGGGAGGGCAACAGCAAGCCGGTCGGCCACGGCTTCCTGCTCGGGCAGTACGACGCGTTGATCGGGGCCTACGGGGCCATAAGGTCGGCCATCGAGCGAGGGACTTCGTACCCCGTGCCGTGCATCCCCGCGGAGTACATCCACGTTCCCGCGCAGGCCCACTTCGACGTGCCCATCCGGTTCACGAGGTCGTTCAAGGTCGGCAAGGAGCCCGTGGCTGCACACCTGCAGGCCTTCGCGATCAACCACGCGTCCTTGGAGGTCAACGGGCAGCCGGTCGGGTGGGTGCAGTACCGCCCCACGCTGTCCTACATGCTCCTCGACAAGTGCGTGAAGGCGTGGGACGTCACGGGCCTCGTCAGGAGGGGGGAGAACCGCATCGACGTCGACGTCACGAACAACACGCGCAGCTGGTGCGTGCTCAACCTCTACCTCGAGGTCGCCCACGCGGACGGCACGACCCAGCGGGTCATCTCGGATCGGTCGTGGACGTGCGACACCGGCGCGGGCTTGGAGCGCGGGACGGTGCCCGTCAGGTCGCTCGGCCCGCCGCCGTCCGTCATCGGCTGCTTGACCGTGCCCGAGCTCGCGGGCGGCCGTCGATCACACTTCACGCGCATGCTCGGCGTGACCGTGGAGGCCGTGCCGCACGTCCCCCGTTGGCTGTTGCCCCTGATCGTCGCGATCGCAAGGGCCGCCAAGCTGGTCGCTTGATGGAAAGGGATCCTTTCCCTTTCTGCCCCTAACGGCGGGCGCGCGTTCACGCGTTCTTGGGGATGATGAAGGAGAACGCCGACCCCTTGTCCCGCCCCTCCGATTCCGCCCAGATCTTCCCGCCGTGCGCCTCCACGATTTCCCTCGAGACGAACAGGCCCACGCCGGTGCCGTAGACCTCGATCTTCCCTTGATATTGTCTGCGGTGGATGCTGCCGAATTTCGTGAAGAGGATGCCCTTCTCTTCCTCGGTGAGGCCGACGCCGCTGTCGGCCACCGTGAACTTCACGTGCGTCGGCGTCGCGTCCAGGGCGACGGTGATCTTCCCGTTGCGAGGCGTGTACTTGATCGCGTTCATCAACAAGTTGATGATCACCTCCTCGATGCGTAATTGGTCGGCCCGCACGACGCATGCGGGCGGCAAGTTCAAGGCGATCCGGTGGTCACTTTCCTTGATCTTGTATTCCAACTCGTTGATGATGTCCTTCACGGTGGGGACTAGATCCACTATTTGCACGTCGAGCTCGAGCTTCTTGAGCTCGGCCCGCGAGAAGTCGAGCAGCTTCATGATGAGCCGCTGGAGCCGCTTGCTACCCCGGGATAGTACGGCGAGGATGCTCCGCGTGCCCCCAGCTGCCTCCGGGTCGGCCATCGCCTCGAAGAGCTGGATGGCGCCTGTAATGTTGGTCACCGGAGTCTTGAGCTCGTGCGTCGCCTTGATGATAAAGGCCTGCCGTATCTCGTCGAGTTCCTTGAGGCACTCGTTTTCTTGTTTCAACAAGTCCTCGTACTTGCGCTTTTCCGTGACATCCCTCACGAGCTCGAGAACACCGACGATGTTACTCGACTCGTCTACCAAGGGGAACGAGTGCAGCTCCCGCCACCCCAGGATTTCGCCCCCGGGCCCCTGGTAGGGCACGGCTTCCTCCGCCGGCGACTTGGCCTCGAGGGCCCGGATGCTCGGGCACGGGTTGCAGGGCTGGTGCGCGCCGTGGTAGGCCTCGAAGCATTTCTTTCCCACGAGGGGCATCTCGTGGCTAAACCACCTTTCCATGGTCGGGTTGACCCGCACGATGGTCAGTTCCTTGTCAAGAACGGAGATGCCGTCCTTGATGGAGTTGAAGACAAGGGTGAACAGCTCGGGGTTGTCACCGAGGTCGGGCCGCGTTTCTCTCGCCATCTCACCCGCCGCACGAGGATGAACTTCCTACATGAGTGATCGCTACAAGGTTATAAATAAATAATCGATCTTGAGTTTATCAACTTAGCTCATTTTCAACGATTGACACCCCGAATCGAGCCATTTCTTCCAGATCGGCAATACACGTGATCATG
>JAFGBX010000441.1 GCA_016932935.1 Promethearchaeota archaeon | reverse complement strand
TGGTGCCATGGACGGGGGCCTCGGGATCGCCGGCGCCGCTGGTGCCATGGACGGGGGTCTCGGGATCGCCGGCGCCGCTGGTGCCATGGACGGGGGCCTCGGGATCGCCGGTGGTTTTGGAACCGCCGGCACGGCGGGCACCCCGGGCACAGAGGGTGGTTTCGGGATGGCCGGCAGCCCCGGCATGGCCGGCACGCTGGGAACGGCGGGCACGCCAGGCATTGACGGCATCCTCGGCACGGCTGGCACTCCAGGGCCTGGTGGGGGCCCCACCATGCCAGGCGGGCTCGGCACGGGTGGTGCCATTCCGGGAGCCCGTGGCGGCGGTACAGGCCTGCCCGGCCCTGCACCGGGCTTGGAAGGCCTAGCGGGGAGGGTGCCGGGGGAGGCTGGCGTGACCGTTAGCTCCATAGACTTGAACCCCAGTATCTCCGGCAGGTTCTCGTCGATCTGAACGACAAAGTCGAACAAGCTCTCGTTGATGTGCACGACGAGCGACGTGTTGAACCCCTCCTCTGGAATGCTCACCTGGACGAGGTCTCCATCACGCACTCCAAGCGATTCTGCGGAAATACTAGAAATGTAGATGTCGTCGCCGACGTTCTCTTTCGTCTCGACGAAGAGCTTCAATTCACGGGACATTGTTATCATTCTTTGATTTCGTTGAACACTCTGTTACCCACGCCAAGTTCGGCGGAACCGCATCCACCCCATGCGACCGAAACGGGCAGCGAGGGATGCTCGGATGTGAGATGGTATACGAAGCTAGATCCCCCCTTGATCTATTAAAACATGCTATGTTGGCCGAACACGAAAAAAGGATGCAATCGAGAAACGTGATGCACGGAGAAGTACCATCGATCACTCCGCGCCCTCGGAGGTGTCGTTGTCAACGACCGCATACTTCCCTTGGGTGGCGTGCATTTCCTTCAAGATCTTTTTGAGTTTCTCGTTCTCAGCGGATATGTTGTCACACTTTTTCGATACCGCGTTATATTTCTCCTCCAAGTTCGACAACCTGGCGATCAACCAGTCGATGACCGTGCTGGTTTCCACGGGCGCCAGGAACCATGCGAAGACGTTCTTGATGAAGGTGCCGTTGTCCAAGGCGGTGATGCCGTATTCGCCATCGTTTGAAAACATGTCGACATCCCCGATCACCACAACCTTGCCCTGCCCGTGCAGCGTTGCCGCGCCCATGGGGTAATTCTCGCCCACTTTCACGATCTTCCACGGGTGACTATCGTTAGCCGACAAGCCGAGCTGCTCGACGACGCTGTTTCGGCCCGTGGAGAAGAGGGGAACTGCGGGCCAAACGACTGAGAGCGTCGTCCCACCACCGACGACCAGCCGCATCACGTTCTTGTTTACCGAGTGGCTGACGTTGATGTTCTCGATCACGGGTGACACAGCGGATCCGACGTTTCGCGTGTCCCGAACCGTCGTGTACTCGATCTCGATGCCGAATTCCGCCACCAGGTCGTTCAGATTGGTCTGGTGGGCGAGGTCGCCACCCGCATCGGTGATGACGAGGAGGTTTCCCCCCTCCCGGACGTACTTTGCGATGGTCTCGATGTCGTCGGCGGAGAGTCTTGCCCTAGCCGGGCACCCGATCACGAAGATATCCGCCTCGGATAGCAGGTCCTCGGGGATGAAGTCCTCCCTGTTGATCGCAATGCTTACCTTGACGATATCGCTGAGCACATGGAAGAGCTCGGAGAAGTTGTCGTCGTGGACGTCGAGGAGCTCGTTGAAGCCCTTGTCGACGAGGCAGATCGACTCGCCATGTTGCGATCGGGAGATGATGCGCCTGAGCAAATCCTTGCACGCTCGTGAAGCCTAACAATTTGGACAAGGGAATTTTGCTATTTATGCTTGACTCGACCGCTGACCCGTGTCGCTGTTTTTTATAACGCCAGAGATACAAACCCATGACATGGCAGCTAGCAACGATGAACCAAACCTCACTGACGAGGTACTGAATCGCTTGTGTGAGCAACTCGGTCTCAAGGCGACCAAGAAATACCGCATCCTGGTTGCCCGCCTGGTCAAAGACGTCGGGTTGGACCCCAAGAAGCTCGCCGTGGCACTCAAGAGGGCCACGATCCTGTCATGATCGAGCCAGGCGAGGATCGTGCATCGAAACTCGATGGATCGGGGGGCTCACGCGCAGTTCCATCGATCGGGGCGAGGTGAAATGATCGAATCCGCGAGGAACTGGCCCCTTTTTTTCGTTTGCCGACAAGATTAAGGCAGCAAGTCAACATTAAAATCAGTAGGGCGCCAATCCTTACCCATCGCCATCTCGCCTTCTCGTGTCGTCTTGGTGTACCCGAGGAGGCATGAAGAACCTATACTGGAGGCACGAGAAACTAGAAACGAAGCCATGCAATCACTTAATCCACAGGCCATTAAGTGAAGCAACTATGAGTGATACAACACCCATTAAACCAAGGGAGTCTGTGAACATCGGCGTATACGTGTGCCAATGAGGAGTAAACATAGGCCAGTTCGTCGATGCCGAGGGAGTGAGGGCTTTTTCGGAGATCTTGCCGAACGTGCTCGTCGCGCGCACCTTCACTTTCTTTTGCTCCGACCCCGGCCAGCAGATCATCAAGCGGGACATCCAGGAACTCGGAGTGAACCGCGTGGTCGTGGCCGCCTGCACGCCAAAGATCCACGAGCCCACCTACCGGGAGCTGCTCGTGGACGCCGGGCTCTCGCCGTACTACTTCGAAATGGTCAACTTGCGAGAGCACTGCTCGTTCGTCCACAGCAAGGACAAGGAACGGGCGACTGAAAAGGCAAAGGCGCTTGTCGCGGGTGGAGTCTACCGCGCGATGTCCCTGGAGGACGTGCCACGCAAGGAAGTAGATGTGACCAAATCCGTGCTCGTGGTTGGGGCTGGCATCTCGGGGATGAACGCGGCGATCAACCTGGCGAACCAGGGGATCATGGTCTACCTCGTGGAGAAGGAGCCGACCATCGGAGGCCGCATGGCCCAGCTCGACCGCGTCTTCCCGACGGACGACTGCGCCATCTGAGTCGTCGCGCCGATCATGGTCAAGGCCGCGAAGCACCCCAACATCAAGCTCTTCACGAACGCCGAGGTCTCGGCGGTCTCAGGCATCACGGGCAACTACGCGGTCACGATCAAGCAAAAACCCCGCTACGTGGATCCGAAACTCTGCACGGGCTGCGGCGCTTGCATTGCCAAGTGCCCCATCGAGGTTCCCGACGGGTTCAACCGGGGTATCGGCATGCGGAAGGCGATCTACATCCCGTTCTCCCAGGCCGTTCCGAAGGTCGCCTTGATCGACAAGGAGGCGTGCATGAGCTGCGGCCTATGTGCGAAGACATGCCAGCGGGGCGCGATCAACTACGACGACAAGGAGACGCTCGAGACCGTCATCGCGGGGGCGATCATCGTGGCAACCGGCTGGGACGAGTATCCCGTGCTGCAACACGGTTCCTACGGCTATGGCCGGTTCCAGAACGTGATCACCCAGATGGAACTCGAACGCATGCTCTCGCCCGTCGGCGCCACCCACGGGCACGTGCTCCGCATATCGGACAAGAAGATCCCGCGGCGTGTTGCCATGGTCCAGTGCGTCGGCTCCCGCAGCATGCACGAGAATGCCAACGCGTACTGCTCGGCGGTGTGCTGCAACCTCGCCTTGAAGAACGCCCAGCTGCTCAAGCAGGAGATCGACGGGGTCGAGGTCATGATCTTCTACATGGACATGCGGTGCTGGGACAAGCACAACGAGGAATACTACCGTCGCATCCGCGAGAAGGGCGTCTTGTTCGTGCGAGGCATCCCGGGCGACATCAAGGAGGATCCCGCGACCGGCAACATCATGTTGACGTTCGAGAACACGCTCGATGGCACCGTGCAAGAGGTCTCGGTAGACTTGCTCGTGCTCTCGGCCGGAATGATCCCGTCCGTTGGTACGAACGAGATCGCAGCGGTGCTAGGCCTGGACAAGTCCCCAGGAGGGTTCCTCAAGGAGACGCACCAGTGCTTGAGCCCGCAGGAGACCAAGAACCCAGGCATCTTCATCGCGGGTTGTGCCGCCGGGCCGAAGAACGTTCCTTACTCGGTCTCGTCTGCGCTCGGTGCTGCCGCGGCCGCTGCGAACATCGTCACCGCCGGCATCTATGCCAAGGAGCTCGTCACTGCCATCGTCGATCCAGGCCGATGCATCGCGTGCCACCGCTGCGAGAAGTCTTGCAACTACAACGCGATACAGGTGAACCCCGAGAGCAACGTCGCGGAGGTCAACGACCTCAACTGCAAGGGTTGCGGCATCTGCATATCCTCTTGTCCCGCGAGGGCCATCGAGCTCCGGTACTACCGCGACGGCCAGCTCGCGGGCAAGGTCTGCGCCATAATCAAGCAGGGCGGGGAAGCAAGCATGGCACGGACTCCCAAAGACACACCAGAATCCACCGACGCGCCCGCACCGATGCAGCCCGGCTGCAAATCGTAGAATCGTAGAGTCGGGTGAAGGGTTTGCAAGCAGCAAACGGGCGCGTGTTTAATCATCAATGATGGAACGTGAGAGATCTATGGAAGGAAGCAAACAAGAACCCAGGAAAGTAATTATATACTGCTGCGAGAAGTGAGGCTATTCCGCAGGGGATCTGGTCGGCGTTTCGAGGAACCAGTACGAACCCGTGATATACCTCGTGAGGGTGAAATGCACGGGGCGCGTTGACGTTTCGGACATCCTCCAGGCATTGCGAGACGGCGCCGATGGCGTCGGTATCTACGCGTGCCACAAGGGGGAATGCGACTTCGAGACGGGAAACCTCGTCGCGGAGCGGCACGTCAACGCGGTGAAGTTCATGCTCCAGCGGTCTGGCTTCGACCCCGATCGCGTGGGCATCTTCTTCATGTCGGCGGCGGAGATCGACCGGTTCATGCGGGCAACCAACGAGTTCGTGGCAAAGATAAAGGCCCTGCCCCCCAATCCCTTGAAAATGGACAAGGCGCGGGGCTTGAATGTCGTGATATGACGAGACACACCCGATCCCCCAGCCGCGTGATTTACCCTGACCAAAGCCGACGGGGTAATGATGGCGCATCGCTGCGAGCGATGGGATGATAAGAACCAGGACAGATAACGGATCCATGAAGTGGATGGCCACCGAAATGGTCGCGGAGGAGATGCACCCCGAGCACGTGAGGCAGCTTCCGTTGTTGCTGCACGCGGCGAGATCGTTCCGAATCCGCTGCCTCGTCGACGCGAAGGCGGACATAGAGAAAGCAGGCGCTCTCGATGGCAACGAGTACGACGACATGCTCGGAACCTTGCTCGACGAGGAAGTGCGCAAAGCGGCGATATTGCGCGAGATAGAGGCCGCTGGCTGCGGCGTGAACCTCGAGGGTTTGGCCCAGAAAGGGCAGTCGCTCGGCATCCCTGGCAAGGCCGCCGTCGCTGCCGCGTTCCAACTCGCCTTCGAGGGATTTGTCCGGTGCGATCTCGACGGGCCGGATGCAGTTTCGTTCACTTTTGTCACCGAAGATTCCAGCAAGATCCAGCCCGTCTACGTGCCAGTGAAGGTGGTCGACGAAGGCAAGGCATGCAGCGGTTGCGGCGCGTGCCAGGCCGTGTGCCCCGTCGATTGCATCTCGGTGGACGACGGCAAGGTCACGATAGACATGGACAGGTGCATCCGCTGCGGCCTGTGCCTCACCGCGTGCCCGCGGGCGCTGCTCCCGAGAAAGGCCATGGAGTGGGCGATGATGGACAAGCCGGCCACCCCCGAAGACCTCAAGACGGGCGTGATCACCGAGGCATGGTGTGCCAGGATCACCCGGGAGGACTTGCGGCCGCTCGTGCAAGACGGCGGGGTGTCATCGGCCTTGCTCATCCACGCGTTCGAGTCGAAGGCGATCCAGGCCGCGATCGGCGCGGCGAGGGCGGGCGGTGTCCCGTGGAAGCCCGAGGCCATCGTCATGAAGGGCGTTCCCGACGTCGTTCGGGCCGCGGGGACGAAGTACGTGAACACGCCCAGCATGAGGCTGCTGAGGATCGTGAAGCGGGAAAGGGCTATCGCCGTCGTCGGCACCCCGTGCATGATGCAAGCCCTCCGCAAGGCCGAGGTCTATCCGTCGGGGACTGTCGACGTCGGCAACATCAAGTACCGCATCGGCATCTTCTGCATGGAGTCCTTCACCCACGCCGGCATCAAGCAGCTGTGCGAGGGCACGTTCGAGACCCCGCTCGACCAGGTGAGGAAGATGAACATCAAGGAGGGGCAGTTCTTCGCGTACCCCACGAGCGGGGAGCCGAAGTCGGCAAGCATGAAGGACGTGACCAAACTCGCCCGGCTCAGCTGCCATTGCTGCCACGACCTGACCTCCGAGCTGGCAGACGTATCCGTCGGTTCGATCGGATCCCCGGACGGCTGGAACACGGTCATCATTCGCACAAGTGCGGGGAAGGAGCTGTTCGACGCGGCGGTGCAATCGGGCTTGATCGAGAAAAGACCAATCGATGAGGTCCAGCCAGGGCTCCCCCTCGTGAAGAAACTCTCCTTCGCCAAGAAACGAAGTTACGAGAAAACCGAAGCAAAACGCGTGGAGGAGAAGGGCTACCACCCCGCCTACTTCTTGAAGTTGCCGCCGCCACCGCCCCCGAAGAAGAAGGAGGGGGCGCCGGTCCAAGCCGACGGCACGTGACGAGCTCGACCTGCTAAATGCATCCACTTTTTGAAGCCGCACCCAGGTAAGGAGTTGGAGATGCAGATAGAATTCCCAGCTTTCATGAGGGCCTTCGCGCCCGGGGACACGATGACCTCGGAGGACATGTTCGTTCTCGATGAGAACTCCGAAGGTCTCGGGATCGAGAAGGTCAAGCTCATGGAGAACGCTGGCGCCGCGGTGGCAAGGGTAATAGCAGAGCACTTCAGCCCACTTCAAGAGAAAACCATACACGTGTTCTGTGGTCTCGGTAACAACGGTGGCGACGGCCTCGTGGCGGCCAGGCACCTCGGAAGAGCAGCGAGGGCCGTCAAGGTGTACATTGTCGGGGATCCGGCGCTCATCGGCACGGCAGAAGCGAGATCGAACTGGAACGCGCTGGTGCAAGCACCCTTTTCCATCCAGATTGAAGTGCTCAAGGACTCCTCGCAACTCGACCGCGTCCAGGGAATCGATTCGAAATCCATCATCGTCGATGCCTTGCTCGGTGCGGGTATAAAAGGAAACGTGCGCGAGCCGGTGGCCGCGGCGATCCGCAAGATCAACGCGCTTAGAGAGGGCGCTGCCTGTCCGGTCGTAGCGGTAGACGTGCCATCAGGCCTGAACATGGACGACGGAACCACAAGCGACGTCTTTGCGATGGCCACACGGAGCGTTACGTTCCACTTGCAGAAGAAGGGCATGGTCAACAAGAAGGACATCACGGGGATCGTCGACGTCGTGCCCATTGGAATCCCCCCGGAAGCCGAATGGCTCGTGGGAAAGGGCGACGTGAAGCTGCTCCTCAAGAACCGGCGGGATCCCCGTTCTGTAAAGGGTATGAACGGCAAGGTGCTCGTGATCGGCGGCAGTAAGCAGTATTCGGGCGCCGCCATCCTCTCCGCCCTTGCCGCCTCGCGGTGCGGTGTGGACCTGGTGAACCTATGCATCCCCGAGCCAACTGCCCTGGTGGCCCGGATGTCGTCCCCCGACTTGATAGTGACACCTCTGGATGGGAGTTCGATCACGGAGCGGAACGTTCCGGAACTGGAAGGCCGCATCCGCTGGGCAGATGCGATATTGATAGGCCCGGGCATGGGCCGCGAGCCAGGGACTGAAGCGGCCATCGCGGCGGTGTGCAGAGTTGCGGTAGAAGCTAGAAAGAGGCTGGTCGTCGACGCGGATGCTTTGAAGGCGATCGCAAAGGACGTCTTGACGATCGATGATCCAAACGTGATCGTCACGCCACACGCGGGGGAATTCGCCATCGTTTCCAAGACGAACGCGAGCAACCTGACGACGCTGGAGCAGAGGCTCCTCGCCGCGCGGGAGTTCACTCGGGGAGTCCACTGCCAGTTGGTGCTCAAAGGGCCCGAGGACGTCGTGATGAACGGCCAGCGATGCAAGATCAACGTCACCCACACGCCTGCGATGACGGTCGGTGGCACGGGGGACGTGCTTGCCGGCATCGCAGCCGGGCTTGCATCACGGTACGGCCACGATCCCGGTTCGATGTTCACCGTTGCATGCGCCGCGATCCACGTCAACGGGCTAGCTGGCATGGCTTCCGAGCAACAGATGGGCGGCCAGTTCATCACGGCGAGCATGATGATCGACTCGATCGGCACGGTCTTGTCACGGTTATCGTAAAAGACACGCCACGAGTGAGGAAAGGAGGCCGTTCACGTGCGGTGCCGGGTAGGGCAATTTCGTCGAAAACCGGTTACAAACTTTATAATGCCGCAAGAACAATCATGAGTTGGGATAAGCCGAGCACGAAGCTATTCAGAACGCATCACCGAGTTACTCTAACTATGAGGTTGAACAAAGTTGGACACCTCGCCCGGGCGGGTCGTTAGAGGTAACCCGCGGCCCCCCGCCCCGCGAGCGAGGCGGGGAGCTCGTCGCTCGACTCCCAGCAACGTAAACCACCCGGAAATCGTGCCATCGGCTCCCGGCCGTGGGGCCAGGAACGCGCCCCTTGCGACGTGGCATGCCTCCCGGTGACGACGTCCACGAATAGTCACAACTGTTGAGTTGATCGCTACGGATTTCGAAGAGGAGTTGAAGCGGAACATACTTGGGGATCGTGTCTTCAAGCGCAACGGCGAGCAGACGTTCGACAGGTCGTTCATCCCCGAGAAACTGCCGCATCGCGACGACATCTTGCGGAAGCTCGCCTCTGACCTCAAAATTATCTTCAAGGAGGACAAGGCCGTGAATCTCGCGCTCCGGGGCGAGGGGGGGTTCGGGAAGACCGCGATCGCCCGGTTCGCGCAGAAGAAGCTAGCGAAAGTCGCGGCCGAGCTCGGCATCACCTTCGACAGCCGGTACTACACGTGTTTCCAGTTCCGCACCCTCGGCACCATGCTCAGGGATTACCTCCCCTCGAATTATTTCATCTCCGGCAAAGGCTTCAGCATCTCGGAGATGCTCACGTTCCTCGTCCAGAACCTGCAGAGGGAGAATAAAAAACTGCTCTTCGTCATCGACGAGATCCAGAACTTGAAACCGGAGGACGTGATGCGCATACTCTCCGTGAACGAGGAGTTTAAGTCCGGAACCGATGGTAAGGAGTATTTTTCCACGATTCTCATCGCCCGGTCTGCCGATTGGGATGCCCTCATGGCCGCGGAGCCAAGGATCGCGCAGCGGCTGCACAGCACGATCGCCCTCCCGAAGTACGACTTCGAGCAGATGGTCGACATCTTCGCGTTCCGGCGGGATCTGGCCATCAAGGAAGGCGTGCTGTCGGACGAGAACGTCGAACTCATCGCGGAGATGAGCGAGACGGGGAATGTCTACTACGGGATCGAGGTCATGCACCACGCCGGGAAACTGGCGGAGCAGCAAGACGCGAGCGAGATCCTGCCGGAGATGATACGGAACGCCGCCAAGTACGTCTCGACGGAATTCCGCGAGCCGATCCTCAAGGACTTGAGGACCCACGAGCTGCTCGTCTTGCTCTCGATCGCCCGGGTTCTGAAACACAAGAGCCAGAGGAACATCAGCTACGCGACGACGAAGGAGGCCTTCGAGGAATACAAGGTCGTGTGCGAAGAGCTGGGTAACTGCGATGCACGAACCCATGTTATGACCGCGTTCAGGAAATACCTCCGAAAACTCAACCAATCACACTTGATCCACGAACGCATCAAAAACATCTCGACGCGTGGCCGCCGGGCAGAGATCCACATGTTAGACTATCCCGCGGATTTCGTGGAGCAAAAGGTCTTAGAGGTGTTGAAATCCACGCGGTAGCATTAGCCTTTAGTTCGGAACGGCCGTCGGAGCCGGGTCATTCACCGACGTTTAATACCAACAGATCATAGACATATATTGGATAGCAACCGACGTGCTGGTTGGTCAGCGCCATGTCATCCCCGATGCAACAGTCTCAGTCCTCCCTCGTGAAGGTGCTGAAGCGCGCGCTGGGCAAGCGCTGCCTCGTCGTGCTCAAGAGGGACTTGAGCGTGAACGGGATACTCCGTGGCTTCGACCAGCACTTGAACCTGCACATCGACAACGCGGTCACGACGAACCCGCACACGCTCGAAATCGAGACCCTCGGTACCATCGTGCTGCGAGGGGATTCGGTATTGCTCGTCAACTGCGAGGACCTCGTCGAAAAGCATGAAGAGGAGTGAACAGCGATGGGAAAGGGTACACCGGCGAAAGGCCGACACAACAAGAGAACGCACATCCGCTGCCGCCGCTGCGGCAGGACGTCGTACCACATTCGGCACAAGCTCTGCGCCGCATGTGGATTCGGCAAAACGACGCGCATACGAAGGTACAACTGGATGACCAAGAAAGTGAGTGGCCGCAGCCGGATCGTATGATCTAGTGGGACGGTTCATTCATGCATTCCCCGGGCAATGGGTTCTCGTTTTTCTCGTCCTCCCATGTACGTCCCACTTGAACCGCGATGGTACCGAGAAGCCCGTGACCAGGCTGGGGGTGCGCGACCACGAGTAAAGACGTCCGCGAGCATCTCGACATAGAGCACTACCACCAGTTGCGTTCAGCATGCGGCCTTGCCTCGGCGCTCATGATCCTGAAGCCAGGGTCGGTTCCCAACAGCAAGATACTCCTCGACGCGGCGAGCGAACTGCTCGATCGGGAATACCCCGGCTTGAAGCCTTCGCTCGACCGGGTTGGCACGAGGTACCAACTCGCCACCACCTACCTCCTGCTCCGGGCAGCCAGGTCCGAAGCCATCCAAGAGGCCCTGTCCAAGTATGACCTGGCCGTGTACGAGGACATCCAGCCCGTCATCCTTTACGAGATGCGCGTGCGCTTGTGCGGGAAACGGGGAGGAGGCGGGCCGATCGCTGATATGCTGGATGCCTACACGGAGACGGGCGGGATCACGGCGAAGCTGCTGGAAGCATACGCCACGGTCGTCAAGTCGAACGTGGAGGTGAAGATGCTCATGGCCCTTTTCGGTTACAGGCAGGTCGTTTTTCCCGGCTCGGAGGACGGGACGGGCGCGCTGCCAATGGTGGCGGTGACAGGCGGTCGGGGGGCAAAGGAACGGCTCAAACCAAAGGGCAGCTCGACAGGCGAAGCCTTCCTGACCGATCACTTCGACCGCTGTGGGATCCTGGTGTTGAAGGATGCGCATTGGAGCGCCGTCAAGTCGTTGTTCATCGAGGATGGACACGTCTGGGCGCTTTTTTTCCTCGACCCGGGCCTGCCGCGCAACAAGGAATTCAGGCTCGACCCGTGGGACTCGAGGGCGAGGCTCTACTTTTTCAAGAGGGAACCGGGACTCGAAAAGACGATGGCGGGGCTCGTGCACGGGCTGTTGGAGGGCCACGAGGCCGTGGTAAATGGAGGCACGACGCCCGCGGCGAAGGAGAAGAAAGAAGATAGGGATTTGAAAGGAGACTAGCGCCCGCCACCCGCGCACGCGCACGCACAGCCCGCGCACGCGCAAGCGCACGCGCAAGCGCACGAGCCGCCGGAATAGCTGCGACCACCACCGCCCCCGCCGGACGAGGGGCTCGGGGTCGGGGAGACCGCGTTGACGATAGAGGAGAAGAAGTTCGACGCGTTCGTGGCGATGCTGCTCGACAGGTTCGAGAGCCCGGTCGAGATCGACGTGGCGAAGTCCACCGCGTTGATGGCACCCATACCCCCGGTGCGAGCGAACGGGGCGGCGATGCTCGAAGACACGCCCGGCGTCGCCCCCCAGTAGGCGTACGGGCGCGCGTACCAGTACGGCATGTAGATGGTCCTCCCGCCGAAGTACGTGGGGGCCTTCTTGGAGAAGTCTTCATCGAGCAAGAGGTACCCGAACTGGTCGGCGATCTCGTCGAACTTGATGTCGCCGCTCGTGTTCTTGATCTGGTTCCATGCCTTCTCCATCATCGTCTCGTGGTAGGCGATCGTCGCTTTCAAGTCGAAGCCGACCATCTTCGTGTGGGTCTTCTTGATCATGCGGATGAGGGTCTCCCTCAACTTCGCCTCGATTACCGCCCCCTTCGGCCCTATCGCGTCGTAGAAGTCGACCTCGTAGTCGCGCAGCTTGCGCCCTTCCTCGGCGACCTTGCGGAGGTTCTCCGTGAGGATCTTGACTTTCTTCTCCAGCTGGAGCGGCTGGTTCTTCGAGATCTCGATGACGCCCTTCCGCATCATGCTGAAGATGATCAAGAAGACGACCGTCCCAAGGGGCGTGTTCTTGATGATCGCCGCCTCGGGCACGGTCAGGTTCTTGTTGACCCCGACGCACTCGATGCTCAGCTTCGGCTTCTCGTACTTGAGCCGCCGCTTGTCGATCGCCTTGGCTATGAAGAAGGCGATGAACACGAACGCGAGCACGAGCAAGGCGATCGTCACGCCGTACAGGAGCATGAAGAAATCCTCGACGAACACGAAGACGACCACCGCCGTGATCACGACAGAGCAGCAGATGATGCCCCCGAAGGGGTTCGCCGCCTTCTGTACGGGCGGGTAATACTGCGAACTCGCCTTCTTCTTGTGCTGGGCCACCAGGTAGACCACGCTCACCAGCACGACCGCGCCAGCCCCGACGGCGACCAGCACCCACGTGAGCACGACCAGCCAGGGATCCGTCTGGATGACGCCGGCGGCCACCCAGCTCTTCGGGAAGGACGCGCCGAACTCGTGTGCGGATTGGTAAAGGGACGTGAAGTTCCACTCGTAATAGAGCCGCTGCTCTAGCGGCGAAGTGAAGTTCTGCAGGCCCCCCTCCGGCACCTCCCACGGTGACGGCTTCTCGTGGTACTTCAGCTGGGAGCCGTCAAGCTCGTTGGGGACGAAATACAACGTCACGTTCATGACGTCGATGGTGCTCGATGCATAAGACGGGTCGAACCACGTGGGGGTGAAGACGAAGGAGGCCTTGCTCGAGTCCTCGGAATCGGAGTAGAGCACGCGGGGGTTGTTGCACTCGACGTAGAGCATTTCCTCGTCCAGATAATCGATGGTGTAAGGGCCGAAGTCGACCGCGACGCCGTGCTGCACGTAGGGCGATTTCGTGATGCCGGTCAGCTCGTGCCACGTCGCCCCGCCACCGCTCGTGATGCTCGCCTTCACGGATTCGAACAAGTAGTTGCCGTTCGGGAAGCCGATGTCGGCGACGTCGAGGTCCTCTGGCGAGTACAGGTTCCTGAAGGTGATGTTATACTTGATCGTGACAGACCCGTCGTACTCGAGGTAGAACCGGGCGAGCATGTTCGTGACCTTGAAGTGGTAGTCGCTCGCGCGCGGGGCGATACCCGCCGGTTCGGCGACGCCATCCGGCACCGCTGGGGCTCCCGCGACCGCCGCGGTGATGGCGGTGCACGCGGGGACGACCACCGCGCACGCGATGGCAATCGCGAGGACGAATTTCGTGTGTTTGGTGTGCATTTTCCCACCTGCCATGTTTCGCATGCCGACTCCCATGCCTACCAGATCGGGTTGTCGACCATCTCGTAGAGCGCACCGCAATAGGTGCACTTGACGATGACCGTGCCGTTCTTCGCGATCGTGTAGTCCTTCTCCGACAGCGCGGCGCTGCAGTTCTTGCACTTGAACTCCCTCATCTGCGTTGGCTTGAGGGTCACCTTCGCCTCGACGACGACCCGCTGGCGCAACCGCAGCCCGACGATGATGACGACCCCCGCGGCGAGCATGACGAGCCCGATTACCAGGTTCGACACGAACGTGGCCTCTACAGCCGGGGCGGCCATCAAGAAGATCGCGCCGAGTGCCATCAAGCCAACGGCCAAGATGTAGCCGATCACGAACAGCACCGTATACGCTTTGCTCATTTGTGGATCATCCGTGATTCGATGATGAAAAGTACACTTGTTACGTATCCGGCTTCGCCATCTTAAATCCATACTGCCGCTCGGCGGGGGGATCCCCATTCAAGCTGACTAAGAGGAGAGCCTATATCCAACTCCAACGAAGACTAGGATCTTATCTCTGCACGCCGCATTCTGGAACACGATCAGCTTGCGCGGCGAGACTAACGCTTGTTTGGGAGACCGGGCCTCCCGGATCGACGTGCAGATCGATGAACTGCTTCCCGGACGGAACCCCAACGGGGGCGACCGCACGTTCTGCATAGCGCTGTCCCGAGACGATGCGCGAGCGTTCACGGGTCGCGAGGACGGGTGGCTATTCTCGTGGCCACTGGAACCCTCGTCTGGCATAAAAAGGGCACACGTGGGCGCCAGCATCGAGCGGATGTTACTCGTTGACGATGACAACCTAGTGTTGCTCACGGGGGACGGTTCGATCACCGTTCTGGACGTTGCGGATCTGCACCTCATTACCAAGCGGGATGAGGCCCATTCTCGCGGCATCTTCGCGGGGGCATTCGACACCCGCGGCAGCTTGCTCTTCACCGGAGGGCTAGACGGCCGCGTCAAGTCTTGGCGGTTCCCGTCGCTCGACCCGGTGGCCAGCAACGATCCCTCGAAGCACGGGGTGCTCTCGCTCGCGATCGGGCAATGTCCTGACGGGCCCCTGCTCCTGGCGGGCAACGCGAGAGGCGGCATCGCATCGTACGAACCCGACGCGCTCTCCAAGACCGGGTCATTCAAAGGGCACGACGGGCCGGTCTTCTCGATCAAGTTTTTTCCGGGTGGCGTCTGCCACCGCAACGGCGGGGCCGCGTTCCTCTCGGCGGGCAGCGACGGGGTGGTCGCCGCGTGGAAGGTGGGCGCACTCGAGCCCCTCATCGAGGTTCGGAGCGGGCAGGCCAAGCTGCTGGACGTCCTGCCGGTTCAAGGGCAGGGTGGGGGCTTGACGGTCTGGACCGCGAGCTCGGACGGGTCGATCGGCGCGTGGTTGCTGGCTCCGGGCAACCAAGGCGGCACCCGCGCGGAGCAACTCGCGTGCCTCCAGGCGCACGGCCGGGCGGTCGAGCAGCTCGTGGCTTGTAGTAGGGCCCGGCAGGTGCTCTCGGTCGCGTCGGACGGGTCCGTGCTCCGGTTGCGTACGTGATGCACGGCTTCAGAACGAGGGCTTGTCCGCCAGGTCGCGCTGGATCTTGTAGAACGTTTGGATCTCGTCTTCGACCTCGGCATAGAGTTCTGGGAACAACATTGAGATGCGACGAACCTTGCCCAGCAGCGCGTCGAAATTGGATGTCAATGCCTCTTGGATGAGCCCCCCGCCCTCCTTCCCGATCTTCAAGGACTCGAGCTTCTGCTCCAGGGCGCGGATCTCCTCGGAAACGGCGATCTTCTTGTCCCGGAGGCCCTTCAGCTTCTTGAACGCGTCGTCGAGCCTCTTCTGCTTCGCGTTCTCGCGAAGCAAGGCATCGAGCAACTGATCCGCCTGGTTCGTGAGATCCTTCAGGTTCTTGTGCTCGGCTTGCTTCTCCTTGAACTTGCGGAGTATGCGCGCTTCCTCCATGCTGAGGTTCCCCATGATGTCGAACGTGGCATTCGACATGGCATCGGAGACCTCGTCGAGGGCGAGCATCGTCTTCTTGAGATCCACCTTCATCAGTTCACGGGCGCCAGTCTCCACCTTCTCACCATCTCGCAATTCCCTTGCCTATTTCCCAGACTTGACGAACCTCTCGATCCGGGACAACGCGTCGTCCAATTTAAGATCATCGATGGCGTAGGAGACACGCACGTGGTTCGCAGAGTACTTGCCGAAGCCGCCGCCGGGCACCACGGCAACGCCGCTCGACTCGACGAGCCGCCGGGAGAAGGCGGCCCCGTCCATGCCCGTGGCGTCCACGCGGGGCATGATGTAGAACGCCCCGCGCGGTTTCGGGCACTCGAGGCCCGCCTCGTTCAGGCGCGCGTAACACGCGTCCCGCTTCTTCTGGTAAGCCTTGATCACGGGGTCGAGTGAGGCCGGTTCCTTCAAGATCTGCTCCAGGCCGGCCGCGACGCCGTACTGGCACGGATGGTTGGTACCGGCACAGGTGTACTGGATATAGTTCTCCATCAACGGGAGCATTGGTTCCGGCGCGCACAAGTACCCGACACGAAAGCCGGTGAGGGAGAGGGTCTTGGAAGCGGCGTTCAACGTGATCGTCCGGTCGGCCATCCCGTCCAACGACGCGGGGCTCACGTGCGTGAACCCGTCGTAGATGATCTTCTCGTAGACCTCGTCGCTTATCAGGTAGAGGTCGTGCTCGATACAAAACGATGCGATCGCCTCGATCTCGGCCCGTGAACACGCATAACCGGTCGGGTTGTTCGGTGAATTGATGAGGACTGCCTTGGTCTTCGGGGAGACGAGCTTCTCGAGCGCGTCCAGGGAGGGGCCGAAGTCGGGGCGCCGCGGGGCCTCGACGGCTTTCGCATCGAAGTAGCTGGCGACGTAGAAGTACGACAGGAAGTTGGGCGAGAACAGGATCACCTCGTCCCCGGGGTTCAGGATGGCCGCGAACGCGAGGGTGATCGAGCCGCTGCCGCCGTTCGTGACCATCACGTTCTTTTCTGGATCCGCGGCGATGTTGTTCTCCTTCTGCAATTTCTGGGCGATGATGGCCTTGAGCCGCGGGATCCCCATGGTCGGCGCGTAGACGGATCCCTTCCCCTCTCTCAACGCCGCGATGGTCGCGTCAATGACGGCTTGCGGCGCGGGAAAGTCGGGTTGGCCTATGCCGAGGCTGATCGCGTCCTCCTGGGTCAAGAGATCGAACAGCTTCCGAATGCTCGACTTCGGCACGCCCGACAGTCTGACGGACAATGGCTTCATAGTGATGAAAATTCGTCCGTCGACCTAAGAATTTTAGTCATCCCTTTGCTTCCACCTCACCAACAATCACCAGATCATTCGAGGCCGATCGTCATGGAATTGAAAACAGAAATTAAGCCGAAAGACAAGTGCGGAAAACTACCTGCTGATGAATCCACGCTTGGTTTTGGCGTGATCTTCACCGACCACATGTTCTCCATGAGTTACTCGGAATCGAAGGCGAAGGAGAGGGACAAGGGGTGGCACGACGCAAAGATTGGCCCGTACGGCCCCATATCACTCGATCCAGCCGCCATCGTGTTCCACTACGGCCAGGAGGTCTTCGAGGGGATGAAGGCATACCGTTGGAAGAACGACGACATCTACCTCTTCCGCCCGATGAAGAACCTCGAGAGGATGCTCGCGTCGGCCGAGCGCATGGTCATGCAGCCCTTCGCCGCGCCGTTCGTACTGGAGGCCATAAAGGAGCTCGTCAAGATCGAGAAGGACTGGGTACCAAAATCGCCGATGACGTCGCTCTACATCAGGCCGACGTACATCGGCACGAAGGCCATCCTCGGCGTGCAGCCGTCGTCCGAATACCTGTTCTACGTCATCCTGTCGCCCGTCGGGGCGTACTACGCCACGGGCTTCAACCCGGTCAAGATCCTGGTCGAGGAGAAGTTCGTCCGGGCTTCGCCGGGCGGCGTCGGGTTCACCAAGGCTGGCGGGAACTACGCCGCGTCGCTGCTGGCGGCCAAGAAGGCGAAAGAGAGGGGATACACGCAGGTCCTATGGCTCGACGCCGCGGAGCACAAATACGTGGAAGAGGTCGGTACAATGAACCAGTTCTTCGTCATCGGCGACACGATCCTCACCGCGCCCCTCACGGGAAGTATCCTTCCAGGGGTAACCCGGGACTCGATCATCCACATGGCCAAGGACTACGGCTACAAGGTGGAAGAACGCCTCGTGAGCATCGACGAAGTCATCACCGCCTCGGAGAACGGCACGCTGACCGAGGCGTTCGGAACGGGCACCGCTGCGGTCGTCACGCCCGTCGGTGAGCTCTGCTACAAGGACAAGTGTATGGTCATCAACGACGGGAAGGTCGGCAAGATAACCCAGCGGTTGTACGACGATTTGGTCGCCATCCAATACGGCGAAAAGAAGGACCCGTACGACTGGCTCGTGAAGGTGTGCTGATCTCTCGTGGGATGTTCTATTCCCAAACGATCCCCTTTTTTTCTCCGACTTACTTCTTAAACCGCGTACACCGCCGGAAACGCACGAGACGAGCGATTCGTGTACACGAACAGACCGAAGCCTAAATGTGTTTTTCGCGCACAAGTTCGAACCTAAGCATTAAGGTTGTATGGTATATGGAAGAGAAGCCGCCCGAGTTCACTGACAACGCGCCCAAGACCGTCGACGTGCACCTGGTCAACTACGGCATCATCTTGAACCAGGAGATCATCTTCATGTCGAACGAGCAGTTCGAGCCGCTGCTGCAGGTGGTGAACTACACGAACTCGTTCGCAATGAACATCCACGACGGGCGGCTCTATAAGATCAAGCACGAACTCGATGGGAAGCCGTACACGACCCTCGTCCAGGCGCGCGTCGTGAACGAGAAGACGCTCATGTACGTCATCTCGGGATCGGACGAGAAGCTCCCGCCGCGCTTCCAGCAGCAGATCCTCGATAACTTCACGAAGGAAATCGAGGATGCCGTGCCCATCAAGCGGGTGGAGAAATTCTACCAGGACAAGCTCGACGACTTCACGAGGCGGTTGCACCGTGCCGCGGACAAGGTCGACCAGGGCATCAGCCTCATCCACGACATGCAGGACTCGGACGACGACTTCCTCGTGACGGAGGCCGACTACTCGCTCACCCGCATCCACTACATCGGCATCTCGACGGCCGGGGTGCCCGTCAGGAACAGGCTCTACGGCAAGGAGCTCGTGACCATGTTCAAGATACCGCAGAACGAGCACCTCCCCCCGGACGAGATCGTTCGCTCGCTGATCTCGGCGCAGTTCTCGGCCATCATCAACTCGTCCCTCATCCAGGCGGGCACTCGCATCACGGAGATCACGATCAACTACACGAACATCGAGTCGATGGAGCCGACGCAGCTCAAGATCGCGTTCTTCCCAATCGGCTTCCAGAAGCAGTTCACGCTGGAGGTCTGCTTCCAGGGGAAGCGCGAGGAGGTCGATGGCTTCATGATCGCTTGCCAGCCGATGCTCGACAAGTACCTCCACGTGCAGTTCCGGGGGAACCTCAAGGACTTCGAGCTCGTGGCGGACGTGCTCGCGATACTCCCCGACAAGTTCGACTTGTTCGGGCAAATGCCCGACGAGTTCGCCCAGCCGTCCGACCACATTGACGAGGAGCAGCCGGAAGGGAACCCCGAGCCCGAGGAAGGCGCCAAGCAAGCCGACTTCGACGTGAACAACATCACCCTCAACTTCAGCGACGACCCTGACGACGAAAATTAATGCCCCATAATGCTCCGGGTGGCCGGGCAAGAAGATAGGATTGATCATGTCCAGCCGACACTTACCTCCGTTTTCGAAAAACAACGCTTTAATTTGGTCAAACGCTAGTCTACCTTGTTTGTCAAAGACCGGGATCGTGCATCCAATCCCTCACAATTTGTTGACCGGGCCGCGGAAGACATGCCATCGATGGGTATCCTCGAACGGGGTGACAACATCCTCTGGAGTTCTTCCATCGAGATAACGCACTACTTGTTGCTCGTGAAATATGCCATCTCGTTCGCCCAAAACGTCCGGGACGGGCGGCTCGACGAGATCGGGCACATCCCCTACCAGGGAGTCGAGCGTCTGGAGAACCACGTCCTGTTCGTGCGCACGAAGACCTTCTATGACAAGCAAGAGATCGTGCTGAACTTCTGTCTGGATTATGTTGAATCCGAGTTACATGATAAGGCCTCAGCGATGCAGTTGCTCGATCTTTTCATCGACAAGATTCTTGAACGCGTCAAGATCAAGGGCAAGCTCATCGAAAGGATCTCGGAGAACCCGGCCGAGTTCGAGAGGGTCGGCGACGACGTCTACCGCGAGGTCATGGGCACGCGGCAACTCATGGCGGAGATCGAGACGGGGTTCATGCTCGACGCGCCCGATCGACGCGAGAAGACGATGAAGTTGCTCTTCTCCGCCGTGTCCGTGCAAGGATTGCCGATCGCTTCGAACTTCTACGAGGACATAGCCTCACACTTCCGCATCAGCGTCTCGGAGTCCGAGGACGCGCACTCGATCCTCGAGAACTTGATCTCCGCCCAGCTCTCCACGCTGTCGTACGAGTCGACCATCCAAGGCACGTCTTGCACGTACCTCAGCCTCAAGTTCACGGACTTCTTCTCGTTCACGGAGCGGCAGCTCACCGTGAACTTCTTCCCCGTGAACGACACGGGCCGCAAGACACTCTTCCAAGATGATTTTTCCTTCATCGTGATGAGCGAGGGGGATCCCGAACTCGCACACGTGTTCCAAGCTTCTGTTACCCCGCTCTTCGCCCAGACTGGCCTTTTCACCGAGAAGTTCTCGGGGGAGGTGACGAAGTACTCCGCCGTCAAAACCCTGCTCGAGCGCTTCCCCAAGACGCTGCGCGACAACTGAAGATGGTTTCTACGGCAGGTTCGAATGGCCTCGTTCGCGGGCGCCAGATGGCGCCTCGTGCCAACCGGTGCCGGCAGATGCACGATGCCGGTATATCAATGCCGGGGGCCGTTGGTGCTCGTTTTCCCAATTCTGTGGCGTGTCATCTCGATGATATCGAAAACCAAATTGTGTGTAAAAGATAATCCTTTATTATCCCTCAGCAATTGGTATTCTTAGAATACACACTAGCGAACGAATTAAATATATATCTATGAATTAGCTACAACAACTCGGACGAGCCTACATGATAGCAAAGAAGATCTTCGAAGACCAGATCTACAGCAGCATCGTAAGCCTCTACCACGACAAGGGTGGCGTGGATTACGAGAAGGTAGGCAAGCTCATCGTCGAAGCATGTACCGCGATCGAAGCGCACGCGGACAATGAAGAGAACATCGACCCGCGCGACATCGTCAAGAACGCGTTGCTCTTGATCCTCGGCTTGCTCCACAAGGACGAGCCGATCGACAACTACGGCACCGACTTTAAGAACCTGCCGGCGGGCAAGGTGCGCAAGTTCGTCCGCGACATGCAGGACATCTTCCCCTAATCATCTCGATTCGCTGGCCGAGAGCGCCGCCGTCGAAGCTTTATATGGCAACGGCCACTAAGAGCGATCACCACGTGTTCGTTTTGCATCATTTGATGCTAGAAAGGCGAATCTACCATGGACAACAAAGTGGCTATCGTGACGGGGGCGGGCCGGGGCATAGGCCTCGGCATCGCCAACAAGCTGGCAAAGGAACTGGACATGAATATCGTCATTGTGGACGTCGACGAGGTATCGATGGCCGATGCTGTGAACCAGATCAAATCGATTGGGAAGGAAGCCATCGCCGTGAAGTGCGACGTCTCGAAGGCCGCGGACGTGCAAAGTATGGTCGCGAAGGCCTTCGAGTTCGGTGAGGTCGACCTCGTCGTGAACAACGCGGGCATCACCCGCGACTCGATGCTCTTGAAGATGAGCGAGGCGGACTACGACCTCGTCTTGAACATCAACTTGAAGGGGATCTTTTTCATCTGCCAGGCGGTGTGCGGTCGGTGGGTCAGCGCTGCCAAGAAGCTGGCGGAAGCGGCGGCACCGGCGCCCGCGGGGCCGGACGCCAAGGAGGTCAAGATGGAGCCCTCGTTCTACCCCAAGAAACGCATCGTGAACATCTCCTCCATCGTTGCCAAGGGCGGCAATATCGGCCAGGCGAATTACACTGCCTCCAAGGCGGGTGTCATCGCCATGACCAAGACCATCGCCAAGGAGATGGCTCGATATAACATCAACGCGAACTGCATCCAGCCCGGCTTCATCAAGACACCCATGACCGACAAGATGCCCGAGAAGGTCATCGCCAAGTTCGTGGCCGAGATCCCGCTCCAGCGCATGGGCCTCCCCGAGGACATCGCGGGCGCTGTCAAGTTCCTCTCGTCGAAGGACTCTGACTACGTCACCGGCATCACGATTGAGGTCGCCGGCGGGCTCAACATGTGAGCTGACGGTAGACCATATCGCATCGACACACATCCTTTTTTCTACCACCTATTCCATATAGCCGTCATGCACCGAACCGACGGGCTTGACGCCGGGATCCTGTGCGGTACGATCGACAACGCGGAGAACGTGCAGCTCCAGAGGGCGTTCGAGCGGTCGGGGCTCAAGTGTGCGCAGATGCTACCCGAGGACGTCTCGATAGGTGCATCGCTGCAACCCGCGTTCTTGCACGATGCGGTCAACGTGGACGCGGTTCCGGGCTTTATCGTGCGTGGCATCGGGGTCACCACGCTCACCAGGTCGTTCTACAGGTTTGACGTGTTGTACGCGCTCGAGCGGCGTGGGAAGGTGCTGATTAACGGCGCGCGGGCAACGGAGGTGGCCATGAACAAGGCCATGGCTTCCGTGGCCATCGACGCGGCGGGCATCCCGACCCCAGCGACGGTCGTCACGGAAAACCTCAAGCACGCGATCGCCGCGTTCGACCGGCTCGGTGGCGACGTCGTCATCAAGCCGGTCTATGGCAGCCTGGGTATCGGCATGTTCCGGATCCAGGACAAGGGCGTCGCCGAGCACTTGCTGGTCGAGCTGTTCCGGAACGGTTGTGCCTTCTATATGCAGCAGTTCCACCCGTGGTCATCGCCGGTTGGCATCGCTGCCAGCCACCCGTTCGACGTGCGCGCTCTCGTCATCGGTGGCGAAGTCGCCGGCGCCATGATCCGCGAGAGCCCGGACGCGAGCCAGTGGAAGACGAACGTGCACCAGGGCGCGGAGCCCCGGCCGTTCTCGCCATCCAGGGAGGTTCAGAACCTGGCGATCGAGGCAGCGGCGGCGATCGGGCTCGAGGTGGCCGGCGTCGACTTGCTGCATTCAGCACGGGCCGGCGGCTGGGTCGTGCTCGAAGCCAACTGCGCGCCGGGATGGACGGGGCTGTCGAGGGCCTGCCCGGCCGACATCCCGGCCCGGATCGTCGAATACTACCGAGAGAAGCTCAAGCGCTGATCGTCAAGCAAGGAGACGGACGCCATGGCGGACAACAAGCAGGAGATGCCCGAGGACATCCAGAAGCAGGTTCGGGCGAACGTGCTGATGATGAAAGCCGCTGATGCGTACGAGGTCGGGGAGTACGACGAGGCGATCCGGCTCTTGAAGGAGGCGACCGCCATCGTGCCCGAGAACGCGAGCCTCTGGTTCGAGCTCGCAAAGGGGTACCGGGAGACCGGCGACTACGACGGCGAGATCGAGTGCTACAAGAAGATGATCGAGGCACAAGCCGACGACGGCCAGGTCTGGCTGAATATGGCACTAGCCTACCGGGTCATGGGAAAGCTCCCCGAGGAGATGTATTCTCTCGTGATGGCGGCCGACAAGGGAACGGAAATCGCGGGGAGTGACGAGGAAAAAGCGGTCATCGTCGACCGGTACAAGGAGTTGCTCGCCCAGCGCGTGCAAGCGCGGAACCCGCTATCCTTGGAGGACCGGGTGCCCGTGTACAACCCCGACACCGACGAGGCCCCCGACCAGGCAACGTGCATGGTCTGCTTCCAGAAGATCGACAAGAAGAAGCAAGAGGGCCAGGTGCTCATGTGCCCGCACTGCCGGCGTGTTGGCCACTTCTTGTGCCTCGCGTCATGGCTCCAGACGCCCTCGAACCAGATATGCCCCGTGTGCCACGGCATGCTCGACTTCTCGCTCGAAAACTACGACATGCGGGAGGCGCTCGGCATCGGGAAGCGCAAGCACCCGGAGAACACCGACCAGGGAGGATAGCCCGCCCATAAAACCCCGGGAGCTCGCGACCGTCCCTCTCAAGGGGCATCGGTGCAGGGTTGCACGCCATCGACCCCCGGCACCTTTGCTGTCGCTGCGTCGATGCTTCCCTCGACTTTCCTCGTGTACCGCATGAACACCGGCTCCCAGTTGATGGAAACGCATATGACGAGGATTGTGAGCACCAGGGCGAGGAAAAAACCTTCCTGTACAAGGGACGCGAGGGTCACCGTGCTCGGCCCCGCAAGCTTGAACACCGTGGCGCCCAGGGCGATGATGAACGAGAAAGTGGCCTTTCCCAGGCTGCATGGGAGCAGCACCTTCTTGAGTGGATAGCGGGCGACGCCAAGGGGGACTATTATGAGCTGATCCGGGAGCGGCGTGAGGCCGAAGAGATACACGAGCACAGGGGTGAGGGAACGCCGCTCGGTGAGTAATTTTACGAAGTATCGAAGGTTCTTGACGCCTCTCCGGTCGTGAAGCACGCGTGCAGCCCCCCTGCCGAGGGCGTAGATCACGGTCTCGCCCGTCCCGGCCCCGAAGCCGGCGACCAGCGCGAACAAGGCGAGCAAGAGCCAGAATGGCTCGTACAGCAGGATACCCGGGGCGAACAGATACACCGCAGGGATGCCGACGGGGACGTTCGTGGAATTTCCGATCGCCATGAACACGTACACGAGTAGGAATATCCAGCCCAACTCTTTCGTGCTGATATCGGTGAAGAAGGAGAAGAAATCAAGTATTAAATCCTGGACGGGCTCAGAATAAACCAATAACACGACGTAGAAGGCGAACGCGCCGTAGATCATTGCGATGAACAGCGCAGCCCGTTTCGCGCCTGGTGTCATCACTTCTTCTTCGATTTCATCTGTTTTATAGCTTTCTCAAGGAATCTCGCATCGGGGAGGAGGATCCCGTGAAATTCCTTAAGCACCGCGAGCTTGATATCGGCTTCCGGGAGGTCGGCCAGCTCACCCTCGTGCTCGTGAAGGTATCGTTCGATCCGGCGCGATACAGGAACGACAGCACGTTGGCCCCTGGATTCAAGCAGCTTGCCCATGAACGCGGGCTCGAGCCACCATTTGATGCCCTCCTTGGAGCCGATGCGCTCCTTGACGGCGACGAAAGACCGCCCGGCGTGCCTTCTCAGCACCGCCCGAGGATCGATGTCGGTCTGGAGATACCACGGTTTCGAAAACAGCCGGGCGTCCAAGTAGTTGAGGATCTGCGTGAAGGCGGCGGGCTCGCCGCGGTCGAGCAATATGTTCCCGAGCAAGTTCACGATCTCCGCCTCGACATCAGCGGGATCCCCCCCGTCCTCGCCGCCTCCCGCGCCCGGGATTGCCTCCGCGGGTTCCACCGCTGCGGTGCCCGCCAGTTTCGTTGGAACTGGCTTCAAGAGGTGGACGATGTAGTCCCCGACCGCCGAGTTGAACGGCCTGAGCGTGTGGGCCGGGCTGGTACGCGGGGGTGCCTGGTAGAAGATGGACTCGAGGTCGAAGCCCGCCCGCATCGCCGCGCCAAGGATCGTCTTGCGCACCCGCGCGTCGAGGTTATGATAGGTGAAGGTGAGGTACTTGCCGGGCTTCAAGATGGAGAAGGCGCTGGTGAAAAACGCGGCGAGCATGTGACCGTAATGCTCGAGGCCTTTCCCGCGATCGGGATCGACGAGGATCTCCTTGTCGAACTGGTCGCCCACGCGCGCGCCCTTGTCGAGCCATACCCACCAGAGCGACGACAACTCCATGTAAGGGATCGAGCCCGCATAGGGCGGGTCAGTGAAGATGTAGTCGACGGAGTTGGGGGGCACGAGTTCATCGATGCGCGTCGCGTCGTGCTGGAGGATGCACGCGCACGGGGCCGGCGTGGCGGCCAGTGCCTCGAAGGACGTGACGAGCCGGGCGCCTGCGGGGATCTTCGCGTTCGCGTCTCGCTTGGCCGCGACGAGCCCCTGGGGGCCAAGCACCGCGGACTCGAACCTCTCCCACGCGTTGCTCTCCATGAAGAACCTCGGGAGCCAATACGAGTTCGTTGCCCAGAAGCTCGAGTGGGGGCGGGACGGCCGAATCGGGGCCATCTTTGAGCAGAGGTGCACCATGGACGTGAAGGTGTAGAGGAACAGATCCTTGGCCACACGCTCCGCATCCGTGCCATCGGGGAGGCGGTCGACCTGATCCCGCAGCAATGAGAGGGCGATCAAGTTCCGCCTCGTGAAGAGCTCGTCGAACCGGGAGGCCTCGCGGCGTGCCTGGTCGAACACGATGCCGGGGGGTATCTCGGCCCGGGGATACCAGCACGGGATCTCCATCGCGTCGATCTTGTCAATGAGCACGAGATCTTCGCTATCAGGCACCTTGTGCCGCTTCCTTGGCTTCGTCCCGGCTCTGGTGCATGCCGAGCACGTGTACCAGATCTTGACGGGATGGTGCGCCTTCCAATGCACGCAGATCGTCTTCGTCGCGTCGATGGACAAGCAATCCGGGCACCTCGTCTTGAACAGCCCGTGGATCTTACCCGAAACCGCATCCTTGATGCGCGCGAACACGGCGAGCAGCTCGGCAACGTCGAACCGGGCGATCATGTTGCGCGTGATGAACGCCGCGAGCGGGTTGATGTCCGACGCCATCACCTTCCGGCCGAGGATCAAGGACTGGGAAACAGCCGTGCCAGAACCACAGAACGGATCAAGCACGACGCTGCCAGGGGTGGTCGATGCTTCGATGTGAGCCCGAACCACGTTCGTCGGCTTCCGAGACCAGTACTTGTGCTGCACGTGCATTGGGTCGTGCGCTTCGGCGATGATCGGGAAATCGATGGGCACCATCGGCATCGGGCCAAGTTATTAGTAGAGGACGCGACAAGTAATTATCAATACCGCGCCGTCGCATTTATTTCCAGCAGTACCCCGACGGGCTGAATTCATTCATTCGAGTTGGATCGCAATGGGCCTTATGGCAGTCGTCACGTTGAACATCTTCAAGCGGGATCTTGAAGATGTCTGGGAAAACCTCCAGTCGGCGCTCGTGTCGGATGATGGCATCGAACCACTCGCCATGGCCATCGAGTTCGAGACCTATGACATCATTACTTTCTTGTGGTGCGAGCAGCCGGAAAGCTTGAATAAATACATCATCAATCGACTTCGCGCCTTGAAGGGCGTGACCGAAACGACTGTATTCTTCCTCGACGCGATGGAAAACATCCAGCATGCGATAGAATCGGAGCCAGGACTCGACGGTATGGTGTTCATCGACGTGGAATGCGGCAAGGAGGAATCCGTGTTCCGGAACATCATGACCAAGATCGAGCCGGAGGCCGAAAAGACGTTCACCAAGTTCATCGCGAACTGCTTGCACAGCACCAGCCTGGATTTGCTCGTTGGCTTCAAGGGCACCAACCTGTACATGCTCGACAAGCTGTTCTCCAAGATCCGCATGGTCGATGGGGTCACCGACATTCAGGTCGTCATGTTCTCGCGCTTCCGGATATTCGAGTACCAAAAATCGAAGTTTTCCTGGTACTTGTGAAGGAACGGGCGCTGCTTCCATTCTTTCTCCTAAAAAGGGAGATCCATGCCCTCCCGGAACGGTTCAACTCCCAAGGATCTTGCGCTGGAGCTCGTCCAGGGGGATCTTGCATACGACCTTGTACTTCTTCGGGCTATTTCGGCCGATGTACCCGAGGAAGCCGAGCTCGTGCAGCTTCTGCAGGCCGCGGGACAAGAATATCACTTTGGATCTCTCAGACGACGGGATGTCCATTACCTTCCGTAGGTGCTTTACTTCCAGAACGGCACCCGCGTTGAATTTCTCGTTGATGGCGCGGGTCATCTGCATCAAGAAAGTTTCAAAAAAGCCTCCAACCATGTTTGAAGCCAGCACCCGTTCTACTCGCTCGATGGTAGTAGCATTGCGCGGTGGGTTTATTAACCTTGTGTTGTCATAAAGGCTGCAAGGGAGCACGCCACACGGTTCATAAGGAAACCTAGAGGCCTAGATATCGGGCGAATCCCTTGAAGATATCCCCTCAAACCTTGATTTCCTAATATTGTCAGTAGGTGTTGGTTGATTGGGTCACCCGATATATAAGTTTTGACTGAAACGCACCGGATCCAGGCCAGAGCGGCCGTTGGGCATGAATGCTGACGCTCGAGATACCCGCACCGCGCGCGGGAAGCGCGGGGGGCCGTGGATCCCCGACCGAACGAAGAACGAAGGTATAATGAGGCGGGGCCTGTATTCTGCATCATCACGCCAGACCGGCGGCCCAGCTCATTCGATGGTGACGTAACGTATCTTCTCGTCGAACCACGCGTAGGTGAAGTCGAACGCCCGGCGGATCCAAGGCCGCCGCTTCATCTGGTCGGCATCCGCGCCCGGCTTCGGTGCCGTGAACATCTCGACGTCGATGTAGAGCTCGTGGTGCCCGGGGCCGAATTCCTCGGGGATGGAAAACTTGACGGGGACGACGGTGTCATGCTCAATTTTTTCGATGTACACCATCGCTTCTTCGATCCGCCTCATGTCGACCTTCGGGTAGACGATGACGTGGTAATACGGGCTCTTGATGCCCGTCAAACTCACCGAGAAGTCCACGGCTCGATCGGAGGGAATGCTATCTTTATAACGCTCGTAGAAGTCGTCGACGATCGTGAACTCCTTCCCTTCTTCCATCTGTTCCTTCTTAGTGCTCGTGATCCACTTGTACTCCGTTGCACGGAGCCTCGGGTGGACGAGTTTCAAGCAGAGCTTCCCCCACGAGAAAACAGGGGCGAGCAAATAGCGAGCCACGGGGATCGAGCCGGCGACCGACCTCCAGAACCGTCCGTCTTCCCGGGTGAAGCCACCCAGGAGCACCTCCGAGGTCAGGTACAACAAGACCCCGACGAGGATCATGATCACTGTGTACACGATGCCACTCACCTCGGGAATCGCGGGAACGAGATATTGCTCGAGCATCTGCTTGAACGGCACGAAGACTTTAAACGCGATCAACATACCGGCAGCTATCACTGCTGAAATGGCGGGCTTGATTATGAAACCGCGGGGAACGCGGATCCCAAGCACTTTCACAGAAATACGGACGATCCAGATGCCGGGGATCATGAGCCCGATCGCTTGGAAAGCCAAGCAACAGATGAAGGTTACCGTGATCCCATAATCGACGTTCACCCAGGTACCTTCGTCATTCTTGACAAGGAAAACGTTATTGATGAGGTATATATCGCGTGGTACGAAGAACCAGACGCAGATGATTCCAGCGATAGCAACCCCCATCCCGAGGAACCAAGGGAGGATTGCGGTCTCGGGGCGCCCGATGCCAGCGAGGATGTTATCGTAACGGCTCGCAAACGAACCGACGGCATAGGATGGTATGAGGAAGGCCATGATCAGCAACCCGATGACGATGTACCTCTTGCCGTAAAAGATCCCGAGCATCTCCTCGCCGAAAATGAGAAAAAACGTGATGACCGCTATGCTCATCATCACCGGGAATTTTACCGAGGCGAGGAAGTAGTTCTCCATGAGTTTCTTGTTTTTCAAGGAGAAGGCCTGCGAAATTGCAGGTTGGATCCCCGCGACGATGCCGAATACGTTGATGAGGATGTTGGAGAACGTGCTCACGACGCCAAGGGATTGCACTTCTGCGTCCGTCAAAATGCCTATGCTCGAACCAATGAAGATGAGGAGCGTCGTGGTGAGGAGCGAGAAGCAGAGGTTTGCAAGGGAATAGAGAAAGTTGAAGGAGAACATTTTTGTAAAGAGCTTGTATTCATGGCGCCATGAAAACAGGTCTCGGACGGGAAAGTCGGAGATCTTCTTCACAAAACGCGTGGCCAAGATGAGCATGGAGATCTCGCCGAGCGTCCAAGCGATCAGCGGGCCGATAACGCCCAGATAAGGGATCAAGATGAAAGCGGCCAGGTACATCGCCCCGTAGGGAACGCCCCACGAGATCGCGTACAAGTCGTAGCGCTGGTAGGCGGTCAAGTACGTGTCGCTGTTGGTCTTGAGCCGGTCGATCGCGACGAGGAAAATCAAGATGAAATACGCTTGGATCTCGACGGGATCTCCACCAAGCAGCTTGAAGTAAAACATCAGGGCGGCAACGCCAATGATGGGCAGACCGAAGAGGAGGAAGTTGTACTTGCAGGCCGAGATGCCGTACTTGCGCGCCTCGGCCTTGTCCCGCTCCAGGTACTCGGCGATGAACTTAGCGCCCGCGCCGGTGAAACCGAGCAGCGCGAACACCTTCAGCATATACTGGAAGCTGCTCACGACCGTGAGCACCGCCGCATCGTGATCCGACAACCGTGCCACGGCCATGGTGTATATCGTGAAGAAGATGGAGCCGAGGATGTCGACTGTCGTGAGGATGACGCCACCGGTGACCACCCGCTTGGTCGACGTCGTCTTCATTACGGTCGACAGCGATTCCTTGCCCCCTTGCGAGCTCACGTTATCGTTCGCGCTCATGATAGATCCTCCCTCGTGCTCAACCTTCAAAAAACCTACAAGAATGCCGGCGTCGATACAACGATCGGCGAGGTAGGATCCATATGACCGAAGACACCATTATCACCGAGGACGAAGGCCGGGTTCGCGTGGTACGGCTGAACCGGCCAGAAAAAGCGAACTCGTTGACCCCCGGCATGCTCGAGTCGCTGGCGCGGGCGTTGGAAGGTGCGCAAGAGGACGACAAGGTGCGCGTGGTCGTCATCACCGGCACGGGCGACAACTTCACGACGGGCATGGACATCAACGCGCTCAAGGAATACCCCGTCGAGGAAAACCCCCGGATCTCCGCCCGCATGGAACGGCTCGGCGCGGAGACGAGCAGGCTCCTGCTCGAGGGGAAGCCGTCGGTCTGCGCCGTGAACGGCCGGGCGATGGGCATGGGCGTCGTGTACACGCTGGCGTGCGACTTGCGCTACGCGGTCGACTCGGCCACGTTCAGGCTGCCCGAGATCGACGCGTCCATCATCCCCGCGGCCAATTGCATGACGCTGCTCGTGAAGCAAGTCGGGCTCGCCGTCGCGAAGGAGATCATCTTCACCGGACGGTCGTATTCCGCGAACGAGTACCTCGACATGGGCCTGGTGAGTCGGCTGCTCCCCAAGGAAGGTTTCATCGGGGAGGCGATCCGGGCTGCAAAGGAGCTCTCCCGGAAGAACCAGGACGTGCTGCGGTTCACGAAGTTCTGCTTGAACAGAGTCGCATTTTTGACCACGTTCGATGATGCATCAAAGCTCGAGGAGGGCGCGTTCCTCTCCACCTTCCAGAAGGACAAGGACGCGTGGATGTCTGCCTTGAAGGGAAGTCGCCCGAGATGAAGATGTGTACTGCAGCAGCCCGATCCAGTGGTAAGCTCGGGATCTCTTCCATTATAAGTTTTTATGGGAGCGGTATTTCAGACTCAAAGGAATGAGCTTTCGTTAGGGGCGCATCATGTCTTTTCATGTCGGTTTCAAGCTCGTCGTGCGCAACAAGCGGCGTTTCGTCGTCGTCATGAGCGGCCTGATCCTCGCCATCAGCATCATCGGGGCGCTGTTCCTGGTTGCCAGCAACCAGAGCCACGAGATGGGCGTGTCGTACTTGCACACGTTCCGCCAACCCATCCACTTGAGCCAGACTGCCAACTCGCTGAACATGACAGAATACGACGCCCTTGACGAGCTGATACTGGAAGCGGATGCGCTGGGGACGGACGTCGTTGAGGACGTGATCCACGAGCTCCGCGTGACCTCATATAGCCCCACGAGCTTTATGGTCACGTATTTCTTCACGAAAAACCAGACCATCAACTGGACGGGTTTCGTGTTCAACTCGACTGCATTCCAGAACTTCGAGTTCGTCGTGGAAGATCAGTTCGACGGTTATGACGAAACGGGGCCTGAACAGATGCTGGTGGGTCGCGTCCCCGCGGCGCCGAAGGAGATCATGGTATCCGATCTCATAGCGACCGGGTTCAACATCACCATCAACGACAACGTTTCCATCTGCAACGAGGAAACGGAACAGATGGTGCCGGGCTTCAAGGTCGTCGGGATCGTCTCGGGATCGAGCCATACAAACGAGGAGATCTTCATCCAGTATCCGGACCTCGTGACGCTGCACGGTGCCATCGGGGAGAGCGACTTCGTGTACATCAGCTATTACGGGTGGTCGATTCTCCACGTCCAGATCGACCTCAGTAGCGCGACCATATTCAACGTGAACGAGATCGTTGAAAAGGTGAGCCTCCTTGGAAGTCGCATCGAAACGGGCCTTGCTTACAACGGGTACTCCTACCTGGTCACAAACGACATGCAAGCCCTCGCGATGGCGGGCTTCATGATCACGGTCTTCTTAATCATATACATGCTGCTGATGGTCGTGATGCTCCTGCCAGCGATCCTCCTCGCGGGGTACATCTCGAAAACCATCGCCCTGGACATGTTCGAGCGGCGTGCGACCGAGTTCGGCCAGTTCCGGTCGCGAGGCTTCTCCC
>JAFGBX010000440.1 GCA_016932935.1 Promethearchaeota archaeon | reverse complement strand
TGGAGAAGGATCCGGCCGAGGCGGCGCAGAACTTGCTCGCGCACATCGAGGCCAACCGGAAGAAGCTGGGCATCTGAGCAGGACGTGCTGCCAGCTCGCCTTGCTCGTCCTTTTGTTTCCCTTTTTTCGTTCCCTTCACCGGTCAACACCTAGGGATATCTGGGCGCGCTGGATCGGGCACCCGAGGAACAGGTGGACACGAATGGTGACCAGGGACATCATCAAGATCGACGAGGAGAAATGCACCGGCTGCGGCCAATGCGCCTCTGGCTGCCCCGAGGGTGCCATACAGGTCATCGACGGCAAGGCACGGCTCGTGAGCGCCATACTCTGCGACGGCCTCGGAGCGTGCATCGGCACGTGCCCCGAGGGTGCGATCTCGGTCGAGAAGCGCGAGGCGGAGGCGTACGACGAGCGCAAGGTGATCGCCAACATCGTGAAGCAGGGGCCGAACACGCTCAAGGCGCACCTCAAGCACCTCGACGACCACAAGCAGCCCACGTACCTCGGCCAGGCCCTCGGTTACCTCGAGGAGAACGGCATCCTTGTTCCCGACTACAAGCAGAAGGAAGCCGCCGCGTGCGGCTGCCCGAGCACGTCGGCCCGGACGATGGACAGGCACGAACCGGTGACGGGGGTGGATGGAGTGCCCCCCGGCGTGCCCTCGCAGCTGCAGACGTGGCCCGTCCAGCTCAAGCTGGTCAACACGGCGGCGGAGTACTTCGACGGGGCCGACATCCTCGTCGCGGCTGACTGCACCGCCTACGCCTACGGCAACTTCCACGAGGACTTCATCAAGGGCAAGGTCACGATCATCTTCTGCCCCAAGTTCGACGAGGGGCTCGAGGCCTACGTGGACAAGCTCGCCGACATCATCAAGGAACACACGGTCAAGTCCATCCACGTCGTGCACATGCAAGTGCCGTGCTGCTTCGGCCTGGGGAAGGTCGTGGGCGACGCGATCAAGCGATCGGGCAAGAAGGTGGCGGTTGAGGAGTCCATCATCAGCATGGAAGGCGAGATCTTGCCGCCCGTGGCCAAGTTCTTCATGCAAGGGCGTTAAAAGGAAGGACCGGGTGCATGGGGCCCCGATCAGCGGGTGGTAGCGATCTGGTCCATCTTGTCCTTCATTGCCTTGATCTCTGGCTCCTCGAAGTGCTGCCGGACGGGTTCGAGCAGCTTCGTGATGGCTGCCGCCACTCCCGCCTTCAGGTCCATCGGGTGGAGCTTGCCCCCGGCGTAGTCGTCTGCCAGCGCCTGGTAGGAATCGTAAGATATGTTCCCGCCGTATTTCTCGGCCCTGGCGATCTCGAGCGCTGCGTTCTCCTCGCGGAAGACGAGGTTCTTGGCGTAATCGAGGACGGGGTTGAATTCAACGTCCTTTTCCGGGCAAAACGCCTTTTGCATCTTCTTCTTGATGACGTCCGGCTCGTCGGTGACGAAGATGGCCGAATCGGGTATCGACTTGGACATCTTCATGCTGCTCCAGAGCTCTTGCAGGTTCTCCTTGGGGACGGGCCACTGCCGGGGCTTCTGGAGGCCGAGGAGCAGGTGGTGGTGGACGGCGATCGGCTTGATGACCTCACCCTTGGCGTTTTTCAGCGGCTTGATCCTCAAGTGCTTGGCGACATCGATGGCGATCACGTGCGCCTTCCGCTGGTCGATGCCCGCGTGGGTGAGATGGATGCCCTGGTAGAATATATCGGCCACTTGCATGGGCGGGTAGATGAGCTTGGCAAAATCGATGTTTTCCCCCTCTTTCCGCCCCATGATGGTCGTGCTGCGGACGATGCGGTTGAGCGTCGTGTTCTTCGAGACCTCGATGAGCGTTGCCCAGAAGTCGTCGGCGTTGTGGTACAGCTCGGTACCGAGCACGAACTTGACCTTGTCCGGGTTCCCGCCGACGGCCTTGAGGCTGGCCTTCAGGCCCTCCTTGAAGTAGTTGCTCGCCTCCTTGATGATCGCCCGGTCGCCGCCGAGCTTGTCGTTGATCCACGAATGCCAGTCTGCGAGGAATATCGAACAGCTGACGCCGGCATCCATGAAATCCTTCACTTTGGACATGCACATGAGCCCGGTGCCGATGTGGATCCGTCCGCTTATCTCGAACCCGATGTAATGGTTGATCGGCTCGCCCGTTTCGAGCAGCTTGACCAGATCATCCTTGCCGAGGATCTCCTCGGTATTCTTTTCGATGAGGTTCAAGCGCCATTCCGTGTCTGATCCGTTCATAAAAAGATCAACATCACGTAATATTTCATCCTAACGGCTAGGCCGAACAGCTCCTCGTGCGGCCCGCCTTCGAATACCGGGATCTCTTATGGTGGCTCCTTCTTGCCCATGGGGGATCGACTCGTCGCCGCTCGATACCGCTCGATAGTATGGCGGCGCCGGGTAATAAAGGGAAAGGGCGCGCGGGGCGGCGGGCCGGGCGGGTTCACTAATTCTGTCGACCCCGCCGGTTTATACCGCACGGATGGGAGGGGAGTAAATATCGATGGGTGCGATGCGATGGTGGACAGGCCATGACCGAGACGACACAACCAACGCCGAGGGCGATCGCGAGGGTGCCGGTGCCAGCGCCCGCTCCTGCCGCCGTCGCCGAGCCAGGCCCCGTGGTCTCGTTCACCGTGAACGGGTTCACGATCACGACGAGCACGACGCAAGCGGCGGCCGTGGTCGAGCAGATCGCCGCGGCGCTGCGCAAGATCCTCGGGACGGGGGGCGTGACCGCGGGATGCTGACCGCCGCCAACGGGACGCCCCGGCTCCACCGCTGCGGGCACTGCGGGAAGGTGGTGCCGCGGTCGGGGGCCGGGGCGGCGTGCCCGATCGGCGGGGACTGCTGCCTCGCCTGCGCCGAGGAATGCGTGCGGCTCGGGTACTGCCAGCTCAAGTGACCCTTCTGCTTCTTGAACTCTCTCCTTCAATCCCTCGATCTCTTTGACTCTCTACCTCCAACTACCTCCCACCACCGATTTCCTTAACCCTCGACTTCTTCGACGCTATCTCTTAAAAACCTCGATTCTCCTCTGGACGGCTCCGACCCCCGATGCGGCTCGGCGGCGGGCTGCGGAGCGAGACGAGGGGAAGGGCGCGGGGCCGTGCGAGCCGCGCGTCGAACGCGGCGAGCGCGCGCCTCCGAGTCGATCCGCCCGCCGACGGCGTGGTTTCCCGAATCTGCCCCTAAAAACTTATATTTTCCCCAGAGAAGTAAGCATCCGGTCTCGGCCAGGCGGGCACCGCGGCGTGCGAACGCGGCGGGCGCCTGGTGGAAACCGAGTGCAAGCAGTTATAGAGGGAATTCATGATGGGGGATCCACGGAAAAAAAACCCAATGAAGAATGGACGCGCCGCGTCCGTTCTAATAAGTCTCGTGCTCTGTGTCTCGGCCATGGCCCTCGCCCAACTGCTCGGCGATCCGGGCAGCGAAGCGGGGCCGGCTGGTCGACCGACGCTGGAACAATAC
>JAFGBX010000439.1 GCA_016932935.1 Promethearchaeota archaeon | reverse complement strand
GTGAAGCGCTTGATCTGCTCGAACTCGCTGAGGTTGGCTTGCGTCTGCCTGAGGATCTGGTCGTAGAAGGCGACCACCTCGGGCATCTCGATGGCCTTCCGTCGGCGCTCGACGACGGCCAGGTACTCGTCCTTGGTCATCCCCTTGTAGACCTTGAAGTCGTCGGGCTTGAGCTTGGTGAGCCCGTTCTTCTCCAGCCACTCGGCGAGGTACTCGAAGTTCGGCTCGACGATGCCGATGAGGTACTTCATGTCGTCCCCCAGCACGCACACGTGTGCCACGTGGCGATCGAGCGTGATCGCATCTTCCACGACAACGGGCGAGACCTTCTTGCCCGTGCGCAGGACGATGATCATCTTCTTGCGCCCCGTGATGGCGAGGTCGCCGTCGTCGGTGAAGCGGCCGAGGTCGCCCGTGTGGTACCAGCCCTCCGCGTCGAACGCGTCGGCCGTCTCTTGCGGCTTGTTCCAGTAGCCGGGGAACACCTGCGGGCCCTTGCAGACGATCTCGCCATCATCCGCTATCTTGATCTGCGTGTCGGGGACGGGCTTACCGACCGTGCCCGTGTGGATCGAGTCGATGCGGTTCACGGTGAGGACGGGCGACGTCTCAGTGAGCCCATATCCCTCCATGATCTTGAAGCCCGCGGCGAAGAAGAACTTGGCGAGCACGGGGTTGAGCGCCGCGCCGCCGGAGAACATGAACCGGAGCCTGCCGCCCAGGATGTCGCGTATCTTGCCGAAGACGAGCTTGTCCGCGAGCGTGTTCTTGAGCGCGAGCACGAGGGACACGTCCTCCCCGCTCTGCACGGCGTTCTGGTATTCCCAGCCCCAGTCGGCCGCATGGTCGAAGATCTTCTTCTTGGCCTCGCTGTCGGCGACGTCGGCCATGATGCGGTTGTAGAGCTTCTCGTAGATGCGCGGCACGCTCGTGATGAAGGTCGGCTTGACCTGGTCGAGGTTCTCGACGACCGATTCCGTGTCGCGGGCGATGGCGACCGTGAAGCCGATGTAGGTCGCGAGGAACTGGCTCACTTGGCGCTCCAGCACGTGCGAGAGGGGCAAGAAAGACAGGGTAACGTCGTGTTGCTGTATCGGGATGGCCTTGGCCGTCTGGACCGAGTTGTAGGCCATGTTGCGGTGCGTGAGGAGCGCCCCCTTTGGGACGCCCGTCGTCCCCGACGTGTAGACGATCGTGGCGATGTCGTCCTCCACAACGGAGAGGTACCGGGTGATGAAGGGGTCGCCCGTCGCGCCAGCGATCTCCACGTCCAGCTTGTGCAGGGCCGCGAGCATCGCGTCCAGGTTGCTCTCGCCCCTTCCCTTGGCGATCCGCCGCTTGAGGCCGTTCCTCTCCTTCGCCATTTTGGGTGGGATTGGCTGCGACCGGCTCGCGATGTCCTCGCCGCGGGCGACCAGGTCGTCGAGCGAGAGCACGCCTTGCGCCCTCGCGTCGTCGGGCACCGGCTCGATCATGATGATCGCCTTGAGCCCGGGACAGTTGGGCTTGGCGCGCAGTGCCTTCTTGAGGTTCGACTCGTTGTCGACGACGATGATGCCGCTCTGCGAGTCGTTGATGATGTACTCTACCTGGCTGGACGTGAGCGACGGGTAGATCGTGACCGTCGTCCCGCCAGCGAACATGATGCCGTAGTCGACCAGCCGCCATTCGTATCGCGTGTGCGACATGAGCGCGACGCGGCCGTGCTTGGACAAGCCGAGTGCCTGGAAGCCGAGGGAGAACAAGCGCGTGACCTCGAGCACCTCCTCCCAGGTGATCCCGACGTATTCCCCGCGCTTCAAGTAGCGCATGCAGTCGAGCTCGGCATGCTTGCTGGCGGTTTCGAGCAAGAACCGCACGATGGTCGTTGGACCGAGGTTTGCGGGAGACATGATCTCGTTGATGTCCTCTATTTCGTCGTGAGACACATGATGTTAGGTTCAAGTATCGACGCAACAGTTAAAAAACGATGGTCTGAGATGTTATTATCCGGTCGTGATTGGCGTGCAGAGAAGGAAAGCCATCTTTGGTATCATTGCAGCGGTGGTATGCTCGATACTCGTCTTCCTCGTGATCAACGGGTTCCTCGCCCTGGACGCGATGGATCCCAACCACGCGGGGCACTTCACGTTCGTGCTGCCAGAGGATCTTACCCAGCCGGCCAACGGGCTGGCCTGGACGCTGACGATTGCCCTCACGCTCTTCTATTGGGTGGCGGGCCTGTTCCTCGTGATGGAGGGAAAGCTGTCCACCGTGGAGGTGCAGAAGAAGTTCCACTACCACCTCGCCTTCATGTTCGTGCTCATCGGCATGGCGCAAGGGCTGGTCGCCGCGTATTCCATCCTCACGGAGCCGGTCTCCGACGGCCCTCCAGCCATCCCTGCCATCTTCCCGGGCATCGTGAACCTCCTCCCAGGCGTTTCCCTCTTCAAGCGTGGCGACGCGCTCTTCGCCCTCGCCCTCGCGTGTTGCAGCTCGGTCTTCATCATCCACAGCATCGAGAAATACATAAGGAACAGCAAGAGATATCCCCTCACGATCCTGGTCGTCATCGGGGGTTTGTGCGGGGTCGGGGCGATCATCGTGGCCTACTTGAAGGCGTCGGTCTGGGCGGTCTCCGCGCCCGAATGGGTGGAATACCTCGAGTACGGTCTCACGGGCTTCATGATCGTCGGGATGGCCATCACGATCCTCGCGCTGCCCATCATCTACTTCGCGCTCGCGAGGCAGACCTCGGGGGCTGTCAAGAAGAACTCGCTCACGATCGCCTGGGGCTTCCTGGTCACGTTCTTGATGGTCTTGCTGCACCTGCTCCGGGACGTCGTCGAGGACATGCCGCTCAACTGGATGGTGTTCATCTTCGGTAACATCGTCGGTGCCTTGATCC
>JAFGBX010000438.1 GCA_016932935.1 Promethearchaeota archaeon | reverse complement strand
TTCAAGGAGAACAACTTTTGCTCGCCCTTCTGTGCCTCAAGCTCGTCCTCCTTTGAGTCGTCGTCGGGCTCGAAGCCGTCGGGGTCGTCCCGCGGCCCGGAATCGTCTGGGCCTCGGGATTCGAAGTCATCACCTGGATCCCGGTCTGGATCTCGATTTGCCACGTGCTTGCACCAAAGAGTGGTCGATCGCTTATTCCATAGCCTCTGTAGTTATTATGTTGTGCTGTAATTAAAAAAACACGGGGGACGAGCCGTCCTCGCCGGGAGCATCAGCTTGATAGGAACGAGTCCAAGCTCTGCTGGGAAGCCTTCTTCAATTCCCTCTGCAAGGTTGCGATCCGCTTGTTAACTCGTTCCTCGCTGAAGCTCTTCTCCTTGCACAAGAACTCGACAAGCCCCTCGGGGTCGAACGGCCGCTCCACCATTTCATAGTCGTCGGTCACGTCCGGCTCGAGAAACACCTTCCTCACGCGATCGACGAGGTCCATCGGCAGGTGCTGGGCGAGGTCGGGTTTTTTGTCGATGACGTTCTCGATCGACCCGTATTCTTTAACGTACCTTAGCGCGGTCTTCTGCCCCACGCCCTTTATTCCCGGGTTGAAGTCCGTCCCGATGAGAATGCCTAGGTCGACGAGCTGCGCGTGTGAGATCCCCAGATGCTTCAAGACCCCTTGGAGGTCGTAGGATTCCATCTCGATCCGGTATTCCTTGCCCTGGATGCGCCGCACCTTCTGCTGGGTCAGGTTTCGCAGCAAACTCCTGGCCCCGAAGAGGAAGCAATCGTAGTCTTGCGACACGGCCGTGTAGACGTCGTTCTTGTTCACGAGGTGTGCGGCCTGGGCCTCCCCTTCGCTCGGCGCTTCGACGTACGGGATGCCCATGAGCTCGAACAGTCGCTTGCACTCGGGGATCATGTGCTTCTCGATGTGGGCGCCAGCCTCGGAATACTTCCGGGCCTCCTCCACCGCGCCCTCCTCCTTCGCCTCCTCGGCCCTCTTGTTGGCCTCCTGGCGGGCCTCCGCGCGCTTGGCGACGGTCTCCCTCTTCAACTCGGAGGGCTTTCCATCGAACACGTAGACGGGCTTAATCCTGTTCTCGAGCAAGTAGATGTTCCGGAAGAAGAACCCCGACAAGTGGGACGTGGCCAGGCCCTGGTCGTCTTGCAGCATGGATCCATCGGTCAGGCGTATCGGCGCGAGGAAGGAATAGAGCCAGTTGAACGCGTCGATGGCGAGCCTCTTGTTAGCAAGATCCATGATGGAGGGGGTTCTCCTCGTAGCCGAGACGAGTTCCGTGATCTTAACGCCCATGCATGAGTCACCGCATTGCCCACAAAACCCAACCAGTCAAGGAACGATTCAGGTTGATTTTATCTTCTTTATGAAGCCGTCGGTGCCGCACTCGCTACAAACGTTGCCTTCTGGCTGTGCCTTGAATGTTGCCTTGCAAGCCTCGCACTTGTAGATCCATTTGATTACTGTCTTTATGCCGTCATTCGCGACGGATTTGAAGGATATGCCCTGGCTTTTCAGCACATTCTGGACGGCATAGTCTCCCGTGTAGACGATGGGTTCGATGCCCACCTTCTTCTGTTCCATCGCCAGGGCGATAACGGAGATGTCGGGGCGGGACAAGTTCGGTAGATCGCCCGTTTTTTCCGCGGCCTGGCGGGCCGCTGCAATGGCGTCCTTCGTCGCCCCGCAGATCTGCACCGTGCCCGAGCTGAGCATCTGTTCGAGCCGTAACTTCGGTACTCGCGACCGGACTTCGTTCACGACGTCCTCAGGGGCCGCAACTCTTATATCTTTACGAGAAAAAGAAATCCCTTGAAGAAAACACGCAGTGTCTAGTATTATCACTTGGTAAACGGAAGACATGCGCCGGTTCACGTTCTTGGAATGACGTGTTGCTTGTAAGCTGAATAAACGGGGATAAAAACTTTACTGAGGAGCGGGAGATCGCCATTGTCACCGAGGGAAGCATTCACGCGGCGTAAAGTAGGACCCATAATCGAGGAAGTCGGGATGATGATGCCTGGGATCAAGTTCCTATTAGGAAATTGTCCTATTCTTCGGGTTGATCGTGCTTGGGAAGTGGAAACTTCGCCCCGGGTAATAATTTTTTGTTCAAGCGGGAAAAGAAAGACGTTTTCGAGGCCTGCGTCCTCAAGAAGGAGATCCCGCTCGGAGACTTCCGGATCGTGATCCGCTTGGTCACGGCGGAGTTGATCGTGTACTCGTTCTGCCCGTCGATGGCGACGATGGCGTTCAGCTTGGGGCGGAGCAGCTCGATCTCGATCGTCGAGCTGCTGGGGAGCAGCAGGGGCTTGAAGCCCGTGCGCACGAAGGGGCTCACGGGCACGAGCTGGACGGCCTCGAGCTCTGGCGCCACGAGGGCACCACCGGCGGAGAGCGAGTAAGCGGTCGAGCCGGTGGGCGTGGACACGATGACCCCGTCGACGTAACCAGTGGAAAACACTTGCTTGTCGACGGAGACCGTGATACTCAATGCCTTGGACGGCCTCGACGTGATCACGAGGATCTCGTTGAGCGCGGGCGGGAAGTGATCCTGGGCGTCCACGTGGCACGATAGTCGGATGCACCGCTCCTCGATGAGGTTAGCGGACACGAGGTGGTTGAAGGATTCCCGGGTGTTCACGTCGAACTCCGCGAGGAACCCGACTGCGCCCACGTTCACGCCGAGGATGGCCGGGGGGTTCTTGAAGGGCAGCTTCTGGGCCACGCGGAGGATCGTCCCGTCCCCGCCGACGCACGCGATCGCTGGCACCTGGTCGGCCGTCATCTCGTGGAGGGATTTCCCAGGCAACCCGAGGATGTTGGCGATGCGTGATTCTGGGAAGGCCTTGATCTTCTTCTCGAGCAGGAAGTTCGACAGATCCTTCGTTATATTTATCGCTTTCGCCGAGTCCAAACGCGATGCGAGCCCGATCGCGAGCCCGTTAGTTTGCAAATCGAGGAGTCTCATGTTCGGCGCGGCTGGATGCCCATTCGGTTACATGCATGATAGGTGCCCGTTGGAAAAAAAACACGGGATCGTGATCAACGCCGGAGCATCGCGGCGCGCAGCTTCTCCCTGGCTTCCTGGGTCATCCTCCGGATGGCCAGGTAGGGGTCGACGGCCACCGGCTTGGTCATCCGGTCCTCGACGCCTTTCTCGTCCCGCATCTCGGCGATCGTCCTCGCCAGGCGGGCGCGCATGGTCGGTATGGGCGCGTCATCGTTGTCGACGTAGTTATCGAGCACGTTGGTCAGGTCCTTGGTAATGAACTTTATGTCGTCCCAAGCTGGGATGCCAGGTCTCTGGATATCGTACATCTTGTTCACCTGGTAACCGATCCTCGAAAACGAGCTTTAGAAGGAGGGGATCATCTCGAGAGGCGCCCGGGTATGCTCGCGGTGACATCATACCTGGTTGCCTGGCAGAGGCGTCACGCGTACAGGCCCGCCAGGGGGGAGCTTACGAACGGGAGCAGCGGCAAGAAGACCAGGGCCGTTATGACCGGGATGAGGAAGTTATCGGAGATCGGCACCCGCGCCGTGATGATGTCGACGGCGACGTAGGTGCCGGCCACGAGCAGCGCGAACGGCCACTCGACGAAGACCAGCGCCGAGAGGAAGGACACGGCCGCCCCCGCGATCGCGCCCTCCCACGATTTTATCGCCCCCTTCCACAGCTTGTGCTTGCCGAATAGCCGGCCGGCGATCATGCCGGCCGTGTCGCCGAAGCAGAGCGAGGCAAAGCCCGCGAAGCAGACGAACGACCCCTGGAGCTTGTACTGGGGGTGGAACGTCAGCACAAGGATCATGAGGAGCAGGGAGGAGAACATGATCACGAAGTCGGCCATCGACGTCCGCTCCTTTTTCCTGAAGGCGATGATGAAGTAGTCCTTCGCGAAGTAATACGTGGTCGGCGACGCGAGCAGCACGTGCAAGTCGAGGATCCAGAGGAACACCATGCCGGACGCCATCACGATCTTGACCGCGTAGCTCCCTATCTCGATGTTGTTGAGCCGCAACACATAGTCGAAGATGATGCCACCCTCGTTCACGAAGTTGAACTGGTCATATTTCTGGACGTTGACAAACTGCATGGCATTGGATCCGAGCGGATCGAACCCGATGATGAGGAACGCGACCGCCACGTGCGGGATCTTGCGGAGGATCTCTTGCTTCCACGAGAACGGCCGTGTATCGACGTTTAGAATGGACTGCTGCTCCCGCTTGTCCCTGCGCCAGAACTTGTCGATCAAGGGCGTGGTCACGCCGAAGAACAAGAAAACGAACCCGACCACGATGACCGTGGCGAGGTTGATGGGGGCGGGGAACACGAACCCGTCGGCATACGACTCGCCCATGCGTTCCCCCTGGAACCCGGAGAGGGGGACGAGCATGATGATGCCGATCGCGACGAAGCACGCCGTCACGGCGTGGTTGTTTAGCGGCTCGCTGTTCTCGTCCAGCTTTTTCTTCTTCTTCAGGTGGAAGTGGACGAAGACGTTGAACGCCCCGCAGGAAATGAAGATGTCGGCGAGCAATATGCTGTGGAAGGTCGAGTTCTTGTTCGACATGTCGAAGTCAGTGATCGTGAACAGGACCTCGGTGGTTTCAAGCCAGGCGGTGAGAACCTGGTCGTTCGTGAAGGTGATGTGCCCCAGGCAATGCACTGCGGGCCGGCTGACGAAGGTCTCTTGCTTCACATCAGCGAACCCGGAGGCCCGAGTCGCGTATACGATGACAGATGCGTTCTCCACGCTCTCACCGCCGACCGTGCCAGATCCATGGAAAGACACGACCAGATCGTCAGCAGAGGAGAGGGAGCTATCGAAACAAGTGAACGTGCTTCCACCGGAGGATTCATTGATCAGTACGTTGGGCTGGCTGAAGCTCACGCCGCCTTGTATGGAACGATGAACCAGTTGTTGTGCCGTCGCGTTGGCTCGGGAGTAGACGACCTCGGGGTTCCCGTGCGAGTCCACGAGGACGCGAGGATAGGTGATGCTGTCGGTACCGAGGCCCACGGCCGAGATGGGGCCCCACGATGACAATGACGTCCCGTTTCGCAGCGCGATCGAGTGGTCACCCGACGCGTTCACGAGCCAGGCCATGTGGTACACGCCCCCGTCCCCGCCAGCGATGGTCGGGTACTGCTCGACGGCCGCGCCGCTGCCGCTGGAGCAGAACGCCGGTTCATTGACGGCGACACCGGTCGCCAGGTTTATTGTCGCATAAAATGCACGTCGTGTCGCGTTTTCCGGGATTTCAGCGTCCCACGCGAGTAAGAGGACGTTGCTTCCCCCTGATTGAACCACCTTCGCATAGAGATTGCCGGCATCCGTAAGGTTGGTCGAAATGACGGAGCGTGGCTCGTACCAGCTCGCCCCCCGGGTGTCCGACTCGCGGTAGTGAATCCCGCCGCCGTCGATGTAACACATCATGACGTGATCGTTTGGCAATCTGGCCAACGAGATGGATTTGGCGCCCGGCAGGGAAAATGGCATGCTGGCGGGGCTCGTCGAAGCCACGAACTCCTTGAACGCGAAGAATGTCGGGCCGATGGCCAGCAAGA
>JAFGBX010000437.1 GCA_016932935.1 Promethearchaeota archaeon | reverse complement strand
GGCATCTGGGTGCTCTCCGACGAGATCTATGCCGAGCTCACCTACACGGGCCAGACCGCCCCCAGCATCTCGTCTATCCCCGAGATGCGTGATAGGACAGTAATTCTGGACGGGTTCTCGAAGATGTGGGCCATGACGGGCTGGCGCCTTGGCTATGCCGTCGCCCCCGCCCAGCTCATGAGGGCCATGGATAAGATCAACCAGAACTTCATGATATGCGCCCCGTCGGTCTCGCAAGAGGCCGCCATTGCGGCGCTTGGGTGCTCCAAGGAGACCGCGGAGATGCTGCGCCTCTACGGGCAGCGCCGCGACGCCATCACCAAGCGGATCAACCAGATGGGCGTCATCTCGATGAAACACCCGCCGAGCGGGGCGTTCTACGCGTTCGCGAACATCAAGGCCGTCAGCGGCGACTCGCTCAAGTTCACCTACGACTTGCTCGAGAAGGGGCACGTCGCCGCGACGCCGGGCGTCGGGTTCGGCGAGAACGGCGAGGGGTTCGTCCGGTTTTCCTACACGACGGGCGTGGAGAACATCGCCGAGGCCATGGATCGGGTCGAGCGGTTCCTCGAGACCTCGAAACGATAAAAGATCGAACCAGGATTCGTGATAAAATTAAAAGATGCTCTTTCTATATGTGAACTACCGCACGAACGGGTGGACCCGTAATCTAGTGGTTTCGGGGTCGCGAATAGCGGTTCCGATGCACATGATGCCCGCTTGACTGGGGTGGTCTTGAGCCCCCTCCAAGAGGTGCGGGTTCTCGTGAGTTCGAATCTCACCGGGTCCACCACCATTCTTTCAACAAACAACGGCGCTGCTGATGAGCACGGAAACCGTATCGATAAACACGTGGGGCGTGCGCCTCGTCTACTTCAGCTGTTGCGGGTTGGTTCTCGCCGGGGCGATCTCCTTCGCGCAGTACGTCACGAAGGTCGGCGAGGTTCAGGTGGTCGTGCTCATCCCGATCGTCCTCGCGTTCATCCTCGCCTACGCGTGTGGCCTCGTCCAGCGCCGCGTGGAGCGCGGCATGCGGCTGAAGCGGCTCAAGCCCACGCATGGGAAGGGTCGCGCGTCGCGCTACTGGCTTAAATCCTACGCGACCGAGGTGATGGCGAAGACGGTGATCATCACGGCCGGCGCCTTCACCGGGCTCTATTTCTTGCTCTCCGCGGCGTTGCTCGCCGCCCCGCCACTCGTCAGCTTCGTGGTGAGCATCGACCTCGCGGGCGTGCTCGTGCTCGTGCTCCCAGCGTACCTCGAGGACAAGGCAGTCGTCCGGAAGCGGTAGCCCGCCCGGTGCCCAGGAGCTCCTCGGGTTTATGTCCTCTCCATGCTTCACAGATCCCGGTTTCCATGATCCTATTCGGTCATAGAGGCGCTCCGTTCGCGATGCCCGAGAACACTCTCGCCAGCTTCTCGGCTGCCGTGGACATGGGCGTCGATGGAATTGAGCTGGACGTCTACACGTCGGAGGATGGCCACGTCATCGTCTCGCACACGGACTCCCTCGACATCGACGGCCAGCTGTATCGCATCCCGAAGCTGCCGCTCGCGGAGATCAAGAGGATCCGGCTCCCGAAGGGACAGGTCGTCCCGACGCTTGACGAGGTGTTCGTTGCCATGGAGAAGCTCCGCGACGGTTCCTTGTTCTATTCGATCGACCTCAAGGACGTGCGGGACGCGGAGGCCTACCACGGCGTGCTCGCCAAGCACGGCGTCTCGCCCCGCGTGTTCACGTGCTTGGAGTCCCGCCTCCTCATCAAGAGGATCCAGCGGCAGTTCCCCGACCTCGCGTACGTGCTGTCGACGCATCCCAATGCAGAGGGCGTGATAGAGGACCTGGACAAGGTGGATCCAACAGCCATCAAGGTCGTGAACTTGCCATTCGGAGAAGCGAGTAAAGCGATCGTGGATGCAATACACGGGAAGGGCTTGAAGTCGTTCATCTGGGACGTGGACGAGGAGAAGGCGATGCAGGAGGCCGCGAGCTGGGGCCCCGACGCGATCTACTCCAACCACCCGGACACGCTCGTGAGGATCGTCAAGAAGGAATGAGGCCAGGGTCGGTCAATCCGCGCCGGGCTTCTTCGCTTCCTTCTGCTTTTCCTTAATCAAGCCCTTGATGTTCTTCATAAGCTCTTGCTGGAAGCCCTTTGGTAGCATGTCCTTCTCCTTGTCGAGCTTGGCGGCGGGAGCCTGGGTGGCGCTGCCCGCGGCCGGCCTCGCCTCGGGCCCGGGCGCTTGCCCGGGCTTCGCAGCCGGAACCGCCCCCTTCCCCTTCTTCGAGCCCTTGGTGGCCTTCGACGGCCTCGTTCCCTTGGATAATGTGCCGGCGCGGGCGCCCGCGGCGGCCGGTTTCGCCGTGCTCGCGATGCGCTCGATCCGCTGCTTCTGCTCGTCGCCGGATCGCTGGAACTGCTGCAGCTTCGAGTCGAGCGACGCCTTTCCCGTGGCCTCCTCGCCCGGCTCCGGGGGAACCACCGCCTCTTCCTTGTCGGGCTGGGCTGCGGCGGGC
>JAFGBX010000436.1 GCA_016932935.1 Promethearchaeota archaeon | reverse complement strand
TAGAGATATCCGCGGAGAACTCGCGGGCGAGGGATTTGAGCGCCTCGCTGGCGTTCTCGGCTGTGAAGCGGTCGGGGTCGTCGAGCTTCGCGAGGTAGTATTCGAGGAGGCCGACTTGCTTGCCATCGATGAGGACGCACTCGGATTCACCCGTCGTGTGGATGCAGTACTCGGTAATCGACTCGTTGCACATCGCCCTGACGTCGTCGTCAGGGTCTTCGAGAGATTTCTTGACGAGGAGTTGGATGACGTCGGGCAGCGGCTTTACTAGCACGAGGTTCCCGAGCACGTCGCAAGCCATGTACCGGATGAACTCGCGCTTGTCGCTCCTGGCATACTCGGCGATGCGCTCGACGGGCACCCTGTCCGGGTGGTAATGGGCAAGGTAGGCGATGATGCGGAGCGTGTTCTGCAAGATGTAATCCAGCGCGTCGTTGTCCGCGTACGCGGGCTTGTAGTCCAACGCGATCGAGATCTTGTCGATGTCAACCGAGTCGGGCTGCTTGAGGGACAGCTTGACGATCGACTCGAGCAGGGTCTCGACGAAGTGCTCGCTTTGGGGGAGCGCCTCCTTGATCGTGTCCCCGAGCATCAAGTATAGTTCCTCCAGCACGGGCACCACGTCGTTCAACTCGAGCCCGATGTCCACGATGGACAAGATCGCGGCGTTTTTGACCTCGTAACTCTCGTCCTTCAAGGCGGCACGCACGTCCTCCTTCTGGATGATCTCCTTGACCTTGCCAGTCTGGCCCCCCATGAGGCCGAGGGCGTTCAGGATATAACGTCTCTTCAAGAGGTCCTTCCCTGCGAGGTTGTCGAGTAGCGGGTCGAGGACAGTGTCCGGGTGGGTCTTGCCGATCTCGCCGAGGCAGATGAACGCCTCTGGGCTCAAGAACGAGCGCTTGGCGCTCCGCACCTTCCCGACAGTGTGTTTCTGCAAGTATTCGACGATCTTCGCTATGGTCGCTGGTTTCGTTCTTTTTTGATTCGCGAACAGCGATAGGTACTGCCGCGCCTTGGCCCTCACTGGCTCGTTGACGTCGATGCCGTATTTGTTGAAACCTGGCTCAAGGATGATGGACTTCAAGAGCACGACGAGGTCGGGGGGCTTCACCTTCAGTTTCGGTTCCAGCCTTCCGGCGTCGCCAGCACCCTTCTGCGCCCCTTTCTTCTCGCTCTTCTCCTCCGCCTTCTTGAGTTTGACCAAGTTCTTCTCGGAGGCCATCTGGTAGGATCCGATGACCGCGCCCAGCCGGATGTTCGCCTGGAAGTCGGAGTTCTTCTGGAAGATGATGATGGCGGCGTAGGTGATCGTGATTATGTTCTGCAGCGTGATGATCGGGAGGGTGTTGACCGGGTTCTCAAGCATGAGCTTGATGTCCACGAGGAATGGGCCAATGATTGGGATGGATCCATTGAACTGGCTCAAGACCTGGCTCGCGTCCAGCGTCATGAAGTTGATGAGGATGTTCATCATGATCGCGATCATGATGTACCCGCTGAAGATGAAGTCGATCGACTTCGTCTTGCTCTTCTTGTTCCAGAACCGGCTGAAGAAGCCCATGATGCCGAAGACAACGGTCGTGAACAAGGAGAGGTAGGCGCTGGTGCCTGTCTTCGCTTCTGATGCGCCGCCCTCGATCGCTGCTGAGATGCTCGAGTACAGGCCGTACGCAGCGAGTATGAGCGGGACGATCGCGATGACCAACTTGATGAGTCCCATCATGTTCGTGATGAGGTTCTGGAACTTCTTGATCCCGGGGTACGCGCGGTTGCTCGCTTGCGTCGTGTACATGACCTTGATGAAGTTTCCGACCGTTCCCGACGCGGCGAAGTAATTGAGGAACACGAGTGGAACAATGGTGATCCAGAGGAAACCAGCCTGGGCGATGGAAAACTCAATCGGCGAGGCTATCAACGCAATCGGGATGCCGTAGGTCATGAAGAGCAGCAGCAGCGAAACGAGGTACGCCCCCCTGCCGCGGACCCGGTTGATGAATTTCGCCTCGAGGAACCTGTGGTAGCCCGTGACCGAATCGGAAGACGGGCGTGCCAGATAGAACATCTCCCAGAAAGGATAAACGAGAAGCACGCCGAGTGCGATCACGAGCAAATAACTCCCCACGGGAGGGATCGTGATGCCCACGTCTGGCGTGAGGAAGAAGTCCACGGCCAGGTTGATGCAGAAGACGATGGCGACCGTGAATAGCAGGCCGAACATGGCAGACACGAGCCAGTCGGTGGCGCGGAACCTCTCGCCCTCGATCTTGTTGACCTTCACGAGGCCCTTGCGGGCAAGGTTGAGGCCCATGAAAAACACGGGCACCATGATGATGTAATAGATGACGTTGAGTACTTCCTCGATGCCTGCCATCATTCCATCGCCTCCATGAATGAACGAACCTTCAGCTCTTTGGAATTCTGCTGTATCATTGCGATGCCGTCCCTCGAGAGTTCCATCTCGATCTCAGGGTGCTCCTTTAGCAAAGGGCCGGTCTTGACCTTCGCCAGCCGGTTGAACGCCTCGTCCGGGGAGATACCGCGCAATTGCTGGAGGGACTTGATGCCGGCCTGCGCCAGCAGCCTGGCGACGTGGATGTCGATGCCGTCGACCTTGCAGAGGTCGCACACCCCGATCATCTCCTCGTAGACGCTTGCCTTCATCCCGATCCGGCTCGCGAGGTTCGGGATGATCGCGTAGTTAGCCTCGAGATCCTCGACCGTCCAGATCCGGTACTTCTGCAGCTCGCTCGCCCAGTTGACGCTCATCATGGGCAGCTCGACGAGCGGGACATCGTACCCGTACTTGATGCGCCTGGTCATGAGCTTCGCGTAGTAGACCCATGACTCGATCTCCGCGAGCGAGGGGCTCTTGATGACGATGAAATAGCTCGACTCATCGAGTTCCTTGATCTTGTACCACACCTGGATGGGGTCGCGGTGTGAAAGCTCGCGAACCGAGTTTATGCCGGCGTGCACCAGCAGCTCCGCCATGCGTGGAGAGACCCTCGGGATGCGGAACAGATCGAAAACCTGGCTCCATTCAGCGAGCCGTTCTTCCGTTACCTCGGGCTCCTCCCCGTCCTTCCCGTCCCTCGTCCGCTTCTTATCCGGTGCCTTCAACTTCTCGAGCAAAGGCTTGAAATCCTTGCCATGGCTTGTCTCGCGAAGGAAGTCGTCTACAGTCTTGATATTGGCCTTTCTTTCGAGTATATCGCCATAGAACGAGCCTATCGTTTCAAACTGTTCAAGAGAAAATTCGACCATGTTGATGGCCTCTCCTTCTAGCAAATGACGTTCGTTATGGATTGGTTGCCTAGGGGCTATATCAAGTTTTGATAGAAGTCCCTTCCATACCAAGCGCGAGCTCTAATGCAGCGGATGTCGACGAGTCGAGACTTCTCGAAGTCAAGACTTCTCGATGACGACCTCGAAGCGGTCGCCCGAGACCGAGCGGTTGGTGACCCTTCCACCGTCCTGGGCGGCCACGCGCTCGATGTTCTCCAAGGCGGGCAAGAAGTCGCCCTTGACAACGAGCACGTCGCCGGCTTGCATCGACTTGAGCTCCTTGCGGGTCTTAAAGGCCGGCATGGGGCAGACCGTGCCACTCGTGTCCAGGACGCGTTGAACCATGGTGGGATTCGTCTCGGGCGAATTAATTTTTAAAAAAACAAAGATTTGTCGCACTCCGCGACCCAGGCGACGAGCTCGTGCATGCTCGCGGCCTTGATGCCTGGAACCATATCGGCCTCGTCGACGCCGCGGGCCTTCATGCAGACGCCGCACGCCTTCACTTCGAGGCTCCCGGTCTCGATCCCCTGTTCGAGCCATTCGCGCAAGTTCGGGTACTCGCTCGGGTTCTGTTTCTTCAATGCGACGAATATGCCGTCCTCCATCAAGAACAGCTTGACCGAATGTCCATCCAGGAGTGCCGTGTTGACGAAACGAAGTCCAGTATATGGGCGTTCGGCAGTATAGGGTGCTTGCCCGATGATGACGGAGATCGACACCATGGGTTTTGTTCGGAGGCGATGCCATTAAAACATGCCGTTTTTTAATGTGTCGATAAGACTCTCTAATGGGCTGGGCAGCGGTGCCGTGGTTCCTATGGAAGGCTCTTTTATTCAGAGCTGCCATTGTCAGATCGAAGCGATGAAGCGATGACCCCAAGTGACGTGCCTCCGGAGGCTTTTCAAGAGGAGCGGGACGCGTTGGGCCTCATGCAATCCGGCCAGCTTGAGCTGGCAAGGCACAAGATGGCCGTGCTCAGCAAGAAGTACCCGGACGTCGCCAAGTTCCACTTCAATTCCGCCCTCGTCTTGTACAAGCTCAAGCGATTTGACGAGGCACTTACCGAGGTCAACGCGGGGCTGTGGCTGAAGCCTGACGACTTGAAGGCGCTCAGATTCAAGCGAGAAATCTGCGAGCTTCAATCAGGTGTTGAGACGGAGGAGCACGCCTGCACGGCCGCGCCGGGTGCCGTTAATGCTGCTGGCGGCCCATCGGAGGGCGCAGAGGGCACCATCATCGAGGGCAAGGCTTCCACCGGCTTCGACTCGCCGGTTCCCGGCGAGGCCTCTCAAGGCGATGAGCCGCCGGCAGCATCCAGGCAAGAAACCGGAGCTGTCGGTGGGCCGGCAAGCGCGATAGGCGAACAAGCAGCCATGCAAGAGCCCTCGCGAGAATCACCAGTAGAGGCATCCGATGCAGCGCCATGCCACGACGATATGGAATCAGCACCTGCTACGGCGGGGACCGTGCCCGCGGAGGGCCCGCGGATTGAGACGGATTTCGACCTGGCCACCGCCAAGGCCGAGGGAGGTGAGGCGACGGCCAAGGATGGCATCGCGGGGGCCCAGCCGGAGACCATGCCGGCGGTCGGCCTGGCCCCCCCCGAACCGGTTCCGCCTGGCCCCGAGGCAGAGGTGATGCCCGCGGTGAAGATGCCAGCACTCCCAGAAGACGCGGCGAATCCCCCCGTGCCCGAGCCGATCCCGACGAGAACCGAGACCGGTGCCTCACGCGATCCCAATACGATCACCGAACAAGCCCTGGCTGGGACGACCACAGCCACCGCCTCCGACACGCTGACCGATGAGGCCCGGCCAGGCGACGTGGGGAAAACAGCATCGCCGGCAACCGTCGCAGCAAGCGAACCCCCAGCCGAGCCCGTTGCTACCACGCCCACCCCGCCCTCCCAGGGGGGACATCCGAGCGCCGAGGAAGCGGGGCTTGCTGCCGATGAGACCGAGGCGAGCGCGATTCCGGTGCCGGAATCTGTGGAGATCGATGACGCCGCGTCGACCGAACCCGGGCACGCACCCGACAGGCCACCCGCCGAACCAGAGCTCGTCTCATCGATCCCGGAACCTTCCATCGTCGACACGACCGATGGCGATGGTCAGCCCAGCGTTGTTGATGAATTCATCGAGGTCGAGCCTCGCATCGAGATCCACGAGAAAGCGGCAGACATCACGGTGAGTTCCCTCGAAACGAGCGTCCCAGAAAGCGCGATTGCAGGGCAGCCCGGGGAGGGAGTTGAAGCAGTCACCCAAGAGCAGGACAGTCGGGAGGGAGAAGGCGATGCTCGCGAAGCTGTGGCTTCGAGCCCGCGGCTCACCAACCTCAAGGACCTCTTCAAGGCTCCCCGTGCCGGGCTCGATACCTCGAGGGAGGACACTGGGGACGCCGGCGCGGTGCTGGCGGACACAGTCGAGCTCGAGCCGGGCCGGGGGCTTTCGAGGGAGGGGGCAAGCAGCACCGCGGAGGAGAGCAAGCTCGCCTCGTTCGGTTCCTTCAAGGAACTCGACAGCTACAAGTTCTCGATCCAGGCCCTCGTGGAAAAGTACTTGCGCCACAAACTGGATCTCGAGCTCCCCGACGAGGAAGAAGATGCCTCGCCCGTGATCCTGGAAGATGAGGCCCAGGCCCAGGACACGTTCCTCTACAGCGAGTCGGATCTCCCGCCAGACGAGGCTGCGCCGGCTGACTTAGCGGGTTCAACTGCGGTCGAGGGGCCTGCAGCAGACTCGAGCTCGACTGCCGAGCCAGTGCCCGACGCGCAAGGCGGTGCAGTGCCGGTACTTGATGAAGGGGCGGTGCAGCAATCGGCGCCTGGCGCCCCGGAGCCCGTGCCAAGCGGCGGAGGTACCGGCGGGGCGCTGCGAAACATCGCCGGCAGCCAGGAGCCGATCGGCGACCTCCTCTCTGCCGCGGGTTCTTGCCCGTCCCACCTCACCGAGATCGACATCATGGGTTTCATCAACGCGTCGGTAATGGAAAAAGCGAGAACGAGCAGTCTGATGCACGTGAAGGGTGATAACCTCGCCCAGATCGTCGACATGGAGACCTACACTGCACTGGTGAGGTCGAACCGCGCGATCGAGAAGGGAAAGCCGTCGAGGGTGAACACGGCCGGCCTCGCCTCCGCCGACCAGGCCATCATGGAGATCGAGGCGTGCGCCCACCCGGCGGCGAGCTATCGGCCGTCCAGCCTTGCAAGAGAGGAACATGCGGATGGCGAAACCCTACCGGCCCAGACCCCCCCGGTGAACCAGGCAGGCATGACCGACGGCGACCTGGCCAACTTCATCGACCTTGTCCGCGACGTGGGCGAGAAACACGCTACGATGTCGGCCGATGAGGACCACGCATCGATCAAGGCAGCGATGGCGAGGATCAAGCGGGTGGCCCTTGAGCTCTACAACAACACGCAGTACG
>JAFGBX010000435.1 GCA_016932935.1 Promethearchaeota archaeon | reverse complement strand
GGCGAAGCCCGAGCCGAAGGAGGTGCCGAAGCCCGAGGCGAAGCCCGAGGTGAAGGCGGTGCCGAAGCCCGAGGCAAGACCGGATGTAAAACGGGTCGCACCAGACACCAAGAAGGACGAAGCGAAGCCAACCACAGGGAAGGCCCCTACCAAGGCTTCCGATGCCCTCACGCTCGAGTTCGCGAACGTCGACGACAAGGTCGACATCAAGGTCGTGGAAGCCAAGCTTATTGAGATCTTCACCAAGCACGACAACTACATCCCGTCGAAGACGGACGTGTACAACGAGATGAAGGAACTAGGCTTTACCATGCTCCAGATCGAGCTTGCCTTCGATAACTTGCGTCGTGCCGAGAAGATCATGTACAACGCGGGCGTGCCACGTGGCTGGAACTTGAGAAAGGATTAATTTACTTCTTTCCCCTTATTTTTCCTCGGCTGGAACCAGCGCTCGCAGACACCCGTTCCAGCCGAGATGATATATGCAATTCTAAGAAGGAACACGCATGTGCATTATTCCTCAGAGCTTATCCTCTTCGTGGTGAAAGGATTGGTAATAGAACAAGAAACCAGGCCCGGTCATGCCTCGGTCTCCGAGATGCGGCGAGCAGAGTTGCGCATCTCGGTGAAGGCAATGTCCATCCTGGTGAAGTTCCCGAGGATGGCGACGAGGATGAAGTCCAGTCCGGCGTCCATGATGACAAACCGGTCTCCTTCGTTACCCTGAACGATGCACACGTCGAGGCTGCCTTTTTTCAACTCGACCAGCAAGTTCTCGCTCGTGCTCAACAAGATCGCACTCATCGCCGCGAGGTGCATCTCGCTGATCCCCTCGGACAAGTCGCTGGCGACGATCAAGCCTTCTTTTGACACCACCGCACTTGCTTGCATACCCTCAACCTTCTGGCGCAAGTCCTTGAGGATGTAGGTGAGCATTGAATCGGACAGAAGGATCGCCTCAACAACGTGCCTCCGAGGGGTGCTGGATGGCCACCCCATCGCACTGAACACGCGTTATACTATAATCACCGGAGGGAATTTTAAAACTTTCCACCAAGAGCCCCCTCCGTTGTCAAGTAACTAATCGATCATAGCTTGAAGTTCTTTAGATAATTCTTGACGTAGATCAACGAGGCCCCGGCGAAGGGGATCATGGCGAGGATCACGACTGCCCATTGATCCAGGTTGAACGAGAAGATGTCCGCTACGCTGATGACCGTTATCACCGTCAAGGCCAGGACGATCAAGTTCAGGTACTCGCTGTTCTTTGTCAATATGAGATCCATGCGCTGTTCGATGTTGTCCCTGACGCCTTCAAGGTAGGTGGTCAATTCCTTCAAGATAAGCCTCCGGTCTTCCGTTTTCGCATTCTCATCGTGGAAATCCCGGTCGATGTTGAACACGTTTTCGGGCAGGCTCTTCTTTGATCCGGAATTGTTCCAAGCCTCTTGCTTGTCCCGGATCGAGACCTGGAACATTTCATCCAGCACGCTGAGCAACGATAATTCGTTGTTCAACTTGCCGATTTCAAAATTGAATCCTTTTAACGCTTTGTATCCCGCGTTGGGGACCTGCTTGTTGATGAGGCGCAATTTTTTGCCCAGGTTCCATATCAACGAAAATAGATTCAAGGACACGTTGAAGATGCTCTTGATAAACAACACGTGTTGCAATGCCGTCTGCAATTCTCTTGATGGATTGCCCACGCAGATCGCAGCTCGCATGCCGATGAATACCTGGCAGGTATCGATGGTTACGTCTTGGAGTATCCAGTCGGTGATCGCGTCGACCTTGAGCGGGTATTCTTCCAGGAACTGCTTGCTGGAACCGGCAGAAACACCCAGGGATTCGGTTATAATCAGGGCATAGGTCGTTACTGTAAAATGGGACTTCAGAATATCTTCCACGTCATACAAGATGTTGAGCATGTCTTGCTGAACGTCCGTCAGCATCGGGAACAAGTAATCAACAAAACGGTAGGTCAATTTCCCGATCGTGATTTTGACCTCGTCAAAGGAGAGGGATGAATCGGGAATGCCCACGCCAAAACTTGCCAGGCCTGACTTATCGACCCGCAGCCCCACGATTTGTTTGGAATCGAGCGAACACCTCAAATGGGCGTCAACAAAATTGGAAAAATCGAAATCTACCGAGTACAAGAACACTCCCGGCTTGTTCATCTTGAATTCTGCATCCTTGATGGACTCAACCTCGCCGAGCATTCCAAATTCCGTCGGCGCAGCGTACTTCTTATGAGAACCCAGGTGGCGGTTCAGAGAGACCATGTTGTTGATCCCCATGGGGATCCATTGCGAGACGATGATGCTGGGATTGAGAACCTTTAAATCTGGATCCGGTTTTTCCGCCGGCGCAGCGCTCATAGCTTGTCCCCCCCGAGGAAAAACGCGGAATGTGAGCGCCCCAAAGGTTCATGCAAGTTGTAGAGGAAACCTCGAACGTTAACGACATTGCCGCAACGAGCGCATTTAAGAACCGGATCGTCGTCCTCAAAAACGACACGTCTCAAGTTCCCACAATTGCATTTCAAATGGGAAAGGATTTTCTTGCCAGGATCCGTGCTTGCATAGTTGCATTCCTTCAGATATTGGCTTCCAAACCTCGAAATCTGGTGGGAGTTCACGTCCCGATATTCCTTGGAGCGGGCCCGTGCGCGGATTAAAACGTTGTATTTTCGAAGCACGTTGATGTCATTCATGAATTTCTTATCTTCCCAAAGATATCGCCTGTCTGCCTTATAGTCATAAATCAAGAGTTGCTCCTTGTAGTTCGGGAAGATTCCTTTTTTCATCAAGTGGAAGCAAATTGATAGCATGCCCGTGTATTGCATGAACCGGAGTTCCTCCTCGCTTGAATACAAGGCATAAATGTACAGGATCTTTTTCTGGTCCTCGTCTAGATGAGCATCCAATTCAGCAATCGTGCATGGCATAGCAATCTCGAAAAGATGTCTTGATTAATCCGGTAAAGCTATTACATTCCTTCTCCATATAAACGAGCGTCGTATTGTTATACGATTCGATGGCAAGACGAGGGCACCTTCCGATGCGGCCGCGGGGCGGTTCTGCGTTTGAATATCGCCGAAAGTGCCGGGTGGTGGCTGGTTGGCCTGGTACCACTCGTTAAAAAAACGGATCAAGCAGCGCGGCCATCGTGTCCACGTCGACTTGCCCCGGCGCCGTCTGCTGCACGAGGGAGGCAAACGTGAACTTTCCATGAGCCCTACCCGCCGCCCGCGGTATCACGCTGGCGACGCGCGAGAGGAGCCCCACCGCACCCATGCAGAACGAGACGACGTCCCGCCTCGTTGCCGAGAGATTGTCGATGACGCGGAGCGGCATCGCGTTGTCCGCCACCTTCTTGGCCGCGAAGACCACCTTGAACACGATGCGATCATGTTCCGGGGGGTGCTGGGCGACCGCTTGCACCAGCAGGTCGCACAGCGAGTCCACCTCGGACGCGGGTGGCGTCGCCGCGAAGTCGTGCAAGGAGAGGACGAGCCCGACCCCGTGCTGGCGGCAGGACGAGAGGGCCGAGTCGAGCAGACCCGCCTCGTTCACGAGCTCGACGTCTACCAGCGACGGCCTCGCCTCGATCATTCGCCTCAAGAGGGCCTCGTGTGCCGCCCGGTCGCGCGGCACGTAGTTGCCGCCTTGCGCTTTCGCCTTCACGCGGCACGTGCAGATCGGTTCCAGCCTCGCAGCACGGCAGCTCCCGACCAGTGCCCCGATGTCCAGCGCGCTCGTGTCGCCGGCATAATCGAGCCGGAGCTCGATGTAGATGGCAGGACCATCGCCAACCTTCTTCACATCGGCGGCAAAGGCACCCGAGGAGACGTACAGATCGGTGACGGGCAGCGCGACGGCGATCGGCAGCTTCTTCATCGTCGAACAAGCAACCCCGCCGCGACTAAAAAAACCCGCGGTCCCGTGCCGGTGTTCAAAAGGCATGGCGCGTTCCCGTGCATCGTGAAGAAGGACATCGTAATCATCGGGGGCGGCGCGTCGGGCGCCATGGCCGCGTGGCTCGCGGCCGAGCGAGGCCTCGCGGTGTCCCTCATCGAAGCGAAGGAGCGCGGCGCCTACCACCCATGCTCCGGCGTCTACCCTCTCCACTCGTTCAAGGGCTTCCCGCCGCTTCCCGGCTCCGCGTTCGAGCGCGACATGGTCACGATGAGGCCGATGTCGCCGGCGAGTGCCTTCGTGCTCGACGGCCGCGAGTTCGGCACCTCGCTCGGCAAGATCATATTGCGGTCGACGTTCGACAAGTGCATGTTAGACGCTGCTGAGAAAAAGGGCGCCGACATCCTCGACGGCACGCGGGCCAAGGGCATCGAGGTCACGGGCGACGGCGTGGCCGTCACGTGCGTTGCGGCCGGTCGGCCCGAATCCACGATCCGGGGCGACGTCCTGTTCCTGGCGACCGGCACCTCCGGCTTCCATTTGCACGACCAGCTCGGCATCGAGAAGCCACCGGTCGTTCAATCCATCATCTGCGAGTACGAGTGCAGCGAGCGGCACGTCGAGGAGGTGCTCTCCGCCGGCGCCTACCACTACTACGTGAACAAGCGCGTGACGTCCATCGGCCCCTTCTGGATCACGTGCCGGAGGGACTCGTTCAACGCGGGCATCATCGACCACCACGTGTCGTGGGAGCGGTACAAGGAGACGGTCGAGAAGGATCCCCGGGTGAAGGATCTCTTCGCCGGCGCGAGGGAAAAAGTGTGGCCGGGCCAGAAGTCGCCGCGCGTGATGACCCTCATCCCGCGCGCGCCGGTCAAGCGCCCGCACGCGAACCGCGTCCTCCTACTCGGCGACGCCGCTGGCCTTGCGCATCCGTTCTACTACGAGGGCGTCTGGCAGGGCAGGCTCAGCGCGAAGCACGCGGTCGAGACCATGGTGAGGCTGCGCGACGAGAACAAGGCTCCGATCGCGGAGAACCTCGCCGGTTACAAGGCCCTGCTCGCGCGCACCCTGGTCAACAAGTTCAACCGCTCCGGTCGGAAGAACAGCTGGCTGTTCTGGGAAGCGACCTCCGACGAGTCTCTCTGGACGTTCTTCATCAACGCCCTCGCGGAGAACAAGGAATTGCGCGCGCTCATCGTCAAGTGTTTCGAGCTCGATTATGCCGAGACAACGGACGACGTGGACTTCAAGGCCGGCGAGATGATCTTCCAGACGATCCCGACGTTAAAGAAGATACTCTTTGCGCCTCATTTCTTGCGCGCCGGCACTATCAGGTGATAGCCCGACGGCTCACTCCTTTCCCCCGTGCTCGATGAACGAAAGGCAGATCCTCAGGGCGCCCTCCAAGGTGCCCGGTTCTATGCGATCAGGAGTATCGCGGCTCGTGTGGTAATTGTTGATGTACTTCAAGACGTCCAGGGCCCCGAACGTGCTGGCCGGGATCTTCACCTTGGAGAACGCCGCGGCATCCGTGCCGCCGGAGAAGAAGCCGGCCATCCGGTCTATGCTCTTGCTGCCGAAGTTCGACACGTGCAACCCTACCCGCCGGGCCGCTGCCATGATGCCCCTCGTCACCCCCGCATCGTGTGGCGTCCGGGTCGTCGGCTCGAACGAGAAGATCATGAAGCTCTTCGGTGACTGCAAGCCGTCCATATTCACGAGCTGGAAGTCGGAGTGTTCGAGCTCTGGACGGTGGGCCTCGACGAACCGCCTCGCCCCGCGCAGCGCCGCCTCCTCGCAACCGAACGAGATGAGGCGGATTTCAGTGCCGGCGGGCACGATCTCGGGATGCTTTCGGACGTGGCGACCGATAGCGAGGACGACCGCCACGGCGCTGAGATTGTCGACGGCGCCGGGAACGACGTTCCCGCGCTCACCGCTGCTCGTGAAGAACCACAACAGCACCATGGCCGGCGACCCGACGATGCCGAGCCACGCCGCGAAGGTGTTGATTCCGCCCATGTCGAGCCCCGCGATCGCGAGCACGATGGCGACCGCGAGCGTGACCGTCCACGCGAGCCAGATGCCGAAACCCCAGATGATGCTACCGGCGTAGCCGACACCGCCCAAGTACTCCAACAGGTTGAACCGCTGCGCCGAGTCGTGGTGGCCGGAAAACGCGATCACCCGCTTGACCTCGCCAGTAGGCATGATGCGACCAACCACGTTCTGCGACGACCCTTTCTTGAGAAAGCGGTCGATGAACTCCTCGTAGCTGAAGAACTCCTTCCAAGCGATGACCCAGGCAGTGATGACCAGGCCGATGCACGCCACGTAGAACGCAATCCCGCCGAGGCCATGCAGGGCAAACGCGACGACGAGATAGAGCGCGAGCGAGCCCACGACCAGGATGATGGCGGGACGGATCCAGCCGAGCAAGCCACCAGGCGCGCACGTGAACGGCTCGATCGCCACGTCGTCGCAGCTCTTCCGCATCTCCGCCTTGATGAACTCGGCTGCCCTCGCCTCCGCCGCGCTGCACGGCGCCCGGGGGCCGATGTCCTTGCAGACCGTACGAACGAACGAGTACATCGCCTCGGAATCGTGGTCGGTGATTTCGATCGTCATGATATCGCCAGAGTCGTCGTGATGTGATCC
>JAFGBX010000434.1 GCA_016932935.1 Promethearchaeota archaeon | reverse complement strand
CTCATCTTTTACATCGTGCTCGCGTCGGTCTACTACCTGCTGCAGTTCGTCAAGCTCGGCGGGACTGCGGAGGCGGCAGGGCTGATGGTCGTGAGCGCGCTGTTCGACTTGTTCGTCGCTTTCTTCTTTGGGCTTCTCATCTTCGGCCTGCTCGGCATCTCGTGCGCAAAGCTGTTCTTCCTCGTGCAGGCCGCGCTCTCGCGGAACCGGAAGCCGACCGAGAAGTACATCATGCTCAAGACATCTGGAACCGTCACGGGCTGGTTGCTCATCAAGCGGGCCTTCTTGCTCTACGCCATCTCCATCTCGCTGACCTTGACCACGCTCCAGATCTTCAACTTCCTGGATCCCAGCTTGCTCGTGAACCAGAACACGTTCACGCTCCTGTACACCTCCTTCGTGTTCATCTTCGCCGCCGGCCTCACCCTCATCGTCCCGCCCCTCTGGTACCTAGACGACGTGAACCTTATGTACTTCACCGAGTCGGAAGGCGTCAAGTACCTGAACCCGGTCGGCCAGAGCGTGCTCCCCGCGCTGAAGGGCCTGGGGTCGATCAACATCGTCATCGCGTACGTCGTCTTCGTCGTGACCCGGTTCCAGGGCGCGAGCCTTGACACCATGTTCGACCCGCTCCTCACCCTGTTCATGCCGATCGCGTTCATCCTCGGCTTCGACACCATCAGCGACCTCGGAAGGAAGAAGGTGCGGGCCTGGCTCGTCAAGAAGGGGATCCAGAGCTTCGACGAGTTGCGGATCGAGCTCGTGAAGGGCGCGGGGGAGTACAAGCTCAAGGCCAACGAAGGGACGCCGGGGCCCGGGAAAAGGACGCAGGAGAAGAAGGAGCCATCCGGAAAGCAGGACGCGGAGTAGGGACGCGGGGGCACGATTGTGGCCTCGCGCCAGGTGGTGCGAGTGAAGGACAAGTACAACGTCGTGCTCATAACGATCGACGCGTGGCGGTACGACCATTGCGGGTTCAACGGGTACCCGCGTGACGTAACGCCGCGCATCGACCGGCTCGCGCGCAAGGCCGCCGTGTTCGACGAGATGTACGCCACGGGGCCGTGCACGCCGCCCTCGTTCTGCTCGATGTTCACCGCGACGTTCCCCTTCGACAGGGGCGGCTTCTCCCCGCTCCCGCCCTGGAAGGTGACGATCGCCGAGGTACTCTCGAGGCACGGGTACCAGACCGCCGGCTTCACGTCGAACCCGCAGAACAGCCACTACTTCAACTACCACCGGGGCTTCCGGCGGTTCTTCGACTCGCTTGGCGCGAGCTCGAAGAACCCGGTCACGAGGCAGGTCCTCGCCCACTTCGAGCGCAGCGGTAGGCGGTCGAACGCCCTCTACAACCGCCTCCAGAGCCTCAAGCTGTTCCCGGATATCGTCCAGGCATCGCTCAAGCGCTTGTTCTACCGCTTGTTCCTCGGCAGGAGCGTCATCTACTACGTCCGCGCCCGGGGCATAACGAGGCGTGCCCTGAAGTGGTTCTGGTACCACTACCACCCGGGCGGCCCCCAGGGCGGCCCGGCCAGCAAGCCGTTCTTCCTCTGGGCGCATTACATGGACACGCACGACCCGTTCATCCCGAGGTGGAGCGACCTCGCCAAGGTGAACCCCCGCTTCAACAAGAAGGAGTTCGACTACGTGAAGCGGTTCCCCGAGTACACGGACGTGCTGAAGCTGCACAAGCGGAGGAGGAGCCTCGTCGACCTCTACGACGCCGAGCTCCGCGCGGTGGACGAACGCGTCGGGTTCTTCGTCCGCAAGTTCAAGCGCAAGGGGGCATTCGACAGCACCATCTTCTTCCTCACGTCTGACCACGGGGAGGAGTTCGGCGAGCACGGGGACTTCGGGCACCGCGCGCACCTGCACAACGAGCTCCTCCACGTGCCGTTCATGGTCTTCGGGGGGCCGGTCGAGCGCGGCGAGATCCCGGGTCTCGGGGCGGGGACGCGCGTCGGCAGCACCTTCTCGCTCGGCCAGCTCGCGCCGACGGTACTCGACGTGCTCGGCATCCCGCGGCCGGCGTCGTTCGACATGGCCAGCATGATGCCGCACCTCGCGCCGCACGGCGATGAGCAGCAGGAGGCCGGAGGTGCTTCTGCAAGCTTTCCAGCCCGCCACGTCATGGCTTGCACGCTCCACAAGGGCATCCAGACCCGCTTCAACGAGCTCAACGACAGGGCCATCAAGCGAATGGCCTCGATCCAGGGTTTCGATTTCAAGTACCTCCTGGACATGGAAACGGGCAGCGGCACGCTCTACGACTTGCGTGCCGACCCCTCCGAGAAGAGGGACGTCTCGGCGAGTTACCCCGACCTCTCGGAGAGATGCAAGGTCACGTGCATGGAATACTTGCGGGGCAACGGGCGCTCCCTGGTCGCGGGGCGAGGCGCTACCGGCAGCACGGGCGGCGATGGTGGTGACGGGGGTGGCGAGCGCAGGAAGATCGCCGAGGCGATCAGTCGCTTAAAGGCGAGGCTATAGGCGATCGGCACCGCGTCATCTCTTCGCGGGCTTCTGGTACTTCTTGTGGGACTGCTGCCCCTTCGCGTGGTGCTGCTGCCGCTCCTTCAAGTCTTCCTTTTCCTTCTTCTTCTTCTTGACGGCGACGAGGTACTTGGCGAACTTAACGACCAACTTGGCCTTTTCCACCTTTTGATCCGCCTGGTCGACCTGCTTAACGACGAGGCGGCCTGGGTACTCGTCCCACCACGAGGCGGGATGTTTAGCCTCGGTGTCGACCTCGTAGTCGAGCTTCAAGACGTCGGCGATGATCTTGAGTTCCTCGAGCATCGGGCGTTGCACCGCTATCGATTTCGGTACCCGGCGCCCCGTCCGGCGCGACCGCTTGACGTCGAAGTAGGCCGGGTAGATCTGAATCAAGTGCTTGTTCCGCATACGCCCACCGAAGCTTCTACTTGCAGAAAGACGCGAGATAGGCTAATAATATTTGCCCGCCCTCCGCGATGGTGCCCGTGTTCTCGACCACGAGGTCGGCCCCGGGCAACGTCTCGTTTTCCTTCGCGCGCCGGAT
>JAFGBX010000433.1 GCA_016932935.1 Promethearchaeota archaeon | reverse complement strand
GGACGCTGCCCCCGAACTCGACCTTCGCGTACGTGCCCTTGAGCTCCTTGGCCATCGGCACTGCCCTGGCTTGCTGCAAGAAGACGCGGTAGCCGCCCTGGCAGTAGTCGATCCGGGCGATGGAGAGGGCGCCAGGCTTCATGACGAAGTCGGCGGTCACCCCCTTCCCGCCGGCGTGGTAGGTCTCGAGGGAGCACTCGGACTCGCCGTCCCACGTGTTGCACGGCGCGACGCCACAATGCCAGAGCAGTGCGAAGTTCTCCGCGACGTTGACCTGGGAGAAGTCGGCGAGGAACGGCGTCTCGCCACCGATCGCGGCATGGGCGAGCATAGAGAGCGACCCGAGCACGTCCCCCTCGCAAGCGATGATCCTGCCCCCCGATTGCAGGAGCGACATGGACGCGCACGGGGCGATGCCGAACGAGGCCGCGAACTCGGGCCAGCAGCGGAGCGCCAGCGCCGTCAACCCGTTCTTGGCCATGAAGGCGTCGAGTTTCGCCGCGAGGGCCGCGACCTTGTTGACCTGCTCGCTGGACAAGGTGCTCGTTTTGAACTTTTCCTGGATCCTGGCTTTCTGGGCTGCAACTTGCCCCTGGTCAACGTCAAAGTTGAATATGTCAGCGAGTTCGTAGTGGTCGATCAAGACGCCGGTCGCGCGGCACAGGTCGAGCTCGTCCACGTCGAGGTTGAAGAAGCCGTGGGCGCGGTACCCGGCGATGCCCACCCGCGCGCGCTTGAACGTCGCCCTGATGCGGATCGCGTCGACCCAGTCCTCGTCGATCGAGCCGCCGATCACCACGTGGTAGTCGCGGGTGCCGGCCTTGTAGAGGTTGGACGCGTCGAGGTTCACGCCGCACACGGAGTTGAGGCGGATCTTCCCACCGTCGTAGGGGAGCTCGTCAAGGCCCCAGAGGAGGATGGGCACGTGCAAGGCATTGTTGAAGACCAGGGCGAGGTGCCCGAGGTGGAACGTGCCCGCGATCAGGACGAGCCCGTCGAGCTGCTTCGTTGCCAGCTCACCCGCGGCCATTTCAGCATCGGGAACCTCTATCACGAGGGGATCCACGAAGTGCCAGGTGATGTTCTCCATAGCCTTCAAGTCGGCCTTCATCCTGGTGTAGATCTCCCCTGCCGCCTCGAAGTCGAACGTCCTCCGGGCAAGGCATGCAACGCCGATGCTGGCGGGATGCTTCACTTGCCCACCTCCTTTTCACGGGCTCCGGTGCTCTTCTCGACGATCTTGATGGAAGCGGAGAAGTCCTCCCGGGCCAGGCCTTCCTCCATCCCCACGTTGAAGATCCCCCGGACGTAATTCGCGACCTCGAGGTTCAATCCGAGGCTCCTTGCGAAATCGAGGACCAGGGTCATGTCCTTGGCCATGTGCTCGAACGGGAACTTGGGGTCGAAGTCCCGCGACCTGATCGTGGCCGCCTTCGAGTCCAGGTAGAAGTTCTGGCCCCCGCCGTAGGAGATGGCCTTGACCACCGAGTCCATGTCGAGCCCCGCCGCGCTGGCGAGGACGAGCATCTCGTTCACGCCGTTCTGGATCTCCCCGACGAGCATATTGTGGCACAGCTTCATCGCGAGGCCGGCGCCGTTCGGCCCCATGTGGATGATGTTCTTGCCCATGCATTGCAACAGCGGCAGGACCCCTTCGAACGCCGCCTCGTCGCCACCGACGAGGATCCCGAGGTCGCCGGAGATCGCGGCGGCCTTGCTCTTCACGACCGGCGCGTCGAGCATCGTGCCGCCCTTCTCCTTGACCTTGCCGGCGAGCTCCTTAGACACGACGGGGGAGATCGTGCTCATATCGATGACGACCGTGCCGGGCTGCATCTCGGGGAGTAATTGGCCAATGACCTCGCGCACGTGCTTGTTAGTCGGCACCATGATGATCACGTGCCTCGATTGCTTGGCGAGCTCGGCGACGGAACCGCACGGCTTCCCGCCCAGCGCGGCCACCTTGTCCACCCGCGCCTTGTCGACGTCGTAGACGAGCGTCTCGTGGCCCGCCTTGATGATGCGCTCCGACATCGACTCGCCCATGATGCCGAGCCCGATGAATCCGACCGTGAACTCGTCCATTTCCGCCACACCCTCAAGGCTTCCCGATCTCTGTCCCGTCCCACGCGTCCTGGAAGATCCGCAATCCCTTGTCAGTGAACGGGTGGAGGAAGCTCTCCTTGTAGACCTCCATCGCCGCCGTCACGATGTCCGCGCCGGCGAGGGCCGCGTCGACGATCTGGCGCCCGGATCGCACCGCGGCAACGATGACCTCCGTGTCGAACCCGTAGTCACGGTAGATCTCGACGATCTGCGCAACGGTCTCCTCGGTCGCCACGCCCGACGCCTCTTGCCAGCCGGTGAACGGCGAGCAGTAGGCGCAGCCGATCCGCGCTACCTGGATGGCCTGGGATGTCGTGAACACGAGGGTGAGGTTGACCTTGACGTCGTCCTCGACGAGCTTCTTTGCCGCCACGAGGCCTTGCTCCGTGCAAGGAATCTTGACCACGAAGTTCTCCGACATAGCCGCGATGTGCTTGGCCTCGGCGATCATTTCGGCGGATCTATCGAGGTGCGGGTTGATCTCGACCGAGATGGGGAAGTCGATTCCCTTGAATTCCTGGGCGATTTCCTTGATCACGGTAAAGAAGGGCTTACCGGACGCCTTGATGTGCCGGGGGTTCGTGGTCACGCCGTCGATCCCCCAGTTCTCGCGCGAGTATTTGATTTCATCGAGCTTCGCAGAATCGAGGAAGTATTTCACTGCCAACACGCTCCTTGAATTGGTATTTACGGGTATCTTACGCCAGGGATCATTTGATATTTTTCAATTCCAAGGCAAGCTTATGCGCGCAGAACAAAACTCGTCAGCGAACCAGGCAAGGCCGTGGCGTTCCTTTCTCGATGGATTCTACAGCTCGCCATTGTTGCTCTATTTCTTCGTCGTTTTGCCCTGGACGGTCTACCAGCTGTTCGAGATCGGCTTGAACGATGTGTCGCTCATCATCGTGGCTTGCGCCATCCCCGGCGCCTTCAGCACGCTCTTCCTCGTGCTCTTGCCGGGGGCAGCACGTGTGGCCGTACACTTTTCGGCGAGCATCGTTGCGGGCACCCTCGCCTTGCTCGTGGGGATGCTCTTCGCGATCGGCTTCGACGACTCGTCCTTCCCGTCGTCCGTCGCCCTCGCAGCCTACTTGATCGCGGGGTTCGTGGCGGCGTACCTCAGCGTGCTCGGCAAGAACGCGCCACGGCTGGAAGAGGCCCCCGAGGGGCACGCCCCCCGCATGCTGGTTCACGGCTGCGGGCTCGTCGCGCCTGTGCTCCTCACCGGCTGGCTCGTGCAGGCCACGACGCTGGGCGCGTTCGTGTTCTTCATCGCAGCCTTCGTCCATGTCGCGGCGCTCCTCGGCCGGGTCGTCTCGAGGGGGAGCATCGAGCACGGGCGGGAAGGCGCTGGCGACCACAAGGTCGAGAACCGTTCCAGGATGCCCCGGCACCATGCTGCCAACCTCGAGACGGCCATGCTGCTGCTCCTCGTGTTGCCCGCGGCGTTCATGTTCTCTTCCCTCGCCCACGGGCTCGCCGCGGGTTCCGCGGCCAGCGGTTACGAGTTCCTCGCCCTCGGGGTGCTTGTCTCGTTCGCAGGCTACCGGCACGCATGGGTCGGTCGCTTGTCCGTTCCGTGGGTGCTCTTCGGGCTGTTCGCGGCGTTTATGGTGCTCGAGACGACGACGGGCGTCGAGCTGGGGATCCGCGCCGCCGGGCTCGCCGCCGGGCTCGTGGCGGGGGAACTCACGCTCAAGGCGACCAGCTTGCCCCGATCCCCTCGGCGCTCCTCGGAGGGGCTGGTGCTCTTTTTCGCACTCTTGTTGATCGTCCTGGGTGCCGGGCTGGGAAGCGAGTACCAGTCGATCGTCGGTGACGAGGAGGCTTACGTCTGGATACCCGTGGCCTTCATCCTCGTCGCCGGCTCGGTGGTCGCCAGCTTGACGGTCGTCGAGCGCGTCGCCTTGAGGAACAAGGCGAGTGACGTCCTCCTCGCGGAATGCACCGCGACCCGCGTGGCCGCCCACCCCTCGCCGAGCCAGCGGCGCCGCCTTGCCGCGATGCTGGCCATCGCGCTCGTCGGCATCCCGCTGTTCGGCGTGTCCATCGGCATGACCGCCAACATCCAGGTGCGCGTGGTCCTAGGCACGACCATGTACGACGTCTACGACAACCCCGTCGACGTGGTCGACTTGCGCCCCGGCACGGCAATGATCCTCCTCTCCTCTCCTAGCCCCGTGGGAACCCCGCACGGCGAGCTCATCCGGCCAGGCAAGTCGGTGCGCATCGGGGGCTATTATTACGGCTACCAGAACAGCACGGACAAGCCGTTCACGCGGGATCAAGTCGTCCAGTGGGTCGGCGAGAGCAACGACGTGTTCTCGTTCGGGTTCATGGGCACGAGCGGGGATTCGATGACGCCCGATAACATCACGGCCATCAAGGCCATCAACAGCCAGGCAAGGTTCTACTACATGGCATTCGCCACGACGCTGTTCGAGGACGCCGGTTCACCCGGCGGCACCGGGCCCGCGTGGGGCAACCAGCACTACCCGCACGTGCAGTTCAACACCACGATCAGCAACATGACCTTGAAGCTCGCGAACGGCTCCGAGGCGATCGGCGTCCGGAGGACGTCGAACGCAGACACGGCGCATCTCATGGACCTCGGGAACACGGCGTGGGCCGACTACTTCGCGTGGATCTACGAGAACCGCAGCAAGCAGTTCCACGCGAACGGCGTGGCGATCGACGAGGTCATGTGGCAAGGATACTGGGACGTGAACAAGAAGAATGGCGGCGTCCCCTTGCGCGATTACACGACGGAAGTGCAGATCCGTGCCAGTTGCTACGACTGGCTCGAGCGCATCGATGCGATGATGGAGGTGGAGATCATCACGCAGGCCTTCTGGCCCGAGGCCCAGGTCCACCAGCAAGGCGTGTGGGGCGAGATCGCGTTCCGGGCCGGCGGCCCGTACGGCGATCGGGTCGACGACCGGCCCGCGTCCGTGTGGTACGACCTCGCCCCGATGAACTGGGCGGAGATCGTCGGGAACATGCACGACCTCGCCAGCCTGAACAAGAGCTACATCTGGGCGGCGTGGTACGAGCCGGGCGACATGGAGGGGCTCGAGTACTCGATCGCGACCTACCTGATGGGGAAGCCCAACAACTGCACGTGGCTCGTCTTCCAGCCGCATCCGGGGTATTACCCGGATCAGAACCTCGTCGGCTATGCAGCCCGCACGGTCAAGGACGAGGTCGAGGCCCACTCGGAATTGTTCGACGTCGAGCTCGGCGACGCCCTGGGGTACATGGAGTTACGAGACGGGATCGGCGGCCACTATTACCAGCGGACGTTCCAGAACGGCATCGTGCTCGCGAACCCGTTCCATGCCCGTTTGCCCGGGTTCTAGTAGCTCGCCGCGCCGGCCGCGAGGAAGTCCTTGAGCTTCCTTAGCGACTGCGTCCGGTGGGAGACCCGGTTTTTCTCCTCGAAGCCCATTTCCGCGAACGTCCTCGTGTTGCCTGCGGGATCGTCGGAGATGAAGATCGGGTCGTACCCGAAGCCGCCCTTCCCGCGCTCCTCGATCGAGATCGTGCCGTCGACGTGCCCCATGAATTCCTTGACCTCGCCCGTCCGCTTTATGAACAGACAGGTGCACACCTCGAAGTAGGCCGCTCGCCGCGCCGGCTCCGTGACGTCCGCCATGAGCTTCAAGATCCCCTTGCAGCCGAGCATCCGCATGACCTCGGCGGAGAAGACCCCTGGGAAGCCGTTGAGCACCGGCACGAACAGGCCCGCGTCCTCGACGAACACGTCATCGGCGCACATCCTGGCCGCGGCGTCCACCTTGTACCTGGCGACCTCGGCCAGGGTGTCGGCCTGGAGTTCGGGCAGGTTCGCCTTGAGGTGCTTCAGGGTGAGGCCGTGCACGCTCCCTTCTAGGTAGGCACGCGCCTCCTCGAACTTGTGAGCATTTCCCGTGGCGAAGTGGAGCGTTATAACCATGGCCGTTCACGCTCAGAGGATCAGGATCGAGAGTGGCACGTACTCGGTCTGCGGAATGAACGCCTCGCCGAACTCGCAGAATATCTCGTCGCCGCGCAGTCTCGCCGTTTTTTCGGCCCACGCCATGATGCGCTCGAGCACCTCGGCCTGCGAATGGTACACCTTGTTGAAGGTGCCTACCTTCTCCTGCCAGAACGTCGAGATGTCGACGATGCAGAACACGTCGGCATCCACGTACGAGAACTTGCAAGACGGGGACTCGTACGTGTAGTACCCCTTGGGCAGCACCCCCCTCGCGTGGCCGCCGTAGGCCTTCCCGTGCACGGCGTGGTAGACGGACTCCTTCACGATCTCTGCCGTGTTCCTGTGCGACCTGTGTGTGTCGGTCACGTGCGGCGAGAAGATGAGGTCGGGCTGCTGGTCGCGGATGAGCCCGGTGATCGTGCTCACGGTCTCGCGGTTGATCTCGACCTCGTCCCACTCCAAGTTCACGCACTCGTCTATGTGCAAGCTCTGGACGGCGTGCTTGTACTCCTCTTGCCGCACCGAGGCGATGCGGCCCTTGTCTTCCTCCTTCGCATAGCCACCAAGGCCAGAGGTCATGAAGACCACGACGATCTCGGAGCCGAGCGACGAGTACTTCAGTATCGTCCCGCCGCAGCTGATCAGCTCGTCGTCGGGGTGCGGGGCGAACACGAGGATCTTCTTCGGGACGACCACGGGCACCTTTGAGCCCTCGATCTTGACAGCGTAGGGCTCGTCGCTTGGTGGACTCATCACGTGGTCATTGGCGTGGGCTCTATTCAAACCTTTGGTGGCGGAGCCGCACCCACTCCCGCGGCCCCGGCCGAGCACCCCCGTGGCCCCGAAGCCGCCCCCTCATGGCCCCTCCTTCTTGCCGATGAAGTAGACGCCAGCGCTCATGGGAACTGCGGGCGCGGTGCTGCGGTGGCATGCGGGATCCGCGGCGACGTGCTCAACGGTGAAGCACGTGCCCGTGCCGACGGCGTCGTACCAGGTTCCCACCCCGGCATACTTGCGGTGGATCTCGTCGTAGGGGGTCTCCCACAAGAATGCGTACTCGGAGCCCCCCGAGAAGAACGAGTACGCGAGGAACCAGTGGTCGCAGTCGCTCACCATCGCGTGGAATCGCGCTAGGGCCTCCTCGTGGGCGGCAGCCGCGGCG
>JAFGBX010000432.1 GCA_016932935.1 Promethearchaeota archaeon | reverse complement strand
TACGAGGACGACGTCGGGAAGATCATCAAGCGATCGAAGAAGGACTTGCTGCTGAAGCGCGCGGTCAAGGGGCCCTGCGCGGCTTGCCGGTTCAATGTCTACTGCATCGGGTGCCGTGCGAACGCGTACCTCTACGCCGGGGACATCACGGCCTCGGATCCGAAGTGCTTCTTCAACAAGGACGCGCCAGAACTCTGCTCCTCCAGAAAAGGTAAACGATGCGGGGGATGAAATGGAACCTTACACGGGCATCATGTCGTCCCTTTGAAGGTTTTCAGCCATTTTTTCACGGCATCTTCCTTCCTTTTTGAGATGTTTTTCAGATCTCGCAATTTCCTGTTGATCTGGTACAAGTTGTTCTTCGATACAATGTGCAATGCCGTTAACACTTGTATGAAGTCAACCCGCTGTACGATCTTAATCCCAATACTCTTCCCATACGTGAGTGGTGGGATTGTAATGCTCCGGCTGTAGGTTCGCCAGTAGTCGACGCTGACGGTCGCTGCACGCAACCCGCGCTCCTGGATGACATGCCAGTTGTTTTAGCCCGATTGTAGATTATCGCGAGTGTTTCCACGTGTTCAGCGGCCGTGCATCAAGCGATGCGGATCTTGTAGGCACCTTTGGCATTGCGGATGCGCATGAGATCCCGCGCGTCGGCGATGGCGTCCGAGTCGTCGATCTTGAACCGCCCGTGAAGAATGGAACGCCGCGTCGCGGCAAGCAATAAATTGTAAGCCGGGGCCGAGAAGAACCTGCCGGGACCACTCATCTTCGCAGCTTTACGTAAGATTTCCATACTACCCTCGTCCCACGCGCCAAGGTAACCGGTGAGGGGGAAATATACGAAGAATGGAACGATGATCACGAAGATGATGATCGTGGGGACCAACGCGACGAGCGTCCCGTGCACCGCGCGTATCGGTTCGAAGGCGAGGAAAACCCATGCGATCTCGCCACCGAAAATGATGAGCGTCGCTATGCCAGGGGCAACGAAGCTCTGGAACCATGATATCTTTATGGGCAAGACCTTCTTGTGGAGGAACACGTACTGTAATGTAGTCTTGGCCAAAATACCGGGCATCTCACCGCACGGGATGAGCCAGGTGATGGCGGATAGGCCGAACCGCTGCGGGAGTTGAAACCATACAATGAATGCATACCACGACACGAGGCACACTCCAGCCTCGAAGAAGTTCATGAGCATCTGGAAGTTGATGTTTCCAGTTCCTGCGAGAGCGTTGCCGGAGAAGTTGTTGTACGGTTGCTGGATCTCCCGCACCATCCGGGGGAAGACGAACGCGACGCTGAGTAAGTAATATTCCAACCCGATGAGGCGCAAGACGGGATCCAGGACGAGAATGACAACGAGCAAGATGGAGAACAAGAAGCATTGGATCATCCCCGTGAAACGCCATGCCTGACTGATGATGTACTGCGCAAGCTTCGGCTTGCCGTTAAACGTGGCCTCGCTTATACTTCCCCCGAGATCGATGGTCATCCCCATCAAACCCCCGATACTACCCGCGAAGCCAGCCAGTGCGAGGTAGGTCGTGTACTGGGGCACGTAGGTGATCCATAATACCGTCGCGATGAAGACTTGGACACCCCAGGTCAGACCAGGTAGCCCGGACTTGATGCCCCACGACAAGCATTCCTTGACGAGCTTTGAATCGAAGTCCCGGCGGAAGCAAGCTCGGGCCGTGAGGCCGTATGATTTCATGACCTTGGAGAAGTACCATGCGGAGACCAGGGTGGCGATGAAATCGTCCACGTACAAGCCGATGATCGATCCGATGGCAATCCCCATGATCTCCCCGACCGCGGGATCACTCATTCCCCACCAGCGGCCCAAGAGAACGAACCCGATTTCCGTGACCCGCTGGAAGAGTTCTCCCGCGATGAAATTCAGCACGGCCACTTTATTATATTGCTGCAACGTATTCATCACGTTCCTGAACACGCCGAGGAAACCAGGATATTGAGTCGTTGAATGGATGAGCATGATCCACACGGCATATGAGAGTTGCGATCCGGGCACGAAATACAACGCGTAGATCGAGACCGAGGTGGTCTGCATCAATCCGGTGATCATTTGATACCAGATGAAGTACTGGACGTAATGGAGCATTTTCTGCGGATTCTTGACGTTGGCCTCGCCGATGAACCGGTTCATGATGTTTGCAGTGCCAAGGTCGAACACCTGGAAGAACAACCCGAACAGTGCCGTCGCAGCACCCCGATACCCCGCGGATTCTGGCCACGGATACAAGATAGACCACATGATGCCCGAGAACACGATACCAAGGATCAAGGTCACTAGGTAAAGAGGCAAGTTGTAAAAAAAACCCGCGATGGGGCGATGCACGCCTATGTTTTCCCAGAGATCCTGGGGCTTGAGTTCGTTGATGGAATCCGCCCGGGGGGATGGATCATGACGTTCATGTGGTGTAGTGGCTTGCTGACCGGGTTGTGTTCCCGTGTCCATGGTTACACATATACCCCGTGGGCTTTATTCATGCCCAGATCACGCGAGCATGAACTACGAGAAAGCCGTGAGAATGTCAAGCCTTTGAAGCGCGTCAATGACTTCCTCGCCACCAGCGCGGTGCCCGTTTACTTGTAAAATCAAGTAGAAAGGAAGATGTAACGAAAGAAATGGAAAAACTCGGAAAGATTGCCCGGTTCAGGTGATCTTACGCTCGAACGCGACGATCAAGAGGTCGTTCTTCTTCGGGCGGTACTGCATGGTGACCTCGAACGCGTGGGTCTCGCCCTTCTTGAAGCCCTTCACGTTCGGGATGGCGACGACCATAGCCTCGCCGGGCGGGAGCTCGCCGATCTCGACGCCGTTGATCTTGTCGAACTGGTAGGCCTTGCCCTTGACGACGAGCTTGGTCTTGGAGATGAGGTCTGGCTTGTCGGCGCTCGCGACGACCTCGTCGTCGACCTTGACGACGATGGACTTGATGAAGTTCTCGGGCATCCGGTCGAACGGGATCGTGGCGAGCACGTTCACGATGGTGACCTGGATCTCGTCGCCCACGAGCTTGACCGCGTCCTCGGGGACGAGGCGTTTGACCATGTACCGGGGGAACGTCGTCATAGCATGTGCCCACCCGGGTTCAGTCGAGGAAGCCTCTCCAGTACTTGGGCACCCAGACCGGCGTGCCCTGGAACGAGCTCTCCTTGCACGCGACGCTGACGACGAACGACTTGAAGGCCTCCTTGAAGTTCGTGCCGGGCTGCTTCTCGCCGCCGCTGTCGATGCCCCGGCTCATCATCTCGAGGATCATGCTGTCGCCGTGGAAGTCGCCGATGCCCTCCATGGGGCCGGCGTCGGCGAGGAGGAACCCGTCCTCCTCGAAGTCGTCGCTCTGGACGTCCCTTTGCTTGTAGGCGAACGTTTCAACGCCCCATTGGCTGAGCTTGGCGAATCCCTTCTCGCAGTAGAACTCCTGGCGGCTCGATCGGTCGCTGCGGATAGGCCCGCGCTGCCAGTCGCCGGCGAAATGGCACCACGTCCACTCGTGCCTGTCGCCCCAGTGCTCGGGCTTGGCCAGCGCGAGGTTCGCGAGGACAGTCGAGCTGCCGAACCACCCGCTGTAGTTCGGCATGAAATTGTCAGCTTTGACTTGTACTATGTCCATTCCAGTGACATACCGCATGGTGTCGAACCAATGGACCGCCATGTCTTCGAGGTAGACGTCGGGCAAGAAACGGCGCCAGGACCACCTCTTCTCCCCCCTCCACCCCCAGTCTTCCCAGAGGATCATCCCGAGCTTTCCGAGCGGGTTGGGGTCGAGCTCGAAGAACTTCTTGGCCGCCCAGTTCTGGCCACCATAGCGGTACTGCGTGCCGACCGCGGTGCACAGCTCCGGGTGGTCCTTCGCCTTCTGGACCATCTGCTTGGCCTGCTGGAGATCGCTGGCCATGTTCTTCTCGCAGATCACGTTCACCCCGAGGTCCATCGCCTCCCGCACGAGGCCCGAGTGCGTGGGGATCGGCGTCGCGATGACCAACACGTCCGGCTTCTCGCCGAACCGCACCATGTCCTCGATGCTGATGTAGCCCTGGTCTTCATCGAGCCCCAGCTTCATCTTCGGGATGTTCTCGAGCAGCTCGGTGTCCGTGTCGATGATGCCCCGCAGCTCGTAGTCCGGGTGGTTCTTGATGTCCCTGCCCCAGCCGTGGCCCATCCCGCCGTAGCCACAGATGGCGATCGTCTTCTTCTTCTTTGGCATGCTCTTCATCTCACCTCGATCGCCCGCCATCTCGGAAAGGAAGGGCAGGCGCGGCCCTGTGGCGGGATGATCATATGCTGCTCTGCACGTGGGGAGGCTGGGTTAAAAGGCGATGGTGGAAACTCCGCATATCCCATTATCTGGCTATTGAATCGTTCCCTTGCACGCCTATCTGGTCGATGCGGCGATAGTGTACGAGAAATAACGTGTCATCCCCAGATCGATGCCATCGCCCAGCAGTCAACCTCCTCGAACGAGACGAACGACCCCTCGATGCCCCTCGCGACGAGGACGAGCTTGGTCGCCGGCTCGATCGGGATCTCGTTGGTGAGCGCCCACCGGCCGTTGATGAACAGCTCCACGACCCCTCGGTCGATGAACAGCCTTGCCTCGATCGAATGCTCGCCTGGTTCCGCGTGGAACGCCCCACTCTTGTTCCCGACGAAGATCAAGGACTCCTCCGGCTCGTACCCCAGGCAGCCGATGAACGGCTGTTTCCCTTCGACGGGCTCGTAGAGCTGTAGCTCGAACGATGGCGGGACCGGGGTGCCATTGCCCGAGCCGGCGAGCGGGATCGCGAAGCGGCACTCGATGGCACGGCCTCCCGCGACCGCCGCGAGCGACTTCCCTGAGAACAGCGGCCGCGCCGAACCCGCGGGGATCGTGATGCCGTCCACGTGGACGTGCTTGCCGTGCAGCGCGTCGAGCTCCGGTAACGGCTCGATGCCGAGCGTCCCGTCGCCCCGGTCGGTCACGACGCGGGGCAAGCTGAAGCAGCCTGTCCAGTGGGGGTGCGGCCCCGTCCTGACCCAGCCGATCACGACGCGCCGGCCCCTCGCGTCGGCGAACGTGTGGGGGGCATAGAACATGTCGCTGTGGTCCAGCGCGTGCCACGACCCCGCTGGCACGAACTTCTCGTCCTTGAACGTGCCGATCGTGTATGCCGTGCCGCTCACCGACACCTCGAGGACGTGCCTGTCGCCGAGCGGGAAGAACAGCGGGCACTCCCAGTTCGTCCCGAGGTTCACGCCCGGGCCGGCCGGCGAGTCCACCCCGCTTGTGTACCTGGAGCACATCGGCCCCAGGAACGTCCAGTGCACCATGTCTTGCGACTTGTACAGGAACGCGGCCGGGTTGTGCTTGGGCTTTTTGTCCTGGACGACGTGCCCGCCGGCGACGCAATAATACGCGTCACCGGCACGCCACGCGTACGGGTCGCGCCAGTCCTCGACGCGCAGCCGCCCGTGCAGCGCGTGGGTCATGACCGGGTTCTCGGGCGACTTCTCCCAGCGCGACAGGTCCCTCGACCCGATCGCGAGCCACTGCTCGGACCTGTCGAGCGCCGCCCTGTCCGGGCCGACTGACGTGTAGATGGCGGTCGGCAGGCCGCCTGGGCCGGCGACGCACGAGCCCGACCAGCAGCCGCTCTCGCCCTTGTCCCACGACGGGCCGAACGCTATCGGGAGCTGCGTCCAATGCACGAGGTCCTTGCTCTTCATGTGCCCCCAGTACATCGGCCCCCAGGTCGTGCCGAACGGGTGGTGCTGGTAGAACACG
>JAFGBX010000431.1 GCA_016932935.1 Promethearchaeota archaeon | reverse complement strand
CCCCATCGAGCGGGGCCGCACCCGGGAGCTGGTTTATGCGGCTGTTCCAGACGTGTTGGCCCCCCGTCGTCCATTTCGAGACGAGGAGGCCCGTATCTATCCCGTCGACTGCATATAATCCGACAGCATATAGATTTGACCCGTTCACGATGATGTCATATCCCATTTCCCCGATCGTCGCGTTCGTGTGGCGGTACCACAGCACGGGGTCGTCCGGCCCCGCCGACGTGCCGATCCTTACCGCATCCACCGTGGCCGCTACCGGGGGCCCGACGGGATCGCCCACCGCCGCGCAGCACGCCACCGCGGCCGCCACCGCGCCGAGCAAGGCCACCGCCCGCGCCCGCCGCCTCGTCGTTCGTCCCATGCTCCACGCTACCCGTCCACGCCTTTTGAACCTTGCGCGCTCGGCCTTCAAATACCCCCGGGGGATACGTAAATGCTATGGTCGATCGCAGCAGGGCCGGCGCCCGCGGCACCGGCGGTTCGGGGCGGAAGCTCGCCCTGGTGCTCGTGCTGTCGGCCGGCTATGCGGCCGTCGGCTGGTTCGGCCCCGGCAGCGGCGAGGAGTTCGAGGCCTTCTACGCCAAGAACCCCGTGCTCCTCGCCGCCCTCGCAATCGCCACGACCGTCGCCCTCGCGGCGGTCATCGCCATCGCCATCGTCGCGCTGTCGGGCGTGGTGAAGCGCCGGTCGGGCGTGCCGGGAGGCCGCCGCGTCGACGTGCCGGCTCCCCCGCCGCCGCTTGTTACCCGTCCCGGAGCCCAACCACGACCATCACGACCCCCACGGCCGCCGGCGTGCGACAGGCTCGCCGCCAGCTCGGCGGGCCCGCGGCGATCGCTCCCCACCAAGGCCGGGCCGTTGCGGGGGTGGCTGCGGCGTGAGCTGCCGCAGGGGGCGGTCGCCACCTATGCCGCCCTCGCCGTCCACGCGGCGCTCGTGGTCACGGATCTCCTCCACCAGCCGTACTCGACTGGATCCCTCGTCGGCCACGCCGTGTCAGTCGCTGCCCCGCTCGCCGGCTGGTGCGTGCTCATGATGTCAGACTACGTGCAAGACCACCCGCTCGTCGTCGAGGAACGAGATGCCCCTGCCCCGGCGATGGAGTCGCGTGGAGTGATCGGGGGAAAGGAGGAGGAACGGCAGCGCCCGGTCGGGCGGCTGGTCGCCCGCATCATGGCGGGCGCGGTGCTACTGGGCGTGCTGGCCTCCCGCCCGCAGCTCGCCTTGTTCATCCCCGCGTTCCTTGTGATATGGGGAGTCGATCTGATGATCCAAGTCGTGTTGCTCCACGAGAGGAGATCCGAGCAGTTATCAAATCGCAAGGAGACGGACTCGATTATGGGGGATGCGATTGCGCCCGGTCACCCAGAAACCTAGCCAACAGACGCGCACGCATCCGCCGGTCTCGTGTATTATGGTTCCGGGTTCGGTTCTTCTATCGGTCTCTCTTGATCGCGGAAACGGGGCGAATGGTGGATATTCAGCGCACCGTGATCCAACCGAGAGCCCTCCCTACTTGTAGTTTTTCAACATTCATCGAGCATCGTTCAACGAGGCATTACCAGGTGTTCCCTTGCAGGTCTATGAACGGGTTTCCACGTTGAGGTATCCACCGGGTATCTTCGAGCGGGAGTGACAGCCAGAACGCGGCTGCTCTCTTGTTAATCCGCAAACATGTTTTTTCATAATCTTTCGCGGCCTCACGGCCAATGGCGCTCAGGAATTTCGAGACATGAGCATTGACACGTACGTTTTGCAACGACAACCCCAGCGATTTGAAGAGAGCCCTCTCTGCCGCTACCAGATAACTCTGTTTATTCAGCGGGAAGAATGGGCTGCAGTACATCGCCCACATGACATGTCCCATCGCTGTTAAGAAGTCGCCGTTGCCCCCCCATCGCTTCGATGCCTCCGATACGATAGGCCAGGACGAGCGGATCATCCCTTGTCTAGCCGACACGACGATGAAGCCTATAAAGGCATTAAAATTCGTGTCTAAGGGGAGATCGGCGAAGATGTCAAAGGCCTCTACCAGCCTGCCGTTCTCCGCGAGTGCATAGCCGAGATGTATCGCAACCTGTTCGTCCGCGGGATTCGCTCGTAGGCGGGCCTCCAGATCGATGATTATTCCATCCAGGCGTGCTTTATCCATGTTTGATTCTCCTCACTCGTCATTTCCATCTGGAAGGGCACGATGAAGGAGACTGTGTTTTGTTTTCGTTACAGATCAGTCGGGGGCAACAAGGGGTAGAGATGCTTTTATACTCATGCCGGCTCCTTATAAGAAGAATAGAAGATGTTGCATCCGAACCTGAACCAGGACGCGTGGGAGACCGGGTATTTCTTCAAATGGGACGGGGGTCGTATTAAACGATTGGAATTTTCCCCCGACGGCAACATGCTCGCTACAGTGGACTCAAGATACAAAGATATTGGTGTTGCTCTTTGGGATGCTGATACGGGAATGGAGAAGCACCGGATTTCGTATCCTGGCGCATTGACATTACTCGCGTTCTCGCCAGATGGGACCACCTTGGCCACGGCTACGAGCAAAAAGTGCGTGTGCTTCTGGGACATTCCGACACTTGAAATGACGCGGGTATTGACTTTAGAACCATGGAAGGTCTTCGACCACCCGGTATTGACCCGGCAGGAATGGGTTACTACCATCGCGTTCTCACCAGATGGGTCTCTCCTGGCGACAGGCTCAAACGATCCCCTTGCTTGCACATGGGATGTGATAACTGGAAAGAAAGTCCACGTGTTTGATTGTGGTACTCAATGGGTACATTCCGTGGCGTTCTCACCTGACGGAACCAAGTTAGCCATAGCAAGCAACTTTTCGGGCAACACCATCCGGGTATGGAACTTGCACACCCACGAAGTGCTCCATGAAACACAAGCGAGGACCTCTTCCATCGCCTTCTCGCCAGATGGATTGCTGCTCGCGTGGGGGGACGGCCACAGGCGGTTGTGCTTGTGGGACATGAACACCAACATCGTGCGGACTCTGGTGCAAGGGCATTATTACTTTAACCAGGTGGTTTTTTCCCGAGATGGCCATCTTCTCGCCGCGGGTTCCAACGATAGAAGGATCCACGTCTGGGATTTCCGTGAGGATAAAGAGTCGGCCATTCTTCGGGGAGGTCATGATCAGATAACCAGCATAGCCATTTCGCCAGACGGGACGAGTATAGTCGGGGACGATGGGTACATGCACAGAAGGAAAGCGAAAGAGTAACCGATGAACATCTTATGAACACATCTTGCGTGTTCAAGCGTCATCGATTGTTCACACGCCTCCGATAGCGAAAAGAAGGGGGCCCGTATCGGAGGGGGACGAATGGATTACTGGTACTTGATCTTGATCAGGTTGTCGACGCTTGACAGGAAAGCCTGGGTCGTCTGCTCCTGCCCCAGCAGCTCGACCATCGATCGCGCGATGTTGCGTATCTCCCCGAAGACGGGGATCACGCCGTACGTCAGCGGGAAGAGGGTGACGAGCGCGAGCTGCGACTTGACCTCCCTGCCCTTCAGGTCGTCCTTGAACTGCAACGTCCCGCTCGGGCACGCGAGGGTGGCGAAGAGGTTCTGGGCGTCGTTCCCCGAGATGCACATGTAGTTGAGGAGCGGGCCGGCGTGGAGGTTCGCGGCCTCCTCGACCAGCTTCTGGAAGGCGACGGTCGTGCTCGCGGAGAACGACGCGAGCGACGAGCCGGCGTCTTGCATCTGGTCTCGGCCGTCCAGCAGCAGCCCGTCTTGCGCGACGATGCTATAGCGGGCGAAGACCGGGTTCTGCACGGAATCGAGGATCGTGGAGATCTGGTCGTGGATCTCTGGCGAGCTCGTGCCAGCGGGAGGGAGGTAACTCATCTCCGGGACCTCGTTCCCCATGTTGAAGAGGTACAGGATGTTCCTGATGAACGAGGAGAACGTCTCGGCGTCCTCGCCCTTGCCGCCAGGGTTGAACATCTCGTCGATGTCGAGCTTCAGCTGGTAGATGACCTTACCGATCTCCTCAGCGTTGACGGGCCACGACGCGTTGAAGTCGTGCACGATGGTCAGGATGGTCGGCTCGATGCGGATGTTGAGCAGGCAGATCTTCTCGAAGAAGACGAAGGCGATGCGCTGGCTCAAGATGCCGAGGTCCTTCCATATCTCCTCGCTGAAGTTGTACGTGGCCGCCGACACGCTGTTGATGGACAGCGGGTCGAGTTCCATGTCCGAGCTCCGCGACACCTTGGCGATGGACAGGCCGTTCGAGTCGGCCAGCAGCACCTGCAACGTAGCCTTGTTGAGGCGTAAGATCATCGATAGAGACTTGACGAGGGCTTCTTGGACGGACATGCAAGCCACCTTCTGATCGGTAATCACGTTTCGCTCGCTAGTGATGTTATGAGAGCATGGTAAGGCTAATTAATCTTTGTCCTATCGGCTGCGCCAATGCCCCCGTTCCGCGAGGATGGGAAGCCGTTTCGTTTTCAATGCCCGGATCCTCGTTCTAGCGGCGTCCAAGCGAGAAGGAACCTGAAAGAAGGATGGGAAAAGGATGCGGGAGGAGGGATTCGAACCCTCGGACTCCTGCGAGACGGGGTGGCAGCTTGGACCTTGACGCGTTCAAGTTTCTAAGCCCCGCGCCTTTGGCCTCCGGGTGGATCCCGCGGCACCAGCGCCCGTGCCGTCGGTTTGGCCAGTCTGGGCAACTCCCGCGCCGGGATGTTGTGTGTGCGTGTGAGTAAGGGAAGCACAGCTTTTTAACGCAGATGGGATAGATACAAGCATCCAGCTTCAATACTATGATCGCGTGAGCATCGTGGCGGAGCAAACCGAGAAGGAACTTCGAGTCCGCAAGATCGTCCAAGGAACCGTGATCGACCACATCTCCCCGGGCAAGGCACTCATCGTGATGCGGCTGCTCGGCATCTCGGAGAGCACCGGATTCCCCATCTCGATCGCCATCAACATCCCCTCATCGAAGCTCGGGAAGAAGGACATCATCAAGCTCGAGAACATCTTCCTTTCGGAGAGCGACTTCAACAAGCTCGCCTTGATCGCCCCAAAGGTGACTATCAGCAAGATCCAGGACATGAGGATCGTCCAGAAGTCCTACGTCTCAATCCCCGACCAGATCGTCGGGATCGTGAAGTGCATCAACCCGACGTGCATCACGAACAAGGCCGGCGAGCCCATCAGCACCAAGTTCACGGTGTTGAGCAAGAAGCCCCTGTCGATCAAGTGCGAGTACTGTGGACGGGTGATGGACTTCGAGGAGATCATGGCGAACTTGATATTCAGGTGATTGCGTGATCAGGTCGCTGATCATCTTCGACAACAAGGAGGGGGGCGTGCTCTTCAAGCTCGCCAAGGACGATTTCTCCAGGAACCACGAGGATCTCGTCGTGGGCTTCTTGAAGGCAATCGACTCCTGGGCGAGGGAGTACTCCGGCAAGGGGGCAGACGTGTTCCAGACGAAGACCGTCCGCATCACGTTCGAGAAGTCCGCCGAGTTCGAATTGACGTTCGCCTTTTGCACGGACCTCTCGTCCCCCATGGAGAAGGACAAGGAGACGCTCGAGGAGATCAAGTACGCCTTCGTCCACCAGTTCTGGGAGGCCTTCACCTCGCAAGACAGGCGCGTGATCCTCGAGAAAGAGAGGGACAAGTTCGTAGCCTTGCTGGAGGCCTTCCCGTGATCTCGTGATCATGCTTTTTTTTAAATGCAACATAGTGGTTCATAAGCGCACGTGGTTTGGTTCCCATGGACGACGAGGAAAAGATATACTGGCTGAAGATCTTGATGGGATTTAGTTGTGGCTTGCTCTCGATAGTGGTCATCCCGCAAGATCTCGTCTCCCAGGGCGTCGCAGTCGGGTGGTTCCGGTTCCTCTGGTTGCTGGGCACGTGGCTCGGCCTGCCCATCATCGTGGTGTTTATGCTCGTCTGGATCGGGTTCCTGGCGCCGCCGGAGAGGAACCCGCAAGAGCGGCCCGACCCCGACGCCCCGAGGTTCGCGCTGCGCCCGCTGGGCGACGCGAAAGCAGCGTTCAAGAAGCTCGGCGGGCCAAAGTTCGCGCTGAAGACGGGTGTCGGCGCGTTCTTCTTCCTGTTCCTGCTCACGTCCACGGTCACCTTCACCTTGCTCTTCCCGTGACCGGACGGGCGAGATGCCCGTGGGGGCTTGCCTTCCTTGAAACAAGTCATGAACAACATAGATCTGGCCGTCGTCGTGCAGGAGATTCGCCCGGACATCATAGGCAAGCACGTCAAGAACGTGTACCAGCTGGACGATGGGAACATCATCATCACGTACCGCAGCGACGAGAACAAGCAGCTCCTCATCGACGTCCCCAACCGGATCCACCTCACGCAGTACAGCTACGACAAGCCCAAGTTCCCTCCGCCGTTCTGCGTGTCGCTCCGCAAGCACTTGAAGGATCGGAGGGTCATCGACGTCTACCAGGTGCAGCACTACGACCGGATCGTCGTGTTCGAGCTGTCCGGGGGCGCGGGCGAGCCACTGAAGCTCGTCGTCGAGTTCTTCGGGAAGGGGAACATCATCCTGGTGAAGCCGGACAACAAGGTACTCCTCGCGAAGCGGTACCTGCGGGTGGCCAAGGAGCAAGTCCTGCCGAACAAGGAATTCTCGCTGCCCGACCAAAATTTCCTCGACATGTTCGAGATCTCTCGAGATGCCTTCGCGAGCATGTGTCAAGCGGGAGATGCAAGCGTCGCAAGGCTGATCGCAGACAAGTTCAACATCAATACCACCTATGCGGAGTATGTCTTGTCCCAGTCTGGCATCGACCGTGAGGCGCCCTCGAAGGGGCTGTCCAACGAGGCGGTCGGCTCGCTGCTCGCGGCCGTGGCGGGCCTGCGGGGGCAGCTGGAGCGCCTCGAGATCAAGCCACAACTGCTCGCAAGGGACGACAAGTTCGCGCAGCTCGAGGGCTTCGAGCCGTTCACGTTCGAACGCAACGCGCACCTTCTCGCGAAGGAGTTTAACACCTACAACGCGGCGGTGGATGCCTACTTCTCCCAAGGCCTGGCCAAGGAAGGGCAGAAGCGGAAGGGCGAGAAGAAGAAGCTGTCCAAGAACGAGCGCATCTTGCTGTCCCAACTCGAGCAGCTCGATTCGCTCAAGGCACAGTCGAAGGATTACGAGGCGCGGGGAAACGCGCTCTACCAGTACTACGCCCCGCTGACCAAACTGCTGGAGGTGGTGTATAACGCCCGCAAGCAAGGCATGTCGTGGGACGACATCGTTGCTCGGATCGAGGTGGGAAAGAAGAACGGTCTCGAAGAAGCCTTGCTCTTCGAGAGCGCTGACACGAGCAAGCCCCTCATATACGTGAAGGTCGAAGGCGAGACGATCCCCCTCGACATCCGGTACCCGCTGACCGACAACATCAACAAGTTCTTCTACGGCAAGAGCAAGAAGGCGAAGCGGAAGATCCCGGGCGCGAGCGAGACCATCAAGCGCTTCACGAAGCTCGTCGACGAGGAGAAGCTAGCAGAAGCGGAGAAGGAGGCCGAGAAGCAAGCGCAGAAGTTCAAGCGGAGGCGGAAGGAATGGTTCGAGAAGTTCCGTTGGTTCGTCTCGTCGGACGGTTACCTGGTGCTGGGCGGGCGGGACGCGGGATCGAACGAGGCCCTTTTTGCGAAGTACACGAGGCCTAACGACTTGTTCTTCCATTCAGATGCCCCGGGCGCCCCCGTCGTCATCGTGAGGAACAAGCGCGACGCCAGCGTCGAGGATATACCCGTCCAGACCATGAAGGAGGCCGCCACCTTCGGCGTGAGCTATTCGCGGTCCTGGCGGGAGGGGCTGAGCGCCGCTGACATCTACTGCATCCCGCCGGGGCAAGTCTCGAAGACCCCCCCTTCCGGCGAGTACCTCCCGAAGGGTTCCTTCGTGATCCGGGGGGAGCGCAACCACTTCAAGAACGTCAAGCTCGAGGTCGGGATTGGTGTCAAGCTAGTAAAGGGATCCATCGACGTCCCTCGAGACGCTGCCGAACAATCGAACGGCGTGGATGTTGTTCCCCCCGGTATGGGGGACGCAGGTGACGACGCGGGCCTAGCGGCGGAATACCCCGTCATCCTCGCGGGCCCACCGAGCTCCCTTAAGGAACGCGTCGACTTTCTCGTGTTGTTGAAGCCGTCGAAGGACGGCAAGAGCCCGGGTGCACTGTCGAGCGAGTTGAAGCGGCACTTTTCCGGCAAGATCGCGGGCGTCGCGGGCGAAGGCACCGCGCCGGTCGACATCGAGGAGATCCAGGCCTGCATCCCGCCGGGCAAGACCTCCTACCAGTGATCCCCGCCTTGGGCGGCGCTGTATATCCCGTCTAGCCTGCCCGCGACGTCTCGCCACGTGAGCCCCTCCCGCTCGATCTTCTCGAAGCCGTTGAGCCCCAACTCCTCGCGGTCTCGGTCGTGTTCGAGCAAGAAGATGATCCGTTCCGCCAGTTCTTCGTGGTTGCCGAATGGCACGTGCAGGCACTCCTTCCCCTCGGGAAAGAGTTCCATCATCGCCGGGATGGCCGCCGCGATGACCGGCTTCTTACACGCGAACGCCTCGAGGTATGCGATACCGTACGCGTCGCTGCGGGACGGCATGGCATACACGTGGCACGCCTTGAACGCGCCAAGCTTCACCTTGTCGAAGTACCCGGTCAAGCTTGCCGGGTTAATGTTCACCACGTGCTTTTTGAGGGCACCCAACTTCGACATCTCCATGTGGTATTGCTTCGTGGGCGGGCCGATCATGACGAACCGTACCTTGTCGAACTTGGCAGCGACGCGAGGCAACGCCTCGAGCATCGTGATGGCCCCCTTCTCATGGTTCTTGTAGCCCGAGAACAGCACGATCTGGTTCCTCGTCGGGTCGACGCCCGTGCGCCTCACGAAGGGCTCGGCCGGGGCGCGCTCCAGCAAGCCCGCGTCGACGCCCATGGTGACGACGTCGATTTTCCCCCCGCGGATCCCGTTGGAGACGAGGAAGTCGCGCTCGGCCCTGGAACACGCGAGGATCCGGTCGAACAAGTCAAGGATCCCGATCGATTCACGGCGGTACCGCTGGTTCTCGAAGTGGACGAACGGGGTGACCAGGCACGGGATCTTCTTGCGCCGCGCGGCGTGCAATGACACGAGGATGTTCTGGTACGGGAAGCATGTGGTGTGGAACAACTGCGCGTCCGACGACTCCAGGGCTTTCCGAAGCGACCGCGATGCGGGCCCTTCCTCGAGTGCGGCGCTTATTACGTGCGCGGGGGCGCCCGTTAAGGATCCTCGTATTGCCGATCGCTCCTCGCCGACTACCGAGGGGTCATGGTCTACGGGGTGTCTGAAGACACGCACGTTTCTGATGACTTCCGGGCTCGGTTTCGGCTTGACGACCTTCCCGCCCTGGTCGAAGAACGCCTGGAAATCGAGGGCGTTCGTGCAATGCACCGTGATGTCGTGTTTCCGACGCAGTATCTCGGACAGCCGTTGAAAATAGAATTCCGCGCCGGAGATCGCGGGGAAGTACCTCGGCGGGCTGTGGACGACTTGCATCGGGACATGCCCCGTGGGATGTCATGGCTGGCGCACGCCGATGAACGTGGTCGATTTCGTGATGATCGTACCGATCTTTTCGTCACCGCGTATCTTCGAGAGGACGTCGTCGACCTCCGCGAGGTCATCGATGTCCTTCTCGATCACGACGTCGTATTTCCCGACGACGGAACAACTATAGTCCTTCTTTTTTTCCAGGAACTTGTCGAGGATCCGGTTCGCTATCTTCTTCGGATCCTCCGACGACTTCAGCTCGAGGAACACGTAGCCTTTCTTCTTGGTCATGTTAATCACCCCGCGGGATCGAATCGTCCCTTCATTCCCTCTTTTCTTTGATGAAATCGCCGAGCGTGGGGGAATAGTCGCTCTTCTTCTCCGGCTTCCAAATGACGTCCTCCATGTCTTCTGCCGCATCGCGTTGTCGGACGAGCTTCACCCGGTAGAGCTTCTCGATCCGCCTGGCAAGCTTCACCGTGAGCTGGAGCTTCCCCGTCTCGACCTTCTGGATGACCGTCGCCTTCTCTTTCAGGCTTGCCGCGAATTCCTCCGTGGTCATGGTGCCCCTGGCCTTCCTCACTATCTCGGCATAGTTCTCGACGATCTCCTGGTTCTCATCGGAGGCCAGCGGCCTCGGCTTTCGGGTCGGCAGCTGCTTCTGTGGAACGGCCCTCGCGGGGGAGGGTGCCTTGAGCCTCCCCTGGTGGTCCTGCGCGGCCTTGACCGTGAGCCTCCCGCGTGGCTCCTCCCTCACCCGTTCGCCGAGTTCCGCGCAGTCGCGGCAGACCGTGAGCGTTGCCCCCTCGACGACGACCTTGATACCCCGTCCCCGGATCTCGTTGCCGCAGATCTCGCAGTCCATTGTTCGGATCCACCCATCCTCGTTCCAGTGGCCCATTGAAACGGGTCATCGAGCCTCAAGGGTTCCCTAGCACCAAGACCAACACGAACACGAAGGCTATCGTAACCCCGACGATGATCCAGGTGAGCCATTTCCGCTTGTCCTTGCTCGATTTCTGCTTCTCGTACCCCCTGCATTGCGCCGAGCAGTAGCCGTCCCCGAACTCGGGCACAATTTTCGAGCACGTGCTGCAGTGCTTGTGCGGGAAGATCTTCTCGGCCGACGCGTCGGCGTACCGTTTTCTGGATTGCGACATGGCGATCGTTCTCTCTTGAACCGGGGGGCCCGTTATCTCAGCTTCGACAGGATCTGGTCCATCTCCGGGTCTTTCATCTTCCGGTCGGGTGGATTGACACGCATGCCATCTCCCTCGACCCTAGGGATGATGTGCACGTGGAAGTGCTCGATGGCCTGCCCGGCCTCGCGCCCCTGGTTGACGAGTATGTTGAACGCGTTGCAGCCGAGCTTGCTCCTCAAGCGCCCCGCGACGTTCCTCACGCCGATGAAGGCCTTCTGCACCTGCTCCTCCGTGCCATCGACGATCAACTTGAAGTGCTGTTTGGGCACGACGAGAGTATGCCCTGGCGCGGCAGGATTGATGTCGAGGAAGCCGATGACCGCGTCGTCCTCGTAGAACTTTCGCGAAGGTATCGTGCCGGCCACGATCTTGCAGAAGATGCAGTCCGGAACCGGGTTCCCTCGATCCCCCTCGTTCTCGGTGCCTTTCCTCGGCATGGCGATGTTCCTCGTCGGATCCTTAGAGCATCCTTTCCATCGGGGGAACCAATGCCGAGCTGATTATATCCTTTTTGCTACTAGTTGGAAGACCGCTCGCCCCCATAATGGCTGATGGCGCGCCCAGGTCACTGTTTATAAGCGTCCAAGGTCGGCTGCGGCCCGTCCTTCATCTGTTTGAGCGCCCCCTTCATCCGGGCCTCTTTTGCCTTCTCGGCGTGGTAATAGGCCTCGTCACGCGTGTTCCTCGCAACGAGCACGATCACCTTGCCTCGCCGCTTCCGCCCGGTGCGACCGCGCCGCTGGATCGTCCTGATCGCGCTGGGCACCACGTCGTAGAACACCACGAGGTCGACCTCGCCGATGTCTAGGCCTTCCTCCGCCACGCTCGTCGCGACCAGCACCTGGATCTCGCCGGCGTGGAAGCGATCGATGGCCTCCGATTGCTTCTTCTGCGTCATGCCCTTGTCCCGCCCGGATGTCTGCTGGCCGATGAAGCGCTCGACCCTCTCTATCCCGCGCGCCTTGAGCTCGTCGACGATCATGGCGACCGTCACGCGGTAGTTCGCGAACACGATCGCGCGCGACCCGGCGTGCCCGTGGAGGAAGCGCGCGACGATGTCGGTCAGGATGGACACCTTCGGATGCGACATCCCCCCCTCGACGAGGTTCTTCGCGATTCCAATGATGTTCTTTTGATACGTGAGATCTACGAAGATGCGCAAGGCACCCGACGCATCAGGTTTCCGGGATCCCTCGTCCGCATCCTCCAAGTACTTGAGGAGGGCGTTCACGCCCTGCGTCTCGATGAGCTCCAGGGCGTAGCTCAACCGAAGGCCGACGGCGAGTATCTTGAGGATGCTGAACAGGTCCTGCTTCTCCCGCGCGTCGCCGCACTGGTTCAGGCGCGCCTGGACGCGCTTGTTGACGCCGAGCATGTCCTTCCTGTTGATCGATTCGAGCCTGTCCTCGGGCACGAGTTTCTTTTCCTTGACGAACTCGACGACCTTGTCGTATTCTTCTTGCAAGCTTTTGGTTATCTCGAGAAACTCCGGTGGTAGGTCGACGTGCTTCCATTCCGTGGCAGTGTCGTGGAAGTACGGCCGCACGTCTGGATCCTTCTCGTCGCGGACATCGACGACCTCGATGAATAAGGCCTGCTTGATCATCTCTATCTGTTCCATCGTCGTGCCGGGCGATGCCGTCATGGCCAAGATGTGCGGGCTCGTGGCGCGCTCCTTGTAATGCCTTGCTATGGCACAATAGGCGTAGTCCCCGACGGCGCGGTGCGCCTCGTCGAGCACGAGCAAGCTCACGTCGTCCACCGTGTAGAGCCCGTTCTCGACGTCGTTCTGGAACGTCTGCGGGGTCATGAAGCAGACGGTCGCGTCGAGCCACGCGGCCCCGCGCTTTCCCGCATCGACCTCGCCCGTGAAGACGACCAGCTTCGAGGGTTCGATGCTCGTGTATTCCGCGAACGTCCTCGCGTGCTGCTGGACGAGCGGCTTGGTCGGTGCCAGGAAGACGACCTTGCTGCCGGGGCGCTGGTTGAGCTTGTAGACGGCGAGCATCGCCGCGATCAGGGTCTTGCCGAGCCCCGTGGGCAGCACCACGAGCGCGTTACCGGACGTTGCCTTGACGAATATGCGCTGCTGGTAGATGCGGGGACTGATGGCGTCCCTGAGCGCGATCGGCGTCTGGCTCATGAGTCTCGTTCCTGGCTCGGGCGGGGGGTGAAGCGCTTGCTGTTCCTCCGTCGACCTAGGGTTAATCAACAGTTAATAAAAACATGGACAATCGTGGACATCGAGCGCGGGCCTACATCTTGGTACCCGGCGATGCCTTTGCGACGCGAGGGCAGGCGTTCAGAAATTCCGCGCTCCCCGCCGCTTTATAAATGGCGGGGTCGTCGGTTCCCGTATGGACGGGCCTGTCACCAGCCGCGTCGCCCGCGGCCACCGCACGTCCGGCGACACGAGCGGAGGTGAGCCGTGAGCGCCGGCGCGGGCTGTGGAGT
>JAFGBX010000430.1 GCA_016932935.1 Promethearchaeota archaeon | reverse complement strand
CTCCCGGCACGCGCCGGCTTCTCGTCCGCCGCCGGCTCCGCGCGCCTCCCGGCACGCGCCGGCTTCTCGTCCGCCGCCGGCTCCGGGGGCATCTCGGAGCGGGCGGTCTTGTCCTGCGCGGGGCTAGCGACCGGTTCTTTACAGTTCGTTATAGAAACGTCCACGGCCGTGGGGCCCTTGTCGTTCGCTTCTATCGAGAACAAGACGCGATCCCCGGCGTTGATCGACGCGCGGTCGCCATCCTTGAGCGCGGATCGGTGCACGAAGACGTCCCCATCGCCCGAATCCGACGTGATGAACCCGAACCCTTGCTTCCTGTTGTACCACTTGATGACGCCGGCGCGGCGCCTGGTGCCTGGTTGCATTGCTGTCGAGGATCAGCGAGTGCACGGTCACTCTTGGATGTACCTATAAGGCCAAGGATCCTTGGGCACCCATCGAGGGCTGTTGGGCGAGCAACTTTTTATGATACTAATTCGATTCTGGATGTGAAAACACAAGGATCTTTCTAGGGATGCCCCATGCATAATAACGATTACGTGACGCCTTTTTACTCGTCGACGACCCCAGGCACCGACACGGAGCAAGGCAGCCTTGCGATGGATCTCACGATGGTCATCGTCAAGCTATACTTCGAGACCAAGGGGAACATCGAGAAGAAACTGGGCGACATCGCCAACATCGCTGTCGGTTACTGGCCGTTCTACATAGTTCCCATCAACGCGAACAACGCCTACGTGCTCGAGGGCCGTGGCCTCTTCAGCGAGAAGATCCGGACGCGCGTTGTTATGGCGAAATTGCCAGCCCTTGCGGCGCACCTCGACGAGGGCACGATCGACCGCTTCGTCAGCTCCATGGAAAAGTTCGTGGGCAGGTGCGAGGGCTACCAGGGATTCGAGCGCGAGGAGAAGAAAATCGATGGCCTCATCCCCGTCAGCGTGTTCGAGAACTACTTCGTCTTCTTCTTCAAGAACATGAAGAAGCCGTACCTCGACACGTCGTTCGCCGAGTCGCCGAGCATGTCCGAAACGGCGGTCAAGTACATGCACGACGAGATCCTCAAGATATTCGACGACGAGCCCCTCAACTTTATGAAGCAACAACACGGGGCGTTCGACAAGGCCTGCAAGAAGTGGATCGCCAACCTGGAGGGCTTGATCAAGGAGCAGATCCAGGATCCCGTGGCGTCGCTCAAGTCGAAGGGCGAGTGGCTGTACCCGGAGCTCGCCGGCCCCGTCGACCAGTCGCTCGACACGCTAAAGGGACAGGTCAGGGAGATCCGCGCCTCGGCCAAGAACCAGGACGTCAAGGCCTCGATCACCCTCGCCGACCAGGCCATCGCATCGAGCAACGAGATCGCCAGGGCGCTCGATGACTACCGCCGCAACCTGAAAGCGCTCGACGACCGGATAGCCTCGGAGAAGAGTCGCATCGAGTCCGAGCGCAAGTACTGGCAGGACAGTATAGAGGCGATCAGGCGCCTCCAGGAGCGCATGTTGCAAGCCGTCAAGGGATTCGAGGAGCAAGAGGCGATCCTCCGGAGCCAGTTCATCGAGGAGCGCACGATCTCGTTCAAGGCGGGGAAGGTGTTCACCTGCGGTATGCCCGTCTTCCTGCTCAACTTCCTCAAGAAGGGGAAGCAAGAGACCCGGACGCTCGCCCCGGTCATCCTCGAGGAGGTCTCGCTGTTCCACAAGAACCCCTTCAAGGAGCCGAAGGGGTTCGGCGACTTCGAGAGGTGGACGGGCGAGCACTTCACCAAGGCGCAGAACGCGTTCGAGGTGCAGCAGAACATCAAGAGGCAAGACATCTTCACGCTCCCGAACCTCAAGATTGACGTGTCGAACGGCATCGATCGTATGATGGACCTGGGATACCTCGACAAGAAGAAGCACGGCGAGATACGCGACGACGAGCTGCACAACATCTTCACGAAGGGCTAAGCCCCATACCGGGGCTATGCCAACCAGCTCGTGCCGCCGGTGCCACGACGGCCGCGGCTGGGCGGTGCGCGGCCGTCAAAACGAGGAAAAAGGAGTAGGATGGTGGCCCGAGGGAGGCATCCCCCGTTCGCCGGTTATTCGTCGAAGTACTTCAACCACCTGGCGTTTGCCTTGAACATGTCGTCGGTCATCGACCGGATCTCCTCGGGCGAGCACACGCTCGCCGTGTTGGGGTCGAGGAGCAGCGCGTGATAGATCTCCTCCTTGTCCTTGGCGAGGGCTCCTTCGACCGCCGCCTTCTGGACCATGCTGTTGCTCGTGCAGAGGGCCTGGCATATGGTCGGCAGCTCGATCCCGCCTTGGGGGTGCAGGCCGTGGTAGTCCACGAAGATGGGTACCTCGACGCAGCAGTCGGCCGGCATGTTCGTGATCAGGCCGCCCTTCTTGTTCATGACGTTCCCGAAGAACCTGAACGGCACGTTGGTCTCCATGGCGTTGATGATGTTGCTCGCGTATTCGTGGGATGCCTGGTTCTTGAACGCCATGTGCGGCGGGGTTTCCTGCACGAGCTCCTCGCGCTTGAGCGAGTCCCTCGTGAAGTTCTCCATGTCCACCGCGTGGCGGAGGCTCCCGAAGCCCTGGTCGCCGCTCTTGTACTTCTCGAGCAGATCCTGCCGCTTGCGGTAGTAGGGCAGGTACTCCGACAAGTGGCCGCATGACTCGGTCATGAAGTACCCCGTGGCCTTCATCATGTCCCAGCGCAGCTTCTCGGCCTTTGCGATCTCGGGCTCCTCCTTGAAGTGCTCCCAGATGATGGGATAAGCGTTTTCCCACGTTGCATCCTTCTTCGTGTAGTCCTTGAACCAGAGTTCCGTGAACCAGAACATGTGGTTGATGCCCGCGCCCGTGAACGAGAATTCCTCCGTGGAGGCCCCTACCAGCATGCGGAGGTAGTCGCTCGTCCCCTGGACGCCGTGGCACAGGCCAACCGTGGAGTCCGGCCACAAGGAGTTGCAATACCACGTGTTCATGACCATGGGGTTCGTGTAGTTGATGAAGAGGCCCTTGGGGTTCCTCGTGCCCGCGTTGTACCCGACCTCCCGCAGGTTCGTGATGATGTCCTTGTAGACCGGTACGGACCGGAGGAAGCGGAACACGCCGCCTGGGCCGAGCGTGTCGCCCACGTTCTGCGTGACCCTGTACTTGAACGGGATGTCCACGTCCTGCTTGTACGCCTCCCAACCGCCGACCATGAACGCCGCGATGACGTACTTCGCGCCGGTGATGGACTCGCGTTGGTCGGTCGTGGCCTCGAACTCGATGTTCTGGAACTTGTCCTTGTGATCCTCCTTGTATTGCTCGAGTGACTTCAGCGCGAAGTCTAACCTGGGTTTGTTGATGTCCATAAGCGAAAATGTTACATTTTTTCGCATCGCCGGGAATGACAAAATGTCTGAACAGATGTTCAAACAAAATCCCTTCGAACCGGCACCAATGAAAGCAATTTTTACCATGGTTGTATCCACCTCGAACCCGGGGCGATCTTTCCGGGAATCGGTGCCCCGGCAACTAACGAGTGATCGATATCACGGAGTTGTTAAAATAGAATAGTGCGAAAACGCGACCATCATCCTTCCCTAGACCGCGAATTTCGCCCACCAGATCTGCTCGCGGTTCCAGGTGTAACTCACGAGCAGGTGGCCGTCGGCGAGCTGGACGATGCTCGGGTAGGAATACTGCTTCCCGGCCTCGGAGGGGTCGTCCTTGCCGTCTATCGTTTCGAGCTGGCTCCACGTCTCGCCACCGTCGTCCGAGACCGTGTAGGCGAGCCAGTGGCGCCCCTTGGGGAGGTCGTTGAGCACGAGGACGACCTTCCCCCGCGACGTGCAGCACAGCGCGGTCTGCGAGTTGGGGTTGCGGAATTTCGTCGGCACTGGCCTCGTCCACGTGTGGCCGCGGTCGGCCGACCTGGCGAGGTACACGATGCCGTCCTTCGTCCGCAGCGAGCACAAGAGCCTGCCGTCCGGCAATTCGCACACGGAAGGCTCGAGGCAGCCCTTGGGCGTCTCGAGACGCCCGTACCGCTTCCAATTCCCGCTGAGGTCGGGTTTCGGGTTGATGTAGAACATGGACTGGTACTTGCCGAGCTCCCTGTGCACGGGCAGCAGCACGGAGCCGTCGTTCAAGCGGCAGGCCTGGCCTCGAAGCACCCAGAACCACATGTTCCGCAAGAAGTCCCATTGCGACCAGGTATAGCCCTTGTCCCCCGAGGTCGTGTGCTTGATCGTGCACACTGACCAGCCGGTCGGCAGCTTCCCGCCGATCAGCCAGCCGTGGTGCATGGTCAGGTACCATAGGTGCAATCTCCCGCTGTCCTCCTGGTAGAAGACGGGGCTGCCCTCGGACTTGTTCGGGGTGTCGGCGAGCACGCGCGGTTCGGTCCACTTGCTGCCCGACGGGTCGCCGTTGGCCCCCCAGATCGCGACGTCGGGCGCCTTCTCGTAGGCGCCGGCGAAGAACCCCACGATGACGCTCCCGTCGGGGAACTTGTGGAGCGTGGAACAGTGGCAGCTCGGCGCGCCTGGTATGTGCTCGAAGATGGGTCCTTTATCCATGGTGGTTCCCTTCATGTTCACCTGGTTGGTTTCAAGCCCGGTTTAGAGATTGAGCTCGAGGAACTTGTAGATGACCTCCTTCGTCGTCCGCGGGATGTAGTGCCCGCCCGCGTGCCGCAGCGTGACGAGCTTTTCCGCGTTCCCGTAGTGGGCGTACAGCTCCTGGATCCAGTTGTCGACCTCGGCGACGCCTTCGATGGGGAAGATCCGGTCGGAAGCGCCGTGGGACATGAGGAGCGGCCGGGGGTGTATCAGCCCGACGATCTCCTTCATGTCCATCCGCACCGGGCCTGCCAGCAGGCCGGGCAAGTAGAGGGCCTTGTTGTGGGTGATGTTCTCCGATAGGATCGAGTTCGTCCCGCCGACCTTCGCCACGCCACACGACGACACCACGACCTTTATGCGCGGGTCGTACGCGGCGCAGAATATCGCCTCCTGGCCCCCGAGCGAGTGCCCGATGAGGCCGATCCGCCTGGGATCCATGTCGTTCCGCGTCTCCAGGTGGTCGATGAGGCGGCTCACATCCCAGGCGTACTTCAAGCCCAACGTGCGCCCGTTCAGGAGCATCTTCATGGCCGTGTAGAACTCGTCCTTTTCCTGGCGCTCGCTGAAGCAGAGCGCGTCGTGAGCGACCGTGATGTACCCTTCCTTCACGAGGTCGACGGCGAGGGCCTGCTCCGGGTCGCACATGAGCCCCGCGGGTTCCTCCTTGCCCTTGTCGAACTTGCCCGCGTGCTGGTGGTGGACGATCATGACAGGTGCTGGCCTGGCGAGCGGCCTTTCTGGCACGAGCACGAAGAACGGCATCTTGTCCCACTGCGGTATCCCGGATCCTTCCACGTCGATGTGCCATGTGTACCGGGTGTACCCGTCCTGCCTCGATTCCGCCACGAGCACCGGGTTCTCGGGCACCTTGCCTGGCACCGCTCCAAGGCATGCTTCGAGGTGGGCGCGGTATTTCTTCTCGTTGGCCTCCCACCTGGCCGGGTCGAAGTGCTCCCAGTTATTGCCGTCGCACTCGTCCAGGCCGATGTATAACTCGGGGTCGATCTTGATTCCGTGGTATTCCGCCATCGTGCATCATCCAAATCGTTGCTCTATGAAATCGAGCTCTTGCTTGCCGAGGTATTCGTGGCCGCGCGGGTGGACGTGCGTGGCGAAGTTGCCGGGCACGCCGAGCATCTTGTACAAGGAATCGACTTGTGCCCGTGCCTTGTTGAAGGCATCGATCGGAAAGATCTCGTCTTTCGCGCCCGTTACCCAGAACATGGGCCGCGGCGCGACGAGGCCGAGGATGTCCGGCATCTCCGCGTGCTTGAGCATACCGGGGATGTAGTTGCAGGTGCAATGCGAGATGTCCACGATCGAGTCCTTGAACGTGTTTGCATAGCCCTCCACGACAGCGAGCCCTATGCGCTCGTCGATGGCCGACGTGTACATGGCGAGCGTGCCGCCGAGCGATAGGCCGATGCAGCCGATCTTGGCGGGGTCGACGTCGTCGCGGGCCAGCAAGTAATCCACGCACCGTATGGCGTCGTGGACGCGCAGCCCGTTGATGGTGCGGCCGTAGAGGAGCAAGTTCAAGTTGTACTTGGCCTCGTTCCCGTCGTAGCGGTTCCCCGCATAACCGCGCTCGTTCCAGCCCCAGTGGTCGACCGAGATCGTGATGTATCCCATGCGGGCGAGGTCTATCCCCGCCTTGGTGGCAGACGCGTCCTTGTACCACAAGCCGGTCTGGCTGTCCTTGTTCTCGCCGTGGCCGTGCAAGCACACGAACGCGGGCAGTCGCGACCTGGCCGGCTCCTCCGGCTTGAGAACGTACGCCGGGATCCACGAGCCCAGCCACGATTTAATGTAAAGGTATTCTAACTTGATGCCCGGTATCGTCTTGACGTCGGACGGGTCTTGTACCTCAGCCTCGGGCTTGCTTCTATTTGCCAGGATGTCGTCGATGCCGAGTAACTCGATTACCTTTTCCCTGAGCTTTTCCTGCCATGGCCGTACATCCGCCTCCTTTTTCACCCACTTGTCCATCGCGAGGTCTCGAGGAGTGGCCGCGTGGAGCCGATCCACGAGGCGGGAGAACGAGAGCTTGTCTAGTATGCCGTCGAGTTCCTTGTCGAATGGTTCCATGGTCTTCACCCGGTTTCATTCGTGGTGCTTGAAGTTCTCGATCGCGTCCTTCAGCGCCATCTCCGCCAGCAGGACCGAGTGGCGCGAGTCCTCGGGCATCCTGCCGATGGCGCGCCAGATGTCGTCGGCCGTGATGCCCTCCGCTTGCTCGATGGTCCTCCCGCGGACGAGGAACGTGACCTGAGAGCCCGCGGCGTGTGCTGGCTGGCAACCGCCCGTGACGTAGGTCGCCCGCTCGATGATCCCGTTCTCGACCTTAAGGTAGAACGACATCGTCTCGCTGTCCTCGGCGCGGAATTTCCCCTTGCACGTGGCTCCCTTCATGACCCCGTGGTTCGGGCGGCGCGACATCAAGTCCAGCGCGTTCGGGGAATACTGGCGCTGGACGTCCTCGTTCACTTCGTTCTGGAGGTCGTCGATGAACTTGTCGAAATCGTCGCTCATAGTCGGTTCGTTCCTTCACGGCCAGGTCAAGCATACCACGCGTGCAACTAATCTCTGAGAGGATGGTATCAATGAGCGTTTTCCGAGTAATAAGGGATCATTTATTGTCCCCCCCCATAGAAACGAAAATAAGCGGCAAGAGAAGAACCGTGCTTACGGATAGCGACGATAATCGGCGATAAAAATGATGAATATAGGAACCGGCATCAACATTCTCAACGAGAACATCCGCGAAAAGATCAAGACGGAGAACATCTTCAAGATCTTCAACTCGTTCATCATCCCGCTCTTGACTCACGAGGAACGGGACTTCATGCTAGCCTTGCAGCGCTATTGCTTGGACGTCGTGGAGCCCAAGGTCGATTTGACGCGTGATGTCTATGGCATCTTCCCGGTTCTCGGGGAAGCGGGCTACATGCAAAGGCTATACCCGTACCAGGACTTCAAGCCGTTCGGGATGCGCTACGAGATGATCCTCGCCATGGTGCTCTCCATCGTGGATCCGGAGCTCGACCTCGCGAGGGTCGTGTCCGGCGTGCTCGCGATGAACCCGCTCTATTCCCACGGGAAGTCGGACAGGGAGAAGCGCGCGCTGGACGACCTCATGTCGGGCCGGAAGATCGGTTGCATCTGCATCACGGAGCGCGAGCGCGGGTCGGACGCCGTGAACATGCAGACACACGCGAAGGAATGCGACGACAGCACGGGCGACGTCATGTTCGACGGCGAGAAGGTCTACACGACGAACGGCCCGGTCGCCGACTACTTCATCGCGTATGGCGTGGCGGACGAGGGAAACCCCCGCGGTTCGATGTACCAGGCGCTCGTGGAGAGGGGGTTCAAGGGTTTGGAGACCCATCGGCTGGGCATCCTGAGCGCCCCGCGCGTCCACATCGGCCAGACCCTTTTCAAGCACGTGCGCGTCCCACGGGACAACATCCTCGGCGGGCTCGGGCAGGGGTACACGAACCTGTTCAGGGGCCTCGTCGCCGAGCGGAACACGATCATCGGCTCGAGCCTCGGCATCAGCTGGCTCTCGGCGATCACGGGGCTCATCTACGCGCACCTCCGCAAGCAATTCAGCAAGCGCATCCTCGAGTTCCAGGCGGTCTCGTTCCCGATGGCCGAGATGCTCGTCGACCTCATGGCCGCGACGAACCTCGGCTTCTCCGCTGCCAACGAGTACCAGAAGATTGCGAAGTACCCCGAGAACGTGGAGATGGTCAAGTACAACGCGTCGTTCTCCGCGGGCACGAAGTTCCTCGCGTCGAACCTGGCCCACCGGATCTCCTACGAGATGCAGCAGCTCTGCGGTGGCGCCGGTTACACGGACAACCTCCGGATCGACAAGGCGCTCGAGATCTCGAAGATCCAGGAGATCATCGGCGGATCCCGGAACATACAGCTGATGCTCGTCACGCAAGCGATGAAGACGATCGTGAACATGATAGACTGAGTGATGGGTCGCAGTCACGATGTTGTTCGGCCGACCGGCTCGGCTGCCGACGGGATGCCACTTTTCCCAGAACCGTTGGAGGCGACGGGGAGGTCGCTTTTTATGCCCTCTGGGTATAGTACTACTAGCGGATTGCCTCCCAGAACCTAAAAGGACGGAGGATTTCCGATATTTACCTCCAATACCCGAACTTCCGGGTCAACCAATGAAAATCGGGATTACCATGGCTGAAAAAGAACCAGTCAAGTCGGAAACGGTCGTCAAGGATCTTCCCATGCCGGTCGCGGAACCGGCGCCGTTGGGCTTAGTTGGGCTGGGCGTTGCAGCGATAGTGCTGGGCTTGACCGACCTTGGACTTTTCAACGGATCCAAGTCCTTGATGGTTCCGTGGACGGTATTCCTGGGCGCTACAGCCCAGCTAATCGCCGGTATCATGGATTTCAAGCGCAAGAACATCTTCGGCGCCACGGCCTTCACCGCCTACGCACTCCTCTGGTACACGGTTTCCTTGACGCTGATCGTCGTCATCTGGGGCGGGGTCGGTTTCGACATGGCCCACTACGGCTACGGGCTGATCGGCTTCCTCGTGTTCAGCATCTTCATGACGTTCGCATCGCTCATGACGAACAAGGCGCTCGTCGCCATCATGCTCGGGATCGACGTTGCCATCGTTACGCTCGTCCCGAATGTACTTTTAGGCCCTGCCGTTTTCCCCGCTTGGCCTTGTGGCGTGGCCTTGATCTACACGTCTGCCGCCTCGTTCTACGGGGCCGCGGGCGTGCTGCTCAACACGATGGCGGGGAAGACCATCCTGCCCCTGGGGAAGGCCATCTGGGCTCCCAGCAAGCCCCGGGGAAAATAAACACGCCCTCCTCAATCCTATTTTACTCCTTTCTTAGACTTTCGTGCACGTCGTGAAGCCCACGACAAGAACGAGAAACTAAGGGAAAAATAAAGCAGGGACGGGTTCATTCGGGAACCGTTCATTTCAGCTTGACGACGTCCTTGATCGCCTGGCGGATCTCGTCGACGCTCGTGCCGTCCTCGATGGTCGAGAGGTCGCCGATGTCCTTCCCCTCGAAGAGGGCCTTGACGACGCGCCGGATGATCTTGCCCGACCGGGTCTTCGGCAGCTTCACGACGAACTCGATCTCGTGGACGCTGGCGATCGCGCCGACGTTGTTGCGCACGGTCTGGTTGATGTCCTTCTTCAACTCATCCGAGGGCTTCTGCCCCTCCTTGAGGACGACCATCGCCACCGGCACCTGGCCCTTCTCCTTGTCCTCGATACCGATGGTGCACACCTCCGCGACGGCCGAATGCGACAAGATGGCCTCCTCGATCTCGCGCGTGCCGAGGCGGTGGCCGGCCACCTTGATGACCTCGTCGGCCCGCCCGAGCACGAAGTAGTAGCCGTCCTTGTCCTTGATCGCGTAGTCGCCGGTCGCGTACAGGAACTCGGGGAACTGCTTGAAGTACGCGGACTCGTACCGTTCGTCGTCGCCGTAGACCGTCATCAGGCAGCCCGGCGGGATCGGGGGCTTCGCGACGAGCACGCCCTTCTCCCCCGCGGGCATCTCCTTCCCGGCGGGGTCGACCACCTTGAGGTCCCAGCCCCACGAGGGGAACGTCGGCGAGCCCGGCTTGATCGTGACCTGCTCGACGCCCCACGGGTTCGTGAGGATCGCCCACCCGCTCTCGGTCTGCCAGTAGTGGTCGATGATCGGGATGTTCTTCGTCACCCTCGTCGCCCATTCCCACGTGGGGGCGTCCAGCGGCTCCCCCGCGAGGAAGATGACCTTGAGCGACGACAAGTCACGCCCCGTGATGTGCTTCTCGTCGAACTTCTTGAGCACGCGGAAGGCCGTGGGCGAGGTGAACATCCGGTCTACCTTGTACTTCTCGATGATGCGGAACCAGATGCCAGGGTCGGGGTGTATCGGCGTCCCCTCGTAGATCAACGAGGTCAGGCCGTAGAACAGCGGCGCGTAGATGATGTACGAGTGGCCGACGACCCAGCCCACGTCGCTCGCGGCCCAGTACACCTCGCCCGGCTTGCAGCCGTAGATCGTCTCCATCGAGTTGTACAGCGCGACGATGTGGCCGCCGGTGTCGCGTAGTGCCCCCTTCGGCTTGCCCGTCGTGCCGGAGGTGTACAAGATGTAGGATGGGTCGCTGCTCGCCACCTGCTCGCAAGGGACGCTGTCCTTGCCCTTCTGGGCGACAATGTCCTTCCAGAACATGTCGCGCCCGGCGACCATGTTCGGCTTCACGAGGCCACGGTCGAGCACCACGACCAGCGGCACCTTGTACTCCGTCCTGTCGAGGGCCTCGTCGATGATGGACTTGAGCGGGACGGGTTTCCCCGCACGGTGGCCAGCATCAGCACAGATGACCATTTTGGGCTTGGCATCGTCGATACGCACGGCGAGCGACTCCGTGCTGAACCCCGCGAAGACGATGCTGTGGATCGCGCCGATCCGGACGCACGCGAGGGCCGAGATGCACGCCTCCGGCACCATCGGCAGGTAGATGAGCACGCGGTCGCCCTTCTTCACGCCGGAGTTCTTCAGCACGCTGGCGAACTGCACGACCTCGTCGAGCAACTGCCCGTAGGTGATCGTCCGTTCCTGGTTGAGCTCCGAGCTCACCCAGATGTAGGCCGGCTGATCCTTCTTTCCAGCTTCGACCCACCGGTCAACCGCATTGTAGCACGTGTTCGTGACCCCGCCCACGAACCATTTATAGAACGGGGGCCTCGATGCATCAAGTACCTTGTCTGGCTTCTTGTACCAGAATATCTTTTCCGCGATCGGCTTCCAGAAGGCTTCCGGATCCTCGATCGATAGCTTGTGTAGGTCTTGATATTTTCCCATGATGTCACACCCGGTGCAGTCGTCTCATGTCTCTGTCTCTTCAAACTGCTGAGTATGATCCCTTTTGTTCCGCGCGCCATATAATTGTAGATTTTGGGGGTTCGCCCCCCTCCCGTGCCTTCGAGGCCTCATCGACGGGTGACCAAGGTAGAAAAACAAGGGCTCCCTTCTGACACCGGGTCGACGGTCTGACCCATCAACCACGGCGGGTTACATGAGCGCTTCCAACTCCAACGTCATGATAGCGTGAGAGCGGTGTCGGGGAAAGGTGAAACCACCTCTTTATCCAAGGAGGGTTGTAAAATCGCGCATGGCGATCACGTGCTCATCGCGCGCGGGGCCAAGCAGCAGTGGCTCGTCAAGATGGAGCGAGGGAAGCAGTTCCACACGAACTGGGGTGTCATCAGCCACGACGGGATCATCGGGAGGGAGTTCGGGGACGTCTACACGAGCACGACGTCGAACGTCTCCTTCCTGCTCGTGAAGCCGCTCCCACACGAGCTGGCGACGAGGTTCGGGCGCAAGACCCAGATCGTGTACCCGAAGGACATCGGCTTCGTGCTGGTGAACGCCGGCATCGTCCCCGGATCCCGGGTGCTCGAGGCGGGCACGGGGTCGGGTGCCATGACCGCGATGCTCGCCACGGTGGCCGGCGGGCGGACGCCCGGGACGGTCGTGTCGTACGAGGTCGTGGAGAGGCACCACGAGGCCGCCAAGCGGAACGTCGAGCTCGCCGGCCTCTCCCGCGTCGCCGACCTGCGCCTCGGGAGCGTCCTCGAGCCCGCGGCCCGCCAGCGGCTCCTCGGTGAGGCGCCGTTCGACGCCTGCTTCTTCGACATGCCGTCGCCGTGGGACGCGGTCGGCCTCGCGGGGGAAGTGCTCCGGCCGTGCGGCGTGTTCTGCTCGTTCTCGCCGGTCGTCGAGCAGGTCAAGAAGGTGCACGCGGCGCTGTCGGCCGGGAACTGGTATTCGATCGAGGCGGTGGACATGCAGCTGCGCACGTGGCAAGTGAAGGAGAACGCAACGCGCCCGGTGTCCCACGGGCGCCACTCCGGCTACCTGGTGTTCGCCAGGAAGGTGAACGCGCCGCCACCGATGGAGTGGAACCGGAAGACCCGCAAGGAACTGGCGAGGGAGCTGAGGGACGCCGGTGAACTGGACGACGACGCCGAGGTGGGCGACCTATTCGACGAGTGAGGCGGTTGCCCGCCGGGAACGAGCCGGGCGGGGGGCGGGGGGCATAGGATGCCGTCGAGGTTCAGGTTGAGGGCCATATTCAAGCCACTCGTGCACGGGCTCGCGAGGGCGCTGGCGAGGCTGGGATGCACGCCGAACCAGGCGACCGGCCTGATGCTCGCCCTG
>JAFGBX010000429.1 GCA_016932935.1 Promethearchaeota archaeon | reverse complement strand
GTCGACGTCGGCCGCGCCGACGAGGCCGAGTGGGGCTCCCGACATTTTTGGGATGACTATGATATTACCGAGACGTTTCTTCAATTGGGAGTTGATGGAACATTCGGGGTCGACGTTCGCATACTAGAGAAATCCATCGAGGAGAAGACCGGCTTGTACCCACACACCCTTATCTTGTAACGATAATTGTTTATATAGACACTGGAAGGAACCCCGTCTCTAACGGACAGCCGTGGGCTTTCTCGTTCGCAACTGGTGCCCGACGATTGTGTCGGTTCTAGGAGCACAATTATGAACTTCACCGTTGAGTATTCATGGGGCAGCTATGCGTGATCTTGACCAGCATGCACGTGCCATTCCCGCCCGGTCGAGACCTGGCGGGGAACGGTCGTGCGAGTAATCACCTTCGCTCTTTGTGAACTCGTTCCTAGCGGTAATACCATGTGATCGAATCCGCGCAATGAATAAAACCTTTTACGACATTAAAAAGAGGCTTCGGCTCGTTTGCCCAAAAACCTCGTTGCGCGCTAGCAGTTCCGCAATATTCCACGCGCTCGATTACTGCCCTGTTATACGGTCTCATATATTCGCAAGATAGACAATAACCATGGATGATTGATGATTGAAAAAAAAACAAACGGAAGTGCCCGCGATCATGTTATCGTGTGTCAATGGCGGGGAAGCACCAATAATGATGTAAAAAGAACAAGGAGCCGTGCTACTACCTATCCTCCTCGTGGACGGCGAGGCCCAGCAGCCGGGCCATGTCGATCACGTCCTGGCGGTAACTCCCGAGGTACAAGTTCCTGTGCCACCCGAACGTGGCCGGCTCGTACTTGTCGAAGATCTTGCGGGCGTCCGGCACCTCGGCGACGAACTTGTTGAGGCTCCCACGCTCCGCCGTGACCGTCATGCCCTTCGCCTTGCCCTGGTGCTCGTCGTCCTTGTCGATGACCCCGATCGACCGAGCCTCGTGCACCGCGATCCGCTTGGCCTCCGTCTTGAGCATAACCGACGTGAACGTCTTGTTGAGCGGGAAGCTGCCCTTGAACGTGACACCGCAGCCCGCGCAGTTCATGCGAAGCTCGTAGGGCTGGACGGGGCCGCCCACCTGCTCCCAGTTCATGATCGTGGGGCCGCAATGCGCGTAGATGACCTGGTTCGTGGCGGTGTCGATGACCGGGTCGTTCTGGAAACCCGGCTTCCCGGTCATGTGAAGCATCATGAGATTCAGGACGGCCGAATCGATGTCCCCCTCGCCCACCGACGGGATGCCCTCGCTGGTGAGGCGCCCGTTCGCCCCGCACGGGAACGTCGGGACGCTACCGACTTTCTTCAGGAACTCCCATGCCGGCTTCTCGAAGCCGTAGAGCTCGATGCCCCGCTCCTTCATGGAGAGCTCCATTATGTCCTGCCTCGGGACGGTGCGGCAGTCCATCTGGATGGCGGAGGCCCCGAGCTCCTTCGCTGCGCCCTTCATGCTGAGGTACATGCGCGCCATCCTGATGACCCAGTCCTTGTCGCGCACCTGCACCCGGGAGGCCCCCTCGATCCACTGATCCGCGACCTTCTCGGCATCCGCGTCGATCACCTTGTCATAAAACTTCTGCTTGAAATCCTCAGCGCTCATATAAATGATTTCAGAGCCGAAGACGTCATGTACGGCCTTCTTGTAGCGCTCCGGGTCGACCCGCCAGGAGATCATGGGTTCGCCGTGGATCAACTCCTCCACCCACGCCCCGGATCCTTGGGGCGGCGTGGTCAACCCCACCGACAGGACCTTGGCATGCTTCATAGTATGGATGACCTTGATCTTTTCGAGGGCACGCTTGATGTCCCCGAAGTCCGACGACTGGATCGTGAGCACGGGAAGGTTCTCCCTGCGCGAGAACTGATGGAAGTCGGCCAGCTGGTAGAACCCGCCCAGGAAATCGGTGGCCACGATCATGGGCTTCTTTCGCCACAGCGCCAGATCCACGTCCTCCCTCAAGCTCCAGAGGGGGAACGGCCAGATGGTCGACGCGATGGCAATGACCAGGATCGCGTCGACGTCCGCACGCGTTTCCACGTCCTCGAGTTCTTCGATGTCGGATGCGATGTCGCCCCCGATGAACTCGATACCGTCGACTTCGCGTTTCAATTGGGCCAGGAGGAAATCCCGCCTCGCCTCGCCGTTCATACCGAAATACGGGAACATAGCGTTGTGCTTGAACAAGAACGCGGTATGCACCCTCGGTTTTTGGCTCGTTGTCTGGTTCATGTCACATTTCGCCTCTTGAACAATGCGTGCTTTCTATATCCCTAAAAAAACATATAATTGTATTGTTCGAATCGGAACGGGCTCTCTGGACTCTCCGAAGATTGCTTTCTGCTCAAACGGTCATAAAAAGCCGGGGAGTATTTTGATATCCAGCAGATTATCTCTCTGAGAGAACTTGCGATCAAGGAATCGCGCATCGAGATCGCTGTTCAAAGGATAGTGGCAAGTGCATCGACGACAAAGGTGAACCGTATAAAAATGACGCTGAAAGACCTTCTATCGAATCCCGATTCCCATTTCATCCTCTTCGGGGGGAAGGGAGGCGTTGGGAAGACGAGCTCCGCCGCGTGCTCGGCGTTGTGGGCTGCCGAGAACACGGACAAGTCCGTCCTCATCGTTTCGACCGATCCAGCCCACTCTCTCGGCGACAGCCTTGGCCTCCAGCTCGAGCCGGGCACCGTGACCCCCGTGCCTGGCACGGCGAAGCTCTTCGCCCTCGAGATCAGCCCGTCCAAGGCGTTCAAGGAGGCGCAGGAGAAGATGGGCGGCGCGGGCGGCCTGGACATGGCTATGGGCGGCGGGATGGAGGGCATGAACGTCCCGCTTCTCGGCGACCTCGGCGACCTCGCGGGCATGAGCCCGCCTGGCGCGGACGAGGCCATGGCGTTCGGCACCGTCCTCGAGTTCCTCGAGAACTCGGAATACGACCTGGTCATCTTCGACACGGCGCCGACGGGGCACACGCTCCGGTTGCTCAGCCTACCGGAGCTCTTGTCGAGCTGGATAGGCAAGCTCATCACGCTGCGGCTCAAGCTCGGCAAGCTCATGGGCGCCTTCAAGAACATGTTCAAGCGCAGCAAGGACAAGGACGACGAGGCCGACGCCCTTGAGTCCATCGAGCGGCTCAAGAAGTCGATCGAGGCGGCCAAGGGGGAGCTGCAAGACCCCGCGAGGACTAGCTTCGTGATCGTGATGATCGCAGAGGACATGGCGATCTACGAGACTGAGCGGCTGCTCTCCGCGTTGATCTCCTACCAGATCCCTTCCAGCCACATCGTCGTGAACCAGATCTTCCCGGAAAGCCTCGATTGCAGCTTCTGCAAGTCCCGGCGCGAGTTCCAGCTCAAGCACCTCGTCGAGATAGAGGACCTCTACAAGGACGATTTCGACGTCGTGAAGGTGCCCTTGTTCGAGAAGGAGATCCGCAAGTTCGACCAGCTCCGGCGGATGGCGAGGTACGTCGTCGAGGGCGAGGGGGGCGAGTGACTTCCTCGACCGTCCATCATGCCTGGCGATAGAGAAGGGAAAAAGGCGAAGGCGCCGCGAAAACGAGACCGCGTGCCTCAATACTTGCTCTTCTCGACCAGTTTCAAGGCTTCCTTGACGGCTTGAGGCGCGGTGAGCGCCCACCCGTCCGCGCCGTACTTCTTGGCGATTTCCTCGGTCACTGGCCCGCCCCCGACCATGATCTTGGCTTTCAACTCGTTCTCTCTTGCCAGGTCCACGATCTTTTCTATCGTCGGGAACTTCGAGCTGAGCATGACCGAGACCAGGATGAGATCCGCGTCCAACCTGTGCGCTTCCTCGATGAACTTGCCCACTCTCACGTTGAAACCGAGGTCGTGGATCTCGAAGCCTTCCGCTTCCAACAGGTACTTCAACATGTTCTTGCCGAGGTCGTGGACGTCCCCCTCGATGACGCCCAGCACCCCGATGCCCTTCTTCTGCATCTTTGCCTTGTCAATCTTGGCTTTCAGAACTTCGGCGCCGCTGTAGAAGGCGTCCGACGCGAGGAGCATGTCCGTTATGAACACGGTTTCCTCGTAGTGGTCGCAGACCTCCTTCAACCCCGCGTAGAGCCCCCTCTTCATGGCATCGAGGGGGTCGATGCCCACCTTCAAGGCCTCCTCGGCCGCCTCCTTCGCAGCATCCTTATCGAGATTGATAACGCTGTCCTTGAGCTTCTTCATTATCTCCTCTTCTGCCATATGGCCTCATTCCTCCTCGCAGTTCGCTCCTACACCCGCCTTGAAGTTCGCGCCGTAGACCCTCGCCGCCTTGACGACGGCCATCGCGTTGTAGAGCGATGCATACGGGGGGTACTCGCACGAGGCACCGAGGAAGTAGCCAGAGCGGGCCTTCCCGAACACGCCGATCTGCCGCTTGCACTCCTCCATGATCTCGGTGGGGTTCATCCACGCGAGCTGGGACACGGACAGGTAACCGAGGAGGAGCAGCTTCTTGCTGTACTTCTCGACCATCTCCTCCTCCGTGGCAATTCCGTCCGGCAGGTGTGCATTCTGGATGAGCAGGGGATGGAGCCACTTGATGAGGAGGTCGAAGTATGGGCCCCTACCGCACGTGTGCACGGCGTAGATGCCGCCCTTGCTCGACACGAAGTCCGCGATTCGCTTCTGGTAGGGCGCGTCTAGCTCCTCCCACATCTGCTTGCTCATTATTTCCCGTTCGGCCAGCACGACCGGCACCATGATGGTCCTCGCGCCGGCCTCGAGTTGCTTCTCGATGTACTCGATCTGTATCTCCGTCACGATCTCGCAAGCCTCGTGGATCTTGTCCGGGTGGTGGACGAAATCCCGCACCAGCTCGTTTATGTTCCGGAGGCGGGAGATCAGCCCGATGGGCCCGATCGTGAACCCGCCGATCATCAACCCGGGCAATTCCTTCCTGACCGTCCGGATCACCTGGAGCTGGTTGTTCATACGCTCGGCCTTGTCCCAACTGAACAACTCACCGATATGCCGGTAGTCATCGGCCGACTTCAGCACCGGGTTGTAAGGGTCGGGATACGCTGCATTGTCGCTGGGATAGATGATCTTCGCTCCGAACCCTTGTGCCTCCACGCAGAGATCGGGCATGGCAGTGATCGCATCGTAGCCTATCAGCTGCTGCGCCTCGATCTGGCATCGCAAGAACACGTCGGGCTTTTTCGCGTATTCCCCGTAGTCGAGCCCACGCACCTTTGCAGCCGCCGCGGAAACGAACGGGAACACGGGGATCCGGTCCAGCTTCTTCCTCGATATCAGCCCGAGGATCCTCTCCATCGGGGTCATGTATTCCTGGCATTCCTTCAATCTTCTCGACAACTGATTTGCACCGCCATGAAAATCTATCAGTGATGGTCCCCGTGCACTCGATTCTTATAAATAGCTATTCGTTCGCCCTTCGAGCCGCCTCCAAGGCAAGAAGCGAACATTCTATAGCCACCGAGCCATCTCAGCTAGTAACGCCTTGATGTACCAGGCAAGATGCGGGAACCAAGATGGCACCGGGCAGCTTGGCCGGCGGCGTGACCGTCCGCCCACTCGAGCCAGCGGATTTCCTTGACGTGAGCACGTGTTGCAACGAGCTCGCGCCCATGATACCGGATCTGGAAGAGAATATAGTTGGCGGGAAGGTGACGGGCCTAGTGGCTTGCGACGAGATGGGGCTAGCCATGGGTGCCATCGTGGGTATGCTGGACGTCGATGCGAGCTTGAACGGTAGCCCGGTTCCCTTGCCTTGCGTCCGCTTGCTGTTCATTGAGGTTAACAAGCGGTACCGCGGCGAGGGCGTCGGGAGGCTATTGGTGGAGAGGTTCATCCAACAGCAGAAGAGCAAGAACATCGCGTGCATGACCACCACGCTGTTCAAGAATTACACGGACGGCAGTGCCTTCCTGGAGAAGCACGGCTTCCGCGCCGAGAGGGTCGACCGGAACAAACTGTCGCTCAAGCTCAACCTGTGGTCAGACTTCGGCGTCATCGACGTGCCAGATGACGACCTGTCTTGAGTTCAAGGAACGAGATGGTGCACATGACCAAGAACCAGAGGATCAAGGACAGCGCCCCCGGCGGCGCAAACTTGCTCGTGCAACTGCGCAAGCTGGCCAAGAAGCTGAACCAATCGGCGGCCAAGCTGGAGGAGAACATGAAGGACATCGGCTCGATCGACGACGAGAGCCGCAAGGCAAGGGTTCAGGCCATGACGAGCGAGCTCTACGAGCTCGCGGAGACGCTCCAGGACCTGAACATGGCAGTCGACGAGGTCATCGGGGACGAGATGCTCGGCTTGGACGAGAAGGAGGTGCTAGGCGGGTTTGAAAGCATCGAGGTCACGCCGGCCCTCATCGAGGAACTCTTGAAGCACCTCAAGAACTTCCACAAAGTGTATTACGACAAGAGGATCGACAACGACTTGAAGCTCATCGTTTTCCACGACCTGGAGCGGAACTGGAAGTCGCTGAATAAACACATCGCAAGGATCATCGCCAGCGCGAATGACCTCGCCCAGAAAATCGTGTGACCTTCGATATCTCGCCCACATCACCTCGCTTCCTTTTTTGATGCAGACCGCGCGCCCTCACGAACCGGTGACCATACCGTGCCATCCCTCGCCGACCTCGTCCGGAAGAACCTCGACGCCGCCAAACCGGATGCGGATCGCCCGTCGGGCATCCGCATTTGGATGGTATTGGCGTGGAGGGCGGGTACGTTGGAGCGGGCGCTGGCCGCGTTCAACGAGGAAAACCCCACGTCGACGATCCAGGTCGAGGGGGGGCCCATCCTCGACCCATCGGGAAGTGTCATCGAAAGGGAGGACGGCGAGACCATTGCCGAACTGATGCTCCGTCC
>JAFGBX010000428.1 GCA_016932935.1 Promethearchaeota archaeon | reverse complement strand
TGGAAAACCAAGCCCACGACGACGTCTCTCTGGTGCTCGCCGGCCAAGCGGGCCAGGGGATCGAGACCGCCGAGTCCATCCTGGTGCACGCCTTGAAGCAAGCATGCTTCAACGTGTTCGCGACGAAGGAGTACATGTCACGCGTGCGGCTCGGTGCGAATTCCACGGAGATCCGGGTCTCCTTCAAGAAGAAGGTGAACTGTTATGTCGACCGTATCGACTTGCTCGTGCCGCTCGAGAGGAAATCCTTGGTCAGGCTCGAGCCTCGGATCCGGGAGTCCACCATCGTGGCGTGCGATGGTGACATCTACGCGGGGCGGGGGATCCACGTCCCGGTGCCGGTGGCGGCGATGGCCGATGAAGCAGGGGGCCGGATACTGACCAGCACGGTCGCGGTCGGCCTCGTGAGCGGCATCCTGGGCATCGACAAGGGCGCGGTAGAGGGGTATGTCAGGCGGGAGTTCGCCGACAAGAAGGCGGACGTGATCCAGAAGAACATAGCGGCGCTGGCAAGGGGCATGGACGCGGGAAGGACACTCGCCGATTCAGGCAAGGTCAAGCTCGGTATGAAGACGGACGCTTGCGTTGCTGACGACATCCTCGTGAACGGTGCCGAGGCGATCGCGCTCGGTGCCGTCGCGGGCGGGTGCAATTTCATCGGCTCGTACCCCATGTCCCCGTCGACGGCGGTGCTCTCGTCGCTGGCGGAAAAGTCCCGGACCTTCGACATCATCGCGGAGCAAGCTGAAGACGAGATCGCGGCGATGAACATGGCGCTCGGTGCATGGTACGCGGGTGGGCGCGCCATGGTGACGACGTCGGGGGGCGGTTTTGACCTTATGTGCGAGGGCGTGAGCCTGGCCGGCATGGTCGAGAGCCCGGTCGTGATCCACATCGGGCAGAGGCCAGGCCCGGCGACCGGCCTCCCGACGAGGACCGAGCAGGGCGACCTCAACCTCGTCCTCCACGCGGGCCACGGCGAGTTCCCGCGCGTCGTCCTCGCCCCGGGGACGATCGACGACGGCTTCGTCATCGCACAGAAGGCCTTCAACCTGGCTGCGAAGTACCAGGTTCCCGTGTTCATCCTGTCGGATCAGTTCTACATCGACTCGTACTACAACAACCCCCCGTTCAAGCTCGACGGGTTAGTGGTCGAGCACCACGTCGTGGAGACGACGATGGGTTACAGGCGATACGCGATCACCCCCAGCGGGATCTCCCCCCGCGGGATCCCCGGGAACGGCGAGGGCCTCGTCCTCGTGGACAGCGACGAGCACGACGAGGACGGCCACATCACGGAAGACTTCGCCGTGCGGACGGCAATGGTCGACAAGCGCTTGAGGAAGCTCGACGCCATGGGCGACGATGCCGTCCCCCCGCGCCTCACCGGCGCCTCGGATTACGCGACCCTCGTGGTCGGCTGGGGCTCGACGTCGAACGCGATCGACGAGGCGCTCTCCGTCCTCGGCGACCCATCGGTGGCACACCTGCACTTGCTGCAAGTGCACCCTCTACCGGCCCTCACGCGGCGGTACATCGAACACGCGAGGCGGGTCGTGCTCGTGGAACAGAGTCCGTCGGGGCAGCTCGCCCAGCTCATCAAGCTCCAGCTCGGAATCGACATCAACCGCAAGATCCTCAAGTACAGCGGCGAGCCGTTCCACGTGGAGGAGCTCGCCGCGCGCATCAAGGCGGAGGTGGCCTGAACCATGGATCCAGCGGCGTACGACTCCGGCGTTGCCGACAACCAGTGGTGCCCAGGCTGCGGCAACTTCGGCATCCTCAGGGCAGTGAAGCAAGCCCTCGCCGAGCTCGACATCCCGCCGGAGAAGCTGGCGTTCGTCTCGGGCATCGGACAGGCGGCCAAGTTCCCCCACTACATCAAGTGCAATTACTTCAACGGCCTGCACGGCAGGTCGATTCCTGCTGCGCTTGCCATCCAGGCCGTAAACCCTGAACTCGTGGTCATCGCGGAGAGCGGGGAGGGTTGTAACTATGGCGAGGGCGGGAACCACTTCATCCACAACATCCGGCGGAACCCCAAGATCACCCACCTCGTCCACGACAACATGATCTATGGGTTGACGAAGGGGCAGGCGTCGCCGACGAGCTTGAAGGGCATGGTGACCCCCGTGCAGGTCGGCGGCGTCATCCTCGAGCCATTCAACCCGATCTCGGTGGCCATTGCACTCGACGCCTCGTTCGTTGCCCGTGCCTATGCAGGACACCTGCAGCAAACTGTGGAGATCATCAAGCAAGCCATCAAGCATCCAGGATACGCACTCGTCGACATCTTGCAGCCGTGCCCTTCATTCAACAAGCTCAACACGTTCCAGTGGTACAACGACCACGTGTACTACCTCGAGAAGGAACACGACGCGAGGGACGTGCAACAAGCCTTCAAGCGCGCGTGCGAGGCCGGGAAGCTGCCGCTGGGCGTCTTCTACAAGAACGAGAAGCCGGCATTCCACGAGAGGTTGCGCGTCTACCAGCACGACAAGACGCCTCTGTGGAAGCGGGCGCCGCACGACCTCGCGAAGTTGAAGGCGCTGATCGAATCCCGCAAGTGATCACGCTGCTATTGCCTCTCCACTGCCTGGTTTCTCATTCGTCCTCGGCAGCTCCCGTTTTTCCCATGCCATCGGTATCTCTAAATATCGGTTCGCTTGATCGTCACCCGCTATTGTAGAACGACTAAGCCAGAGAAAACACGGAGGTTAAGGAGAATGCCAGTACCGAAGATCGGGGACGCGGCGCCGGAGTTCGCGCTGCCTGACCAGGACGGAAAGATCCGGAAGCTCAAGGACTTCAAGGAGAAGTGGGTGGTGCTGTACTTCTACCCGAGGGACGACACGCCGGGCTGCTGCACCGAGGCCATCGGCTTCACGAACGTGTTCGAGGAGTTCCAGAAGCTGGACGCGCAGATCGTCGGCGTTTCGGCGGACACGGTGGCGAGCCACAAGAAGTTCTTCGACAAGTACAAGCTGAAGGTCACGCTCTTGAGCGACAAGGAGAAGCCCTTCGAGACCATCAAGGCCTACGGGGCGTACAAGGCAGACGGGGGCCACATCAGCAGGGACACGATCCTCATCGACCCGGCCGGCAAGGTCACTTTCACGTGGAAGGCCGTCAAGCCCAAGGATCATCCCGCCGAGGTCAAGGCCAAGCTCGCCGAGCTGAGGAAATGAATCCGAGGTAACCTTCCCCCTTGACTTTTTCATTCGTTCAAGCCTTAAATCGACTTGAATGGATAATCGTTCATGAACAAGATCGATAGGGCCACCATCGTCCCCGCCTCCATCGGTTCCGCATCGGTCGTGCTCGGGCTCGTGTTGCCGGCCATCCCGTTCTTGACCGCCTTCCTCGGCTGGTACGTGTGGGTGTTGGCCATCCCCATGATCGTGGGTGGCGCTCTCTGCATCAGTGGCGGCTTGCTCGCCAATTGGAACGAGGATCTGGCCTACGTTCTCGTCATGCTCGGCGGCTTGGTGGGCATAGTGACGCTCCTGGCACTGCCATCGCTCCGTCTCATCCGCGTTGCCAGGGAAGACAACCAACGAAGGCCCCCGCACTACTTGCTCGTCATGCCCGTCCTCGTGGCTTACGCGCTGTTCGCGATGTTCCTCGTCGACCTCCAGGACAAGACGCACGTGCCGATCACGCAGCTCGGGCGGAACGGCCTGCCGCTGGCCGACACGATCTGGGACGCGGACGTCTTCTTCGGGGAGCTGTGGTTCAACCTCCTGCTGGCCTGCATGCTCGTCGCCATGCTCTCGTTCAAGATCCACCCGCAAAACGACAGCGCTTGGAAGCTCACCCCTGCTAGGGAACGGCTGGTGCTCGTCGCTTCCGGTCTCGTGTCGGTGGGCCTGCTCGTCTCCATGGCCGCGACGTGGCAGCCTTCGTTCTCGGTAAGCGACAACTGGTACCCGACCCAGTTCGCCTACCAGGTGCCGGCATGGCCCGCGGTCATCGGCTTCGCGGGGCTCGTCATCGGGACGCTCAACATCAAGAAGGGCGGCTCGGGTCGTTGCCGGGCCGGGTGGTTCTTCGTCATGCTGTTCCTCGCCATCTGGTTATACTTGACGAGCATCACGGACTTCAACCCGCACGCGATCTTCAACTTCAGCATCCCGCTGCACGTGGTGGTAACGACCGCCGCGTTCCCTTGTTGCTTGGTCGTCTACGCCGTCGAGCGCATGAAGGCCCGGCCCGAGACGAACGTCCCCTCCGCGAAGCGCCCTGGGCTGCTGTTCCTGCCGGTCTTGATCGGCGGGCTCGCCCTCATGGCCTTGCTGCAGGTGCTGCCCGCGAGCTCGGCGCAATGGGTCGGGTACGGGGACTTCTTCTCCCCCGAGATCTACTGGTGGTGGCCGCTCTCGCACGCGTGGGGCTGGCTCTTCACCGGGTCGACGGCCCTGTTCGTGCTGTTCGCCCTGAAGGCCTTTTCCCGGTGGCACCGCGCACGCCGGGAACCCCGGCAAACCGCGATGGAGGTCGTTCCCCGCGCCAGGCTCGGCCGTGCCATCGCCGCCCTCTTGCTCGCGGGAACCGTCCTGGGCGGAACGTTCCCCGTGCTGTTCGTCACGAGCGCCCAATGGTCGGCGCGCGAGCGGCCGATGCTGCTGGTCAACCAGGTGGGGTACCTGCCGTCGGCCCCCAAGCGGGTGCTCTTCCAGTCCGCGACGGAGCAGCATCCCGTCCCCGAAACAGCGGCGTTCAGCGTCATCGACGAGGCGACGGGGCTGCCGGTCTACGATGGTACGCTCGCGAGGAACGTGACGAACCGCTACGGCCACAACTACATGCTCGGTTCCTTCGACGCCGTTGTCACCAGCGGGCGGTACCACGTCCGGGCGACCGTGGACGGCGAGGTGCACACGAGCCCCTCGTTCGACATCGGCCCGGGGGTGTACGACGCGGCCGCGGAGCTCGCATTGCGGTTCTTCTACTACCAGCGCTGCAACTACGAGGTGCTGGAGGTCGTCCCTGGCTACGACGGCCACCACGCGTGCCATCTCGACGACGCGGACGTCTGGGACGGGTCGGAATGGGTGCATCACGACCTCACAGGGGGGTGGCACGACGCTGGCGATTATAACAAGTACAACAGCTGGTTCCAGACCCAATGGTATTGCATGCAGGCCCTCGCCGAGTGCGCCCTCGTGGATCCAGGCGGCCTATACAGCAACGTCACGAGCCTCTACGACACACCCGCGGCCGACGCGTTCGACGAGGCCCTCTGGGGCGCGAAGTACCTCGCCAACTGCGTCAACGTGGAGGGCCTGCAAGGTGCGCAGTACCAGTACCGCATCTGGGAGACCGTCTCCGGCTTCAGGCAGCAGTCCGAGAGGGAGGCGCGGATGAGCTACTGGGGGCCGGCCGAGCTGGACTGGACGGCCCCGCGGCGCGTGGTGTTCAACGAGCACAACAGCACGTTCGTCGGGTACCGCCGCGGCTATGCCATCGCCGGTTCGCTCTTGCAAGTCGCCCGCCTCATCGATACATACCAGGCCGCGCATCCTGGTCTCCAGATCCCCACGTGGTTTCCCTGGAACGCAACGTACCTGCGCCAGCTCGCCGACAGCGTCTATGCCAAGCACCTGGAGGTGCAAGGCGGGGCGAGCGACGACATCCAGTCCTACATCGGTAAGTTCCTCTACGCGGAGGAGAACGGGACGCGGAACGGCCACGACTGGGCCGTCGTGGACGCGCTCGTCCCGTCGATCCTCTCGAACGTGGCCAACATCGTCGCGGATCCCCTCTGGTTCAGCTGGGCCGGATATTACGCACTCGGAAACATCTTGACCCATTACGCCACGCGCAACCGCACGGTGCCCGCGCCGGTGATGACCAAGCTCGCCGGCATCGAAGCGGATCACTTTGCGAATCTCTTCGACGAGCCGTTCCGGGTGAAGCACGGGCGTGTTACCGCCGCGTGGGAACCGATCAAGTTCAACCAGCTGCTGGCCCTCGATGACCCCGCGATCACGGCGAGCGTCAACTCGCTACTCGCGGGGGAAAACGTCCTGTTCTTCGGTGCCGAGCGCCAGACCGACATGCTCACGAGCGCGTGGCTGCAGCTGCTCGCGTGCCACGTCAACGCCACGGGCGAGCGGCCCGAGCTCGTCCAGTCGTACCTCGACTGGCTGTTCGGCGTGAACCCCGCGGGCCTCTGCTTGATGGAGGGGGTCGGCAGCAGGAACCTGGCCCAGTACCACCACCGGTACTCGTGGGCGAGGTACCCGAGCGGGGCCGTGCCGGGCTGCATCCCAAACGGGCTCGCCCCAGCCACCGCGTCGAACGACTACGCGCGGGCGCGCGGGTTCACGGCGAACGATTCGAACTTCCTGGCAGTGCTCGGCGACCGGTGCCAGTACGGCGATTGGCCCGGCAACCCGCTCGTCCGTGACGGGGTTCCATCGAACCCGAACGAGGTCTGGATCCCGCACGATGCGATGTTCCTCCGGATCCTCACCATGATGTCCGTATCCGGCCTCTTCAAGTGATCCCTATCCTCCTTCATCTTTATTCCCGCCCCCGCACGCAGCGTTATTTGACCCGGGCACGCCGTAGGGATCATGAGCAACGATGCACCAACACCGGGGTACTACCGGGAGCCCGAGCGGGAGGTTCCCATCGTCAAGTCGGCCGACGTGGTCGTCGTCGGCGGGTCACAAAGCGGCGTGGCGGCTGCCGTGTGCGCTGCCCGCCATGGTGCCAAGGTGCTGCTGGTCGAGCGCAACTGCTTCCTCGGCGGGCAGTCCGTGGCCACGATGGTCGTGCAATGGGAGAAGCGTGCCTTCATCAACAACCTCGGTGCCGTCGCGACGAGGGGCATCGCGCGGGAGCTCCTCGACAGCATCGTCGCCAAGGGCGGATCCGACACGCTGTGGACAGACCCGCCCGGCTGCGAGGAGATGCGCAACGGGGAGGAATGGCTCGACGTCGAGGCCGTGAAGTTCACCCTCCTCAAGGCGTGCATCGACGCGGGCGTGGAGATCCTGTTCGATGCCACCTGCGTGGGCAGCATGGTGGCGCGCGACCAGGGCAACCCGAGGGTCACGGGCATCGTCGTCGAGAACCGGTCCGGGCGCGTCGCCATCCAGGCCCGCGCGGTCGTCGACGCGAGCGCGTACCTCGACGTCGTGTGGCACGTCGTCGGCGAGCAAGGGATAGTAGTCCGGCCGGTGGACGAGCGCATGGGCCCCGGCTGGTACACGGTGTTCGACGGCGTCGATTCCGCGCGGTTCGTCGAGCACGTCATCACGAACGGCGGCGCGACCGGTTACCCGTCGTTGGACAACCCCGCAAAGGTGCGCCACCACCTGGCGACCAACCGGTTGCTCTTGTACCGCGGCTTCGCAGATGCGCTCGACCGGGCACACGACGACGGCGTGCTCGACGAGTGGCCGGAGGACACGCCCTTGCCGTTCCTCTTGAACGCGAAGTGGTGGGGCGGGAGCCGCTGGTGCACGAGCCTCGGCCCCGTCGTGAAGCGGTTGGACGCGATGGACGGTTTTTCCATTTCACACGCCGAGATCACGCGCCAGCGCGTCGACTGGATCATGGCCAAGGTGTTCAAGTATTTACCAGGCTGGGAACGCGCGTACCTCAGCCGGACGTCGATCCGCATGGGCCTCCGCGAGACGCGCATCCTCAAGGCAGTCACGATGCTCACGAGGGACGACATCTTCAGCCCGGATCACGCCAGGCCAGACACGGTCGGCAGGTCGGGCGCCCACGACCCGGGCAAGAACCGGCTGAGGGAAGCCTATCCCATCCCGTACGGCATCATGGTACCGGAGAGGCTCGACGGGGTGATCTGCTGCTCCCGGGCCATCGGTGCAAAAGACAAGACCGCCCTGGACGCCCACCGCGGCATCACCCCGACCATGGTCGTCGGGCAGGCCGCCGGGACTGCCGCTGCCCTTTCGATCCAGGACGGGGTCGAATTGAGGCACGTCGACCTCGTGAGGCTTCGGTCGATGCTTCGGAGCGACGGCGTCGCGCTCGACGTGGAGGTCGTCGACCTCCCGACGATCCCGGCCAGGTACCGTCCTTAGAGGAATCCCTCCCCTATCCCCACAGCTCGTTCTTGAGCTTGTCGAGGATCATCTCGTGTCTCTCCTTGTAGACGTGGTCGAGATCCCAGCCCAGCTCCTTCGCGGCACCGGCGAGCCCCAGTTCCCTGGCGTCCCCGGTCGGCTTCGAGCCCGCCGCGAACGGGACGACCTTGGAGACGTCCGGAGCGAAGGCGGCAGGTACTAGCAGGATGCCGTCGCCCGCCTCGCGCGTCTCGGCGTCGGACAGCCAGCACGGGGCGTACAGCTTGATGTCCTTGAGCTTCTTCTCCAGCTTCAAGCGCTTCAAAAGGAAGCCGAGCACCTTCTTGGCTTGCCTCGCCTTGACGTTGTGCTTTTCGACGACGGCATCGACGAGCAGGATCGCCTTCGTCGTGGGCGAGACCGGCGGCTTGCCGTCGCCGGGCATCCAGATCGCGTCGTGAATCTCGCTTGCCTCGTCTGCAGCGAGCAATGACGTGATGGCGAAAGTGCTGTCGGCGGACACGGGGAAGATGGCCGCATCGCGGATGCCGATGCCTTCCCTACGGATCTTCTGCAATAGCAGCCTCCCGAGTTCCGCGTGGTCGGCGGGTTCGAGGGTGATCTTTTCTTTTACCAGCATATTGTTCACCGAGGGGGAAGGGCTTGGTGCAGAGGCAAGACTGGCTGGGGCATTTTTAAAAGTAGCTTCGACGATCACTATTCAAGACCGGGGGCGCAATGCGGCAGCACAGGCCTTTTTTTGCTCAACTCGCGTTGAATAATGCTCTAGCACAAACCTGGGTAAAAAAGAGGGACGGGTCGAGCCCATCTTCAATTCGGGGAGCCCAATCCGGCCTCGAATTGTGAGAAGTTCTGTAGATACGCCCGGATCGTCGCATCATAACCCGGGTTGATTCCCGCGATCAACAGCCTATTTTCTTCGAGCGTCGTCTGGACGATCCCCTCATCGACGAGCATCTTGAGCTTGCGGAACGCTGTCGGCTGAGAGACGCCTGCCAACGCCCCGAGATCGTTTGCAAGGAACTGCCCGTTCTCGAGGATAGCTGTCAAGACGAGCGGCACGTTTTTTCTATTCATGATGTAGAAAAGGCGCGACAGTTGCGTGTCGACGATGGAATCGAAATAGATCTCCTTGTTATCTATCGTTTCCATCCTGACAAAGTTGAACTTCGCAAGCATTAAGACGTGCCACTGGATGGTGCCCCTGTTCAAGGGGCAAAACTCGCAGAGGCGGGTAAGGTTGATGCCAGGGAGTGCCTTGATGGTGTTGTAGACGAGAAGACGGTTCTGGTTATCGAGCAAGTTTTCCCTCGTGTTAGCTTTCCCGTGCACGAGTATTCTCAGCTGGTACAATTGCCTCAATTCATTGTCGAGCTGGTCTCGAGGCACGGTGATGGCGCGCAAGCAGCGAGCATAGAGCTGTTCACTCTTGAGCAAATAGTGCTGCTGGAGCAATTCCTGGGCGATAGCTAGTATTTGCCTTTGTATCGGCGTGGGCTTGAATGCAAGGGCTGTCGCCGCTGTCACACCATCTTGCTGGTAGGCCAAGGGTGCCGTCACCTCCCGTTGATCCATCATACTCGCTTCGCCCTTTTATTGCTTCATTCCTCCTCTGGTTCTTGGTTCGGGGTCGAGAACGTGTCCTCGAGGAACCGCAAGCGGCCATCCGGGGGGATTTGCTTGAGCTCTTCAACCAACTCGTCGAAGGTTTCCTTGTCTATGATGCTTTCCACCTCGAGCTCGTTCAGTTTTCTCCAGATTTCGTCCGAAAACATCGCATATTGCCCACGGGGGATCGGCTCGACGATATCGTTACTTCCGACGCTCGAGATCAAAGATGTCGGGAAGGCCGCTTTGCATGCCCAGCATGTCTCCCCGTTCGACATGAGGTGCCTGGCACAATCGAGGCAATACACGGCACCGCATTCGCTGCATGTATAACTCAATCCTGAGATGTCGCCCTTGTGAACGAGGCATTTCGGCATGACCTTCTCGACCTTGACCTCCGATGCGAGCGCCTTCACGTTTTCCATGCGGCCTTGTATGTCGACCTCTTCAGCATTCGAACTCGCAACTAAGGCCCCCTTCGCCTTCATCGAAGCGGCCTTCTTATGATCATCAGCGCGATCAACTCCTTCGAACGCCAGCAATGGAAAACCGGTACCTGTCGTGGGGGGAGCTTGCTGTTCCGAGGGAAGGCCCGACCTGTCGTCATATGCGTTCAACGCCCGAGCCCTTTTCCTTGCGCCAGCATCGTACGCATCTTCGTAGCCTCCACCCTCCATTAGTTTCTTCCTTTTCGAACTCGCAGCTCCCACTTTCACGCCGACCTTCTTCTTCCGCGCAAGGGAAGCCGATCCCACAACTGCGACGCTGCCGACGACGATGATGATGATGATGATTATGGTGATGGGCCCCGTGTCGTCGTCTGGTGGCTGGCCTGCCACGACAACGATCGGCGCTGGTAGGGTGTAGGTTGCCATGTCGCCATCGCTGTCAACAATCGTAAGCTTGACCGTGAAATTTCCCGCGACGCTGTATCGGTGTACGGGACTTGATATCGTGGAGTTGGGCGTCCCGTCGCCGAAGTCCCACTGGTAGGTGGCCGGGGCGTTGCCGTTGCCGCCCGTGTGCGTGAAGGACACGGCCTGGCCGGCGACGATGCCCGTCGCGTTTGCCGTGAAGGTCGCCGACGGGGCCACGTCCGCCGCGACGGCGATCTGCTGGGGGTACGTGTAGGACGCGAGGTCGCCGTCGCTGTCGCGCACGGTGAGCCGCACGGTGAACGACCCGGCGGCCGCGTAGGCGTGCACCGGGTGCTCGACGGTCCCGTTCGCGGTCCCGTCGCCGAAGTCCCACTGGTAGGTGGCCGGGGCGTTGCCGTTGC
>JAFGBX010000427.1 GCA_016932935.1 Promethearchaeota archaeon | reverse complement strand
GGACGGATCTAGCTCCATGCCTATTTAAAGGCTTTTCGAGCCCAGGATAACGAACTTCGTACGATTAGGGGGCGGTAACAGACGCGATTAATTGAGGTTTGGGCATCCTAGGCGCTTTCGAGGAGCGTCAAGGCTCGAAGCAACGGTGGGAGAAGCCTTTTCACTTTTTCGCGCTATATGTTCGTCAATGGAAGATCTTCAGAACGATAACTTCATGCGCGTGCTGCTCGACGTGTGCCAGAAGACGTGCCACAACGGCATAATCCAGCACTCCCGCATGGTCGAACTCTGGAAGCGGCACATGACCGCGTTCCAAGTCGAATACCAGCCAATACGCCAGTTCAAGTTCGACAAGGAGGAGTTCGTGACGTCAGTTCCGGCACGGGTCGAGGTGCTCGAGCAGTGCGAGAAGATCCTCGTCGACACGTACTGGGCGATCAAGATGGTCGCGATCGCGCTGTTCCAGGCCATTCCCCCGCAACTCCCCGAGCACGCTCCCGCCTTCTCTTCGGACGTCGATATCGAGCTGTTCAAGCTCCGGATCAGCGAGAAGTTCGTCAACTCGCTCATGGCGTTCTTTGCAGCGGAGCGCGACATCCTCAGCCCTGACTTGTTCGTCTACGGCAAGATCAGCACCACGCTCCGCGTCAAGAAGGTTATGACCTTGGAGGAGATCGCCACGATGATCTCGAGGGACGGGCTCGACCTCACGCCCTACGTGATCCACGGGGTCATGGAGCGGTTCAAGGCGCTCGGCCTGGTCGAGATAGACGGGGACAACAGCAGGCTCTTCAAGCACGCCAAGCGGCTCGAACTTACGCCCGAGCAAGAGACGGCCGTCCAGACCCGGTTCTTCCCCCTCGTCGAGTGGGCCGTGGAGACGTGGCGGACTGTCTTCAACATCCGCGAGCTGAACACGCCCATCCCGGACACGTACCTGCGCAAGGAGGCCCTCGTGAACATAGTCTCTTACGCCGCAACCCAGGGCTTCACGACGGCGTACTTCTGCATCGTCGAGATCAAGAAGTACTTCCAGGCAGTCCAGTCCCGCATGGTGTAGTCCGCACCTCGGGCCGCACTTTCCCCGCAGTCGCCTTCTCCTGGTTCACGAGATACAAGCTCGCGATGACGAGCGCAGCGCCGGTCAAGAACCACGCTGTGATCGGCTCGCCCCTCACGAGTATCACGGAGATTACCACGCCGAACACCGGGTTCGTGAGCAAAATGACGTTCGCCCTCGCGCCACTAATGCGCTTCAAGCCGAGGTTGTAGAACAAGTAGCCGAGCGCGGAGCCGAACAACGCGATGAGCACCAGGGCCATCAAGACGGTAACGTCCAGAAATGGCAGGGCAGCGAACCCGTCGATCGAGAATGGGAGCACGACGAGCGCCCCGAAGAGGAAGTTGAACACGATCGATGGAACCTCGCCCACCGAATCGAGGTTCTTCTTGTTGATGACGCTGAAGATGGCCCAGAGTAGCATGGAGGCGAGGATGAGGGCGTCCCCGATGAGGATGCCTTCGGGGGTGTAAGCGGTGCCGTCCTGGCCCGGATACGCGAGCATGATGATCGCGACCCCCGCCATCGACAGGAAGAGGCCGAGCACGATCCGCTTGTTCCACGCCTCCTTCAAGTACTTGACGCACAGGATCGCGGAGAACACGTACCCGGTTTGCAGTAACACCGACACGTGCACGGCCGGCGTCCATTGCAGGGACAAGAAGTAGAGCACGTAGTGGGGCCCGAAAAAAACACCGCCCGATACCAACAACCACGATACAGCCTTCCGGTTTAACCGCTTCAATCGATCCCGGTTTTCCCGTTTAAACAAGAACGGGACGAATATCGACGTGGCAAGGAGTAACCGGAAGGTCGTGACGAAGAACGGGGTGACGTCGAACACGACGTACTTCCCCAGTGCAGGCGGGAACGCCCAGAAGAACGCCGCAAGCACCAAAAAAGCGATCGAACGGGCATCCCTGCCCTTGTTTTCTGTCACGGGAGGTAACCTTTTTTTCGGTTCACGTTTTAGAATCCTCGTTGTCCAAAAAGAATTGTCCTGGTGCAAGATCTCGTGAAAAGGCGAGTGCGGATCTCGTGCGTCGGCGACGCAACTTGAGCGAGTGATGCGGCGATGCAAGCGACGTCCGAGACCCCGGCGGGTGCCTTGAAGGCCATGCGCAGGACCTACCACGTCCTCCAGGCCTGCTGCTTCGCCTCGTGGTGCGCGAACGTGATCTTCATGATCTTCGGCGTAGTGTTTATGAACGAGCTCGGCGTCTCTCTATCAGGCATATTCCTCTTGAACTTGCTTGTCATCATCGTGACCTTTTTTAGCTCCACCATCCTCAACAAACGCTCAGACCTCCTCAACAAACGGAAGGCGTTTATGGTACTCGCTTTTTTCCTCAGGTCGCTTGGCATCCTCGTCCTCGCGCTGAGTAGCGAGGTTTACATGGTCATCATCTACACCGTAATCATCAACATCCTCAACCCGATCTCCTTGGACGTTGCCATCATCCACGAGCTCGGCGAGGTCATCGACCAGCTCACGCACGAGGTCGAGGGTACCCCGGTGAATCCCAGCGCCGCGACCCGCTATTACTTGAAGTACCGGCTCTTCGGCTCGCTTGGATGGGCGATCACGGCGCCCGTCGCGGGCCTCCTCATCGGGACGATCAACGGCGCCCTGTCCTCCGGCAACGCGTTCCTCGGCTCGGTGGGGGGGTATCGGGTCTTCATGCTTATCGCCTTCACGCTCTACGCGGCGGTGACGGCCGTATTCTCCACCATTTACGACGAGCGCATGATCGCGCGGGTCAAGGCGGCTCTGCCACCATCCATCAAGGACGGCACGACGTCATCAGGAGATCCGGCCGTTATTGATCAAGCGAATGGGCGCGCCGGGTCGCGCTTACTCGCGCTGCTGCTGGCCGCCATCTTCCTGTTCCAGATCGGGGCGAGCTTGTTCCAGACGCCCTATGCCCTCTTCATGAAGACATTCTCACGCGGGAACCTCTTCTACGTCGGCATCTCCTACTTCTGCTCGGCCATACTCGAGGCCCCGCTGTTCTCCGTCGCCTACTGGATGATAAAGAAGCGCGGGTACGCGTTCACTCTCTCCTTCGCTTTCCTGGTCGAGATCGCCCGCGTGAGCTTGACGGTCGTCGCCATCCCGATCGGAATCCCCGAGATCGTTCTGCCCTTGCAGATGTTGAACTCGTTCGCGTTCAGGTGGCCAGCACTGACCCACGGCGTCTCCGTCGTGTCCCAAAAGCGCAGGGCAACCGGGGTCAACCTGAACCTGGTCATGGAAAAGGCTGGCGGTTTCTGCGGCTCGTTGATGGGCACGTTCGCCTCGGGCGGGGGGGACGAGATAGGGACGTATAACTTTTTGTTTGCGTTCTCGCTAGTGTTTCTCATCACCGACCAGATCGTGTTCACCTCGGGCTCGGCCGTGCGGGGAAGATCGCGTGCGGGAAGGAGGCATTGATCACGCCATGAAGCGACAAGGATCGAGGGTCGACGTAGAGTCCGCGTTTCGGGAGATGATCGCCAAGACGCACCCAGCGGCTAGCGTGTCGTCGTTCAACCCCAAGCAGCTGTCCAGCAACACCCGCATCATCGCTCCATCCGAAGCCGGCGTGGCCGGAAATGGTCGGGGCGTCGTGCTGAAGCTCAAGAAGGTAACCATGGCGTCCGTTCCCCGCAGTAAATTCGCCCCGCTCGTGATCAAGACGCACAGAAGTGGGCTGTTCCTCCTCGGAGCCAGGTTGACCCAGCACGGCGGCGAGGTAGCGGTCGAGATCGCCAGGAAGCTCGCGCGAAAGGCCGAGTTGCGGCTGGTCGTGCTCGGAACGAACGTCATCGCGATCTCGTTGGTCGATGCAGCGTCCATCCCGCCAGGAAGCCCCGTTGACTCTTCTCCGAACATCGGAGCCAAGGACGGTTGGTACAGTCATATCGAACATTACATCGAGAGGTTGGGCCAGATCACGAACGACTTCCACTCCCAGATCAACGCTCTCTTGGCTTGACGGGAGGCCCTAGGGATCTCCCGATCGGACGCCTTTTCGGGCAAGGTTTAAAGGCTTCTTGTGGGATGATGTATTGGATCAGCCTTCCTTTTCCTCGGCTCAACGCGGGGAACGTGAAACACCATGACGGCAAGGAAAAGCATAACCAAATCGAAGATCGTGTGCACGCTCGGCCCGGCGAGCTCGAACGCGGAGATGATAAAGGCCCTATCGGATCGGGGTATGGATGTTGCCCGGCTGAACTTCTCCCATGGCACGCTTCAAGACAAGGAGGCACTCTTCCAACTCGTTCGGAAAGTGGATCCGACCCTCGCGATAATGGCCGACATCCAAGGGCCAAAGATTCGCATCGGGAGGGTAGAGGGCGACGGAGTGTACCTCAACGTCGGGCAGAAGCTCGTCGTGACCACCGAGGACGTGATCGGCAACAAGGAGAGGGTCACGATCAACCTGACGAACCTCCCCAACGAGGCAAAGCCCGGCGACCCGATATTCATCAACGACGGCCTTATCCGGCTGCAAGTCGACCGGATCCTGAACCCGACCGATATCGATTGCACGGTGATGGTCGGCGGGATCATCTCCAGCAAGAAGGGGGTGAACTTGCCGAACACCGAGTTGTCAGTGCGCGTTCCTACCCCGAAGGACGTCGAAGACCTCAAGCTCATTGCCCGCCTCGATCCTGAATATGTTGCGATATCGTTCGTGCAAGACGCGAGCGATATGAAACGGATCAAGAACATGCTCAAGGAATTTGGGAATGAGAATATTAAACTCATCGCGAAGATCGAGCGCCCATTGGCGCTGAAGAACATCGACGAGATCCTGCGCGAATCGGACGGGTTCATGGTCGCGAGGGGAGACCTCGGCGTGGAGGTTCCCTTCGAGAAGCTGATCCCCGCGCAGAAGATGTTGATCAAGAAGGCAAACATCAGCGGCAAGCCCGTCATCGTCGCGACACAGATGCTCGAGTCGATGATCAGCGCCCCGGTTCCCACTCGTGCCGAGGTGTCGGACGTGTACAACGCAGTGGAAGATGGGGCAGATGCCGTCATGCTTTCCGCCGAAACAGCGGCCGGGAAGTTCCCCCGGCAAGCCGTCGAGGCTATGGAACGTGTCATAAAGGTCTCAGAGGACAACATTCCCCCGCGGGATCCAGACATTTATGATTCCGGCGAGGAGAACTTGGGGGAGGTCATCGGGCACCTGGTTCACGCGACGGGGAAGGAATTCCGCGACATGTACTTCCCTGGCAGCGGGGACGACATCGAGATCCCGAACGTCAAGATCCTCGTGCTCACCCACTCCGGCCTGTCGGCAAGGATGGTGTCAAAGTACCGCCCGATCGTCCCGATCATAGCCGCCACGTCGTCGGAGCGGTCGGCACGCGAGCTGCGCCTGATCTGGGGAGTCGAGCCCCTGCTCATACCCGGGATAGACGACGAGGCGAACTCGTTCTACAAGATCCAGAAAAGCACGAGTCTCGCCCTGGCGGAGGGCTTCATAGAGGAAGGTGACACCCTCGTCATCGCGGGCAACATGAACTACATCCCGGCGAAGACGAACATGCTCGTCATCTTCAAGGTCAAGGACATCATCAGTTCGATGAAAGACCCGGCTGCTTCGCCTTAAAACGTTTCCTCTTTCCTTCTCATTGCCTTTAGCATCAATGTAGCAATTGTGTCCCTTCCAAGGGCCCCCCACCCCGAGGCGGGGGCATTGTTCTGAAGCGTTTAATTCCCTAGTAGCGATATAGCCGTGGTATGCTGCGAGTGGCTGATGAGCAAAGGGAGGCCATGCCGTGGGTCGAGAAGTACCGTCCCCAGTCAGTGTTCTCCCCGCTTTTTATCAACCAGAAGCTCATCATCGACAACCTGAGAAGCTACGCCGAGAATCCCGGACGGAACATGCCACACTTGCTCTTCTCGGGCCCGCCCGGCACGGGGAAGACGACGGCGGCACTCGCCCTCGCGAGGGACGTGCTCAAGGTGAGCTTCCGCCCGGACACGGTGCTCGAACTCAACGCCAGCGACGAGCGCGGGATCGACGTGATACGGACGAAGATCAAGAACTTCTCGTCCATGCAAGAATTCATCGACGTGCCGTTCAAGATCGTCATCCTCGACGAGGCGGATAGCGTGACCAGGGACGCGCAAAACGCGATGCGGCGCGTGATCGAGGTCGCAAGCCAGAACGTCCGGTTCATACTCATGTGCAACTACGCGGACGATATAATCGACCCGATCAAGTCGCGGTGTGCCATAATGCGCTTCAAGCCCGTGTCCGACGATGACATGAGGCACCACCTCGAGTACATCGCCGGGAAGGAGGGCACGCCCCTCTCCGGGGAATGCCTCGATGCACTAGTGTTCGTCGGCCAGGGCGACATGCGCAAGGCGATCAACGCCCTGCAGATGGCCACATCGGTCGTCGAGGAGGGCGAGCAGCTCGGGCCCGAGGTGATCTACGAGCTCGAGGGATTCGCCGACCCCGCTCGCATCACAGAGGTGATCTCGGTCGTCAGGTCGCAGCCTACGGGAAGAGCGGCGAGAGGTGCGGCCTTCGGCGAGCTACTCGGCCACTTCAAGGGTTTAAAGGGTATTTCCAGTAAGAACTTGATCATCCAGCTCTTCAAAGCGGTCTCAGAGCTCGGCATCAAGGACGCCAAGAAAAAGGCGAGGCTGGTCGAGGCGCTGGCTGACATCGACCACCGCATCACGCTCAAGGCAACGGACGAGGTTCAGTTGGTCGCTCTGGCGACCAGCATCTGGGAGCTGCTGGCGCCTTGATTGGCACGAGCCGGAGGTCACACCCACCATGATGACTGCCAAGAACACGCCCCCGCCACTCTCCCGCGTCTTCTCGATAAAGCACGAGCCGAGGCGGCTGTCGGATGTGGCCGGCCACGAGGAATGCGTCGCTCGCCTCAAGAAGATGGTAGAGACGGGCAACGTGAACAACATCCTCATCGCCGGGCCGGAAGGCGCTGGGAAAATGACCCTGGCCAAGTGCTTCGCAGCTGACCTATTCGGGGAAGAGTATGCCACGAGCGTGAGCATCGTCCACGCGGCGAACCGGCTCACGGAAGAGGAAAGGAACCAAGCGAAGCGAGAATCACACGTGAGCGAGAAGCGCATCGGAAGTATGGCTGGAACCGACTTGATCTTCCCCAAATTCATCCAGGTGCGTGTGAAGCCGGTCGTCGAGCTCCAGGCGATGAACTCGCGTCGATTTAAGCTCTTGATCGTGACCGACTTCGACCGCCTCGGGCAGGAACAGCAGGGCTTCCGCCGGCTCATGGAGGTCTACGGTGGGAACTGCCGGTTCATCTTGCTCACCAGCCAGATCTCCAGCGTGATAGACCCGGTCATCTCGCGGTGCCAGATCCTGCTCGTGAATCCGGTCTCGAGGTCGCGCTTCTACAAGGAGGTCTCCCGGGTGGGCTCGGTCGAGGGCTACGCGTTCAATTACTCCTTCGTCAACTCCCTCTATTACGTGACGGGCGGGAACATCGGGAAGGCGCTCAACTTGATGCAGATGTTCATGCTGAGGGGAAAAGACATCGACGAGGACAACCTCTACGAGATCCTCAAGGACGCGGACTGCCAGGACATGGATCAATTCCTGGAACTCGCCTTGAACCGTGCCGTACACGATGCCGCCAGCCTTTACTTTCAGATCAAGAAGGAGAATGCCCTCTCATTCCACGGGTTCCTGGACGGACTGCGGAGGGGGGCACTCAAGGCCCCACTGCCACAACGAGTCAAGGCCCGGGCTCTCTCGATCATCGCCGAGGTCGACGCGAACAGCGTCACCATGGCCTCGGACGAGCCGCACGTGCTGGCGCTCGTCTTCAAGCTCGGCGCGATCATCGCGGAAACGGCGAGGTGAACGAGCATGTCAACGAACGGGAAACACGAGCCAGCTCGAAGTAAGATCGGCAAGGCGGGCGAGCTACCCTGGGTGGAGAAATACCGCCCGCGGAACCTGAAGGACGTCGTCGGCGTCGATGCCCACAAGGCACAATTGCTCAAGTTCCTGGAAAACTTCCCAAGGAAACGCGGCGCCGTCTTGCTCGGCCCCCCGGGCGTGGGCAAGACGACGCTCGCGCACGCCGTGGCGCGCGACCAGAACCGCGACATCATCGAGATGAACGCCTCCGACGCGCGGTCGTCGGATGACATCAAGCGGCGGATTTCCGAGGCGGTAAGATCCCGTTCCATCACCGACTTCCTCGGAGGCGGAACGGAGAGAAGGGGCAAGATCATCCTCATCGATGAGGTCGACGGCATATCGGGGACGGAGGATCGCGGCGGCATCGCCACGCTGGTCGACCTCCTCAAGAGGACGGAATACCCGGTCATACTGACGTGCAACGAGCGCCTCTCGAAGCTTCGGGCGATCTACGACGAGTGCGAGATGATCGCGTTCGGGGAGGTGGGGAAGGACGCGATCGCCCTGGTGCTCAAGAAGATCCTCGAGAGCGAGGGATACGCGGATCTCGTGCCTCTCCCCGCGGTGAAAAAGATCGCGGAGAGTTCGGGAGGCGACTTCCGCTCGGGCATCAACGACCTACAGTCCCTCGTCCGAGGACTGCTGCAGCGGCGGAAGGCCGGCGGGCCGGGTGCCTCGGAAGCTGCCAAGGCAATGATAGGGAACATCAAGCACAACCGGGACGACTTCACCACCGTGTACAAGGGGATCGCCAAAGCGCTCGGTTCCGGGAACGTCGCGGAGATCAAAGCTGCCCTGGGCAGCATCGATATGCCGGACGTGAGCAGCAGCTACGAATGGGATCGCATCCTACAGTTCCTGCTGCAGAACTACACGAAGATCACGCGAGACGTCGGCATTCTCGAAAAGGGGACGGATCTTTTCGTCCTCGCCGATGCGATGCTGGGATACCTCCGACGAACGCAAGACTGGAGCATCCTCGCTTATGTCATCGATTTCATCTCGGCCGGCGTGGCTGGCATCAACATCGATGCCGGCAAGAAGGGTTTCCCGCACCGGGTCGAGAACCCGGTCTTCCGCAACCTCCGCGAGGGATCCCCCGAGGCCATGATCGCGAGGATCGGTCGCTCGATCGACTCGTCCGACGACGAGGTCAAGCGCGAGTTGCTCCCGTTACTCAAGGAACTGCTCCGGTCAGACAAGGAACCGTTCAAGGACGAGCTTATGGATTGGCTCGGATTCGAGGCCGAGGATCGTCGCAAGATCGCGGCATGGCTGAAGAAGTGAGGGCCATGGTCGTACCGGGTGTTAGCGAGGCGGCGTGCGCGGCTCGGAGCGCACACGATAGCACCTGGTCAGCTGGGCCTGGTAATGGAACGACCGCTCCCTGGTTTGACTAGCCACGCACTCGCTTTCCTAATGTAAAGATCAATCTTTTTACATTTTCAACACAAATTATCTCATCACACACTAATACAAGCCCGATCGCGCCCGGCAAGGGTGCGAAGGGCGCACATCAGTGGACAACCATGTCCGGACACGAAGGAAGCGCCGGTTCCGCGCCTTCCACGGAATGGACCCCCAAGATCGCAGCCTTCCTCTGCTGGAAACGGGCGCGTGCTCAACGTGCCAGGCCACAAGTGAGGTTACGGCAGCGCTGACATGGCGGGCACCATCCGGGCGCAGCAACCACCGTCGATGCGGTCGATCCTCGTCCCGTGTTGCGGTCGCGTCTCGAGCGACCTCATCATACGTGCCATCGGGAAGGGTGCCGACGCCGCGGCGGCAGTTGCTTGATATCCAAACGAATGCGACTACGAGACGGGAAACTTCTTTGCAGCATCCCTCGTGGACTATCTCAAGGTCGTGTTCGATGTCGTTGGTCTCGGTTCCGACCGGATTACCCTGGAATATTGCTCGGCGGCCGAGGGCGCGAAGTACGCGGAATTCACCCGGAGCTACACGGAAAAGATCCGGAAAATCGGGCCCAACCCGATTTTCAAGAAGAAATGACGACCGTCGCGGGAAGGACGCGTGGCACACAAACCCGGGTGCCACGCAGACCGTGCCAGGCAAGGCATTGCGGCGGAGAACAGTGCCACCCACATAACGCGATTACCTCGGTGAAATGCCGTGGACGTCGGAAAACCATACAAGGCAACCCCGAAAGCAAAACTGCCACCCATCGAAGCCTTGCTCAAGACCATGCTCGAGGAGAAGCTGGTCGACAAGGTGCTCGGCGCCAAGGTCGACAAGGACGTCACGCAGGTGAAACCAGAGGCGATCGACAAGGCCGAGAACGTCAAGGACATGAACATGCCCGCATACGTGGCCTTCAACTTCTCCAAGATGGACTCGGCGTCCAAGTTCCTGCACAAGTCGATGGGCGGGGCCCTCAACAGCAAGGTGGGCATGTTCGCCCGGCCATGCGATATGCGCGCCCTCGTGGAACTCCACAAGCGCCGCCAGGTCAACCTCGACAACCTCATCACGATCGGCATCGAGGAATACGGCCAGGTCGAACAGAAGTCCTTGAAGAAGTACTTCACCGACAAGAAGATCGACCCCACCAAGATCTCGTCGGTTCGCATCACGAGTCCCGAAAAGGTGGAGATGGTCATCGACGGGAAGTCGCAAGTGTTCCCGTTCGACGCGACGCTCCAGATATGCAGGAACTGCTCGAACTGCAGGAACAAGCTCGTTCGCAACGCGGACATCAAGGCCAGCTTCTTGAGCGGCGACGTCATCCTCACGCCCGTGACGAAGAAGGGCCTGGACGCGATGGAGAAGGCGGGAAAGCTGCTCGATTATGCCGAGTCGAGCTTCGACGGCGAGGCCCTCCTCAAGGAGATGGAGGCCAAGGGGAAGGCCAAACAACTCCAGGAAATCGCGGAGTTCCGCAAGAAGACCCCCGAGCAGAAGATGGCCGCACTGGGCTCGTGCACGGCGTGCGGCATCTGCATCCGCGCCTGTCCGGTCTGCTTCTGCGTCGATTGCATCCTCATGGCCAAGCGCAAGGCGAAGAAGATCGACCAGTACACGTTCCAACTATCCCGCATCGCCCACATCGCAGACACGTGCGTGCAATGCGGCAAGTGCGACTCGAACTGCCCGAAGGCATTGCCTCTCAACATCTACTTCAACGACATCGCCATGCAGCTCGAGGAGAAGTACGGGTACGTTTCAGGCCGGTCGATCGACGACGTGCCGCCTCGCGCCAACGTGACCGACATGCGGGCTCGGTACAAGCGACACTGACCCGTCTGGTTCGGGCTTCATCTATTCGGCCCTCTTTATCTCCACACTCGTCACTTTCCACGTCAAGTGCTGGCGCTCCGCCTGCGTGCGCTGAACGGTAGCCAATCCTATCGCAACAGCAAGATCGCCAACATTGCGAAAAATGAGAAGCCCCCAAAGAGTGCCCAGATCAGGACGAGGCCGTTTCTCCGCTCGATCTCGAAGCATAGGCCGCAGAAAAACCGGCGGCGGTATATCCGGGAGTGGCTGGCGCACGCCCCCTTCCCACAACGGGCGCAAGTGATGTCCGTGTTCTTGCCGCATCTCTCGCACTTCATACAAGCCACGGAGTATGACCGTGGTGCACGAGAAATAAGCGTTACCCGCTCGATCAACTTGTTATTTGGATACCACATGTACTTTTTTTTCTGGAATGGAAAAAAGAGATGACCGTTTTTTCCTTTTCGGGAAACTGCGGGGAGAAGGGGATCCTTGAACCCTTAAAAGACCGGGGACATAGGTTAAACCGTACGTTCCCCTTATAATAAAATTAAGACCTTGTTGGTGAAAAGAATGATAGAAACTCCAATGCTGTGGCTCGTTCCCATCGCCGCGGCGGTCTCGATTTTTCTCGCTTTCTTCCTTCGCAAGAAGGTGACCTCCGCTGAAGCAGGGAATGAAGATATGGTTCGCATCCAAGGTTATATCAAGGAAGGTGCGAGCGCTTTCATCGCACGACAGTATAAAACACTCGCCGTATTCGTGGCATTTATTGCCGTGATTATCTGGCTGGTTTACACGTTTAACGAACACGCAGAATCGGAAGGCTGGCTTATGGCCTTGTCGTACGCCATCGGCAGCATTGCATCCGCTTTCGCGGGTTGGGTCGGGCTGCAAGTAGGCGTAAATGCTAATTCTCCTACTGCATGGGCCGCGCAGCGGGGCATCGCACCAGCTTTCAACGTATCATTCTTTGGCGGTGCCGTGATGGGCTTGCTCGTTACGGGCATCGGGTTGATAGGTATTTGGCTCCTTTTTTATATCACCGGCTCTCCATCTTATATCCTTGGCTTCAGTTTCGGGGCATCGGCAATCGCCTTGTTTATGAAGGCTGGTGGTGGCATCTATACAAAGACTGCGGATGTTGGAGCGGATCTGGTGGGAAAGCTCGAGTTCAATCTGCCGGAGGACGATTCTCGCAACCCCGCGGCCGTGGCCGATAATGTGGGCGACAATGTCGGCGACATCGCCGGCATGGGTTCGGATTTGTTGGATTCCTACATCGCCTCTCTCGTAGCGGCGATGCTGCTCGGTTTCTCGTTGTTCAACCAGGCCGCCAACGTCGTCCAACAGCACGCGTTCAGTTCATACCCATTGATCATCAGCGCTGCTGGGCTGTTCTCTTCAATCGTGGGCATCGTCATCGTTAGCAAGCTCGTGAAAAACAGTCCGGGGGATGCGCTGAATGCTGGGACGCTCGTCGCAGCGATTTTGTATGGCGTGATAAGCGCGCTATTCTCATTGCTCCTTGTGGTAACTACCCCTACGACCCCGGTCGATCTTTCGGGCCGTATTTGGTTGAACTGGCTCGCGGGAGTGTTCGGCGTCGGTGCTGGTTTGATCATTGGCTTCACGACGAACTACTTCACGGACGACAACCAGAAGCCCACGAGGATCACCGCGGAAGCTACCCAGCAAGGCCATGCCATCACGATCCTCACCGGCTTCTCGTTGGGTCTCTTGAGCATCTTGCCGACTATCCTGGGCATTGTGCTGGCCATGGTTGTGGCTTGGTTCTGCAATGGGGTGTATGGCATCGCGAACGCAGCAGTCGGGATGCTTGCGATCGTCGGAACGATCGTTTCGAACGACGCGTATGGCCCAATCACCGATAATTCCCGAAGCCTGGCAGAGCAAGGAAAACTCAGCGAGGAAACCATCAAGATCTGCGACAGTCTAGACTCTGCGGGCAACACGGCCAAGGCAGTAACGAAAGGGTTCGCAATCGGCGCAGCGGCACTCACGGTTCTTGCCTTGCTCTATTCCTATTCCGAAGAGGCCCGCTCTATAATTGGTGGTGGTGCCATTTCCTTCAATTTGCTCGATGCCGGAACCATGATCGGGATGCTCATCGGTGCGATCATTCCTCCTGTGTACAGCGCCATCTTGATCCGCGCGGTTCAAAAGAATGCTGGCAAGATGGTTGAAGAGGTTCGCAGGCAGTTCACGGAACATCCTGGCATCCTAGAAGGCAAAGAAAAAGCGGATTATGCGCGGTGCGTCGACATCGCGACCAAGGGTGCGCTCCAGGAGCTCACAATCCCCGCGATAATGTCCATCGCTGCTCCACTCATCACGGGGGTGTTGTTCGGGGTCGAAGCATTGGGCGCGTTCCTCGCGAGTTCCATCGCGACAGGCTTCATATTCGGGGTGCTGTTCGGTAACGCGGGTGGAACTTGGGACAACGCGAAGAAGTTCGTCGAGGATGGCAATTTCGGTGGCAAGGGTTCGAGTGCCCATGCTGCAGCGATAACCGGGGACACGGTGGGCGATCCTTTCAAGGACACTGCAGGGCCGTCCATCAACACGCTGATCTGCGTTATGGGTCTGACGGCGTCCATGTTCTTGGTTCTCTTCACCTCGATAAACGGGGGCAACGGTCTGATCCAACTCCCCGACCTGGCCGCTTTCTTATAATCGCCCAATTCCCTTTCTTTTTGTAACCTTTTCACTCCACTTATGTCATCGCCGAGATTAACGATGATCCTTCTATGTGGATTAATAATTCACGCCAGGTTGCAAGCCGTACCTGTCCTTCAACCAGGCCCTCGGATCCTTATCATCCACATGTACGATGCCTGCATCTAGGACGGGTTCCTTGATCTTGAGAGTATCAAGATGGCCAATAATCGCGTTCCAGATGTCCGGTGGCATCCGGAGGAACTGGATCATGGCGTCCTCGGCGAGCTGGCCGTGCACGTGGAACTTCATATGCGCAGACACGATGCGACGCTGGGGGACGATGTCCATCTTGTACTCCTTGACCTGGTGGAGCCCGGCCTCGAAGCAAAGCGTGTGCAGCCTCTTTTTCTGGAACCAGCCTTGCTTCTCCGTGAACGCGGCGACGACGATCGCACGCCGTTGCGACAGCATAAACGTCGCCGGGAACCCGCGCATGAAGAAAAAGGCCTCGCGGCCGTTCACCTTCGTGCCCCAGGACACGTTGAGCATGGTGCGGAGCTTCACGAGTATCTTCATGGCAAAGCTGTCGAGCACGCGGGGGCATTTGAGGTTTGTTCTCCACGGCCGTGCCCATGGGCGCCGGTGGCAGCCCGGCTGGTCGCATGCGCGAAAGGTTTAAAAGTGACTTGTTTTGATTAAATGATTAGGTAAAAGCCCCGCCGGGGGTCGCCAATAGCACGTGCGTTTCCGGCCGAGGGATCCGCAAACGAAGGGGCGCAACTGGTGGTTCAGATCCAACACGAGCAGCTGGAGGCGCGGCGTCGCAAGCCATCGGGTCTTGTCGACCGATTCCGCTCGCACGTGAGGGCGGTCAACCCGCTCCTCGAGGCCCTTATCGTCTACGGCCTGATCTTCTGCATCGGCTGGACGTGGATCCCCGCGGCTTACGTCGCGGGCTCGCCCCCCTTGTACTTCGCCGGCTGGGCGGTCATCGCCTTCCTGCTCATCTGGGTGGTGTTCCTCTCGCATGCGACGCGCGGGCGGGGGCTCGAGGCGCTCGGATTCGCTTCGTACAGGTCGTTCGTGGCAAACGTGAAGAAGGTTCGCGAGTGGGGCGACAAGTGGAACTACATGTTGATCTACGGCACGGTCGTCGCGGCCTACGCGATCTTCATGCTCACCTTCGTGCCGTTCACGGGCTTGATCCCCGTGTTCGGCACGTTGAACCAGTTCCTGGTGGAACACGTGCCGCACTCCGCGTTCACGTTCTCGCTGGCAACAGCACAGTTCGTCTTTTTTGCGATCATAACCGCCTTGTTCTTCTTCAAGACCGGCAACATAAAGCCGAGCTTGAAGCAGCACGCGAAGTACGGCACGCCATTCGTCCTTTTCATGTTCACGTGGGCCCTCCTCGCGAGCGAGAGGGCGAACACGGAGCCCTTCATGAACGTGGTCGCCCACTTCCTGGGATACATCTACTGGGCCTTAGCCCAGCAGGTGGCGACGCTGGTCTACCTTCTACCGTCCGCGATGGAGGGGTTGGAGCGGGGAGGCATCGTGAGGGATCCACGGCGGAGGAAGGTCGTCTCGTCCATCATCACTGCAGCGCTCTTCGCCTTTATCCACATTCCGGCGATGCCCCTCTCGTTGATCGCGTTCGCGGCGGAGTTGATCATCGCGATGATCTATTCCACGGAAAAATACCGCAACGTGTTCGCAGCGTGCCTGCTCCACGCCCTGGTCGGGGTGATCGTCGTCTTGTTGATGCAGATCGACGTCACGGTCGGGTTCCTCGCGTACATCGGGTGAGGCGCCCGTGCGCTGTGGTGCGGACAAATCTTTTTTTATCCGGGCGTCGATCTTGAAAGGTGCACGCGTGCCTTCTGGGCGTTCGGGCCGGCGAGGGACGCGTTCCCCCTGGAAGAGCGCGACGCGTGCCGAGGAGTGGTTCGATGAAAATCGGTTGCAGCGATTACTCGTTCCGCCACGAATTTGGCGCGAAGCGGATGAACTACACTGAAGACTTTCCGGCGTGCGCGGCGAGGCTCGGCATCGAGGGCCTCGAGCTGATCGACACCAGCGTGGAGAAGAACCTGCCGGACGTGGACGTCGGTGAGGTTAAAAAGTTCCAGCAGTCGCTCAAGGGCAAGCACGGGCTCGACATCCTGTCCATCACCGGCTTCAACGCGGGCCTGGGCTGGGGCTTCGGCCCCGTGTGGGATCCCTTCAGCGTGGACGACATCAAGGGGTACATCGAGTTGCACGCGGGGTTGGCCATGGACTGGCTCGAGACGTGCGGCGCGCTCGGCATCCCGAACATGCGGTTCGACGCGGGCGGCTTCCAGGCCAGCCACAAGGTGCCGATCTACAGGGCCATCGACCTCAACATCGAAATCTACAAGCGTATCTTGACCCCGGTCTGCGAGCGGGCAAAGGAGCTCGGCGTGAAGGTGGGCGTGGAGAACCACGGGTACTTCACGTCCGACGTCAAGGTGCTCGAGAAGTTGCTCGACGCCGTGCCGGGCTTGTGCGTGACTTGCGACACGGGCAACTGGCCGTTCGAGACGCGGCTCGCCGACATCAAGGCCATCGCGGGCAAGGTGAACTTCCTCCATGCCAAGTCCCACGTGTTCGACGCCGATGGCAACGAGAAGAACATCGACTACCCCGCCATCCACGACATCATGAAGGGAGCCGGCTTCGATGGCTGGTGGTCGATCGAGTGGGAAGGGCCAGGGCTGAGCGACATTGAAGGCGTGCGGAAGACGTGCGAGATCCTCAAGAAACTCAAGTGAGCGCGGGACGCCATGAACGTGATGGAATCGATCATCGGTATCTTCGGGTCGCGGTTCGAGTTCAACTTCCGCCCCCGAGAAGGAAAAATCGATCAATCGGGGCTCGGCCGGTTCTACGACGAGCCACTGGATTTCGCCCTCGGCATCGACGTCGACGGCGACGTCGAGGCGCTCCCGTTCACGAAAAGGCACGCGCACTTCCCCTCCACGTTCATGGCGCAGACCATGAACACGGTCTCGTATTCGGGCTTATCGACCGAATTCCTCGCCGAGGTGCGGGTCACGTTCAACGCGCATTTCTACCCGAAAGACGAGCTCTTGTCCACGCTGCCCGTTTTCATCATCGACATAGAGGTCCGGAAGGCCCCGACTCGCGTTTTCGCTGGCGATATCGATGGACACCTTTTCTTGCGTATCGCACGGAAGGGCACCACGGTGGTTCAGAACAAGGCCGGGGGTTGCACGCTCTCGTACAAGGCTGACAGTTTGCAAGTCCAGGACGAGATCGTGGCCATCGGAAATGAGAAGAAGGTCATCGGGGCGAAGGTCGAGGAGAATTCGGCGACGGTCCTCGACGTCCCGTACTCGGTGAACGAGCAATGGGTGCATGTCGCGACAGTGTTCTGGGGCTCCCACGTCGCAGGCCCCGTGCTCGAGACCAAGCGGGGGAAGGTCGAGTTTGCTTATACTCGCGCATTTAAATCAGCAGCTGAAGCCGTCACGTATGCCATGGCCAACGAAGAGCAGATCCGCAAAAAAGCAGCAGCGTTTGACAAGGTGTTCCTCGATCCTGCTGTCGGCAAGACCCGCGCCGATTTCCTCGCTTTCGCCCACCAGAGCTTCGTCCAGAATGCATGGCTGGGTTATTTGCCGGACGGCCGGAAGTGGTACTCGTCGTGGGAGGGCTCGTGCCAGTTCCACAGCACGATCGACGTCGAGTACAACCAGGCCTGGTGGTACTACTGCTTCTGGCCCGAGCTCGCGGAGGTTCTCCTCGACGAGTGGTCGGAATTCACGGAGACCAACAAGCTGGGCCTCACCTACATGTGCCACGACATGGGATCGCGGCGAACGGTACTCGAGCAGATGTACCCGCACCCGATGGAGGTGGAGGAGAACGCGAATTATCTCCTGCTCCTGTTGATGCAATGGAAGCTCGCAGGAAATGATAGCATCGTGAAACCGAAGCAGGCGTTGATCGGCAAGATCGTCGACCACCTGATCGGGGTCGCGTTGACCGGCTCCGGCTTCCCCACCGAGGGCACGGCCAACACGATCGACGACGCGTCGCCCGCGATACAATACGCGCGGGAGCAGACCTACCTCGGCGTGAAGACGCTATGCGCGCTACAGGCCGCTTCCGCGCTCGCAAAGCCCCTCGAGGATCCAGCGCTGGAAAAGCGCTGCAAGGCGCAAGTCGCGCTCATCGGCAAGACGCTCGAGGATCGCGCCTGGATCGGCGACCACTACGCCGTTTGCATCGACAAGGACGCCAAGGGGCTCAACGACGACGGCCACATCTTCACGCCGAGCCCGTCGAAGGACGGCACCATCGAGGGATGGGACGCCTACACGCTCTACACGAGCAACGGCATGCTCTACCTGCTCGCGTCGGGGCTCGTCCCGGAACTGGACATCCAGCGCATCAAGACGGATATGGGAACCGCGTGGCGGGCGTCGCTCGGCCCGTACGGCAACTTCCACAGCTCGACCGATCACTCGAACGCGTGGCTCAGCCAGAACATGCACCGGGACTTCATCGGGATGTACCTCGGCTTGCTCATCGACCAGTTCGACCGGTACTGGAGCTTCGAGACGTGGGAGAACACGGGCGGGCGTGGCGGCTGCTTCGTCGACACGTACGGGCACAACCACCTGCGCTACTACCCGCGGGGGGCGACCGGCTTCGGCTGGTTCTTCGCCATGGCCGGCGCGAGCGTCGACCGCGCCGCGCCCGGTGGACCGGCCATCTCGTTCCGCCCGTGCATAGCGCCAGTGACGGTTCCGCTGGTGCAGTTCGTGGACTGGGAAGCCGATCCCCCCAGGATCCCGGTGCTTCGGACGTGGATCGAGGGAGGCGAGGTGCGCGCGGCCATCGACCACGCCGCGTCGCTCGGGGAAGTCGACTTGCGCATAGAGATCAAGTGACGGTATCCTCTGAAGGTGGCCCTTCCGATGGCGACAGCGCCCGCGTCCCCTGGAAAACCCCACATCGTGCTGATCATGGCCGACCAGATGCGGGGCGACTGCATCGGCTGTGCCGGTAACCGCGCCATCATCACGCCGAACATAGACGCGCTCGGTGCCGACGGGGTCGTGTTCACGCGTGCTTACACGTCGATTCCCAGCTGCACGCCCGCCCGCGCGGTGCTCCTCACGGGGCTCTCGCCGTGGAAGAACGGCATGCTCGGGTACGGCCGGATGGCGCCGCGATACAAGCACGAGATGCCCCGCTTGCTCCGCGACGCGGGGTACCGCACGGTCGCCGTCGGCAAGATGCACTACCACCCCCAGCGCTCGCCGCGCGGGTTCGAGGTGATGCTGCTCGACGAGAGCTCGCGGCGGGAGACGCCCGGCTTCACCAGCGACTACCACCAGTGGTTCGAGCGGCAAGCGCCGGGTAAGGATCCGAACGCGACCTTCCGGCACGGCGTGGGTTGGAACGAGAACAAGTGGGCGGACTACGCGCTCGACGAGAACCTGCACCCGACCTGCTGGACGGGCCAGCAAGCCGTTGCACAGATCATGGAGCACGACACCAGCAAGCCGCTGTTCCTCAAGGTCTCGTTCGCGCGCCCGCACAGCCCGTATGACGCCCCGTCACGTTTCGTTGAGATGTACGATTGGAAGGACATGCCCGCGCCGTGGATCGGCGAATGGTCGGGAAAGTTCAAGGACTGGCGGAAAACCCGGTCCCCCGCGTTCGGCGACTTCGGGGAAGAGTTCGCCAAGCGCGCGCGGCGCCACTACTACGCCAACGTCACCTTCATCGACGAGCAAGTGGGCCGCATCATCGATGCCTTGAGGAACCGTGGCATGTATGGAGAGAGCCTCGTGATGTTCTTCGCGGATCACGGGGACATGCTCGGCGACCACCATCACTGGCGGAAGACCTACGCCTACGAGGGCTCGGCCTCCATCCCGATGGTCCTGCGCTGGCCGGCCGCCATGCGCGCGGCCGTCACCCGCGGGTCGAGCATCTCGCGCGTGGTCGAGCTGCGCGACGTCTTGCCGACCTTCCTCGACGCGGCCGGGGTGCCCACGCCGGTCGACCTCGATGGGAAGTCTTTGATCTCGCTCGTGCGCGGCGAGGGAACCGGCTGGAGGGAATACGTCGACCTCGAGCATTTCACGTGCTACGACCGCCATAACTGCTGGGTTGGCCTCACGGACGGCCGCCAGAAGTACGTCTACTTCCGCCCCAGCGGGGAGGAGCAGTTGTTCGACCTGGAACGCGATCCGGGCGAGCTCCATGACCTGGCACGGGACCCAGCGCATGGCCAGGCGTTGCAAGCCTGGCGTGCCCGGCTCGTGGCGCACCTGGCGCCGCGGGGCAAGGACTGGGTGAAGAAGGGCAAGCTCGTCAGAACGAGGAAGGGGTCGCTCTACTCGCCCAACCACCCGAGCGAATGACGACGCGCTTCCGACCATGCACGGCCATGGCCGCGGGCCGGCGCCGCCAGGCATACATTCAAATAGCCTTATCTGCTTGGTCTAGTCAACGCCGTGCATGCACGGGGGTATAAGCGCCATGATCAAGGTCTCGGTCAAGCCCGTCTTCCGCGATCAAGCAATCGTCCAAATACCACCAGGATCCGACTTGCCCATCGAGCCGGGGCGGACCTACATCGTCGTCTCCGTCGTCCAGCACAAGCCGTTCTCCTTCCTTGCCAAGGTGCTCGAGGTGGCCCCCGGGGAGGGCTCCTCCCCCGTGCTCGAGGTCGATTCCCGCAGGATCGGATCCCTCGCCGAGGGCGACGAAGTCGAGCTGTTCCCCTACAACATCCCCGCGGCGCGAAAGCTCGTCATCGGCATCCCCGACAAGTACCGGCTCATCACGCAAGGCAATTGGACTTCGACGTTCCTGCCCGCATTGAAGGAAAAGCTCTACGACGCAGCCGACGACCTCAACGTCGCGGTGAACGTCGGTGCCGGCGTCCAGATCGTGCAAGGGGTGGCGTTAGGGTCCGACCCGAAGTTCCCCGTGGTCGTCGGGGACACGACAACAATCGAGATCAGGAAGCTCGACAAGGACGAGCTCGAAGGCGCGCGCCGGGCCGCCGCGGAACACAAGGTGACGCGTGCCAAGGCATGGCGGGACTCGCAGCAAGAGAGCTTGAAGGCGCTGCTGGGGAAGATAAAGTCCGGCGCCGTGGCAAAGGCAAAGCGTGCCATCGAGTTCAGCGGGTTCTCGAGCGTGAAGGCACTCGCCAGCCTCATCCGCGGGCTCACCGCGGGCCTGGAGGAGGTCGAAGCGAGCGAGGAGGAGAGCGACGGCGCCTACACGGCCCACCACGCGTGCATCGTACGCGAGGAGTTGGAGCCCACAACGGTCATCGAGTTCCAGGTGTCGAGCCAGAAGGGTGCCGGCATCATCACGCTCCTCGTGTTCGCGGCAGACGCGGTCAAGGCGGAGAAGCTGGCGGGCGACATGCAGCAAGACCTCGCCAGGCTGCAATCGGGGCTGAAGGGCAAGATCGAGATCGCGTCCGTTAAGGTGACGGACGCTGACGTCCAGGCCTTCGTCCTCGACCAGGGCTGCACGGAACCAATGCGCCCGCTCGCCAAGATCGTCGAGGTCATGGCCAGGGAGCACCCGGACTGGCGCGTGGACGCCAAGCGGATCGAGAAGGTCGCCAAGGAGATGGACAAGCGCGGGCTGATCTCGAAGCTCGAGAAGATGGACACCGGGTTCTACATGGTGCACTTCCTGCCACCCGCCGTTATGGACGACCCGCTCCGGGTCATAGCGCTTGCCGATACGCGCGGCGTGCTGTCGAGGGCCGACGTCATGGCGGCGCTCGGCTGGCCCGAGGTGCGGGCGACGACCGCGCTCGACTTCCTGGAGAAGAAGGGGATCGCCAAGCGGGACAAGTCGTACCTGGCCGGCGTGAAGTACTACTTCCCCACGACCAGGGCAAGATGAGCGGGAGTGGAGGGTCAGTTCCCCGCGACTGCAGGGGCAGCGGGGGCCTTCGTTCTCGATATCATCGTCTTGAGCCATTCGGGCATGATCCAGCCCAGGTAGTACATTACGACGCCCGCGAGGGGGAACAGCCACGTGGCGTAGAGGAACGCCGGGTAGAGCGCCTCGTCTTCGACGAGGAGGGACGCGATGGTGTCGACGACGAACGTGAGCAAGATGCTGATCTGCCCGCCCGCGATGAGGCCCAGGCCGGCCCGCGACACCTTGTCCGACGACCGGGCGCGCATACGGAGGGCGATGACGAGGATACCGAGCACGACCGGGATGATGAAGACGACCACGATGAGGCTGTACTCGATCGCGATGGTCAAGAGGGGGTACGACGTGTCGTCTGGGAAGCCTCCGACGTCGACGGAATCGAGTGCAAGCATGACCGCGACGATGGAGATGCTCGCGATGGTGTACGCGTTCAAGAAAAGCTTCCTTGCCTTCTCATAGAAGATCTCGTAAGCAAAATAGAGGGTGAACGTCGTGCCAGCAAACACGAACGCATAAACGAACTTCTGGAACGCCATTGCAAGATCCAGATTCAACCCCGCTAGCAAGTAGATAACGGTCGCCGACCAGGTCGCCCCGAGCCACGAGACCGTCGAGAGCGAGAGGTATAAGACCGATTTCGCTTTCCGCTTGGCGTAGCGAAGGAGGAACATGGCGCAGACCGCCAGGATGAGCACCCCGGTGATGAGAGAAACGATGCCAGCGATGCTCGCTATGGTGGAGGTAGGCACAGGTTCTCTTTAGTGGGGCGTCCTTAAAAACGTGGGGCGGTTTGGCTGGACTAGGGAATACCTATGCGGAGGCCTTGCGGGGGCGAGTACCTGGCGCCTGGGGGCGGGATTCGGGAGCCATGGAACTCGTGCGTCGGTCATTTCATGCCCTTCAGTGCTTGGTGGGGAAGAATGAGGCATGATTTGTCCATTTTAAAAATACCACGCGTGAGGAGGAATGCATAGCATGGATCAAAAGGCCAGATCAGAATGATGGAAAGTCTGAAGGCGTCGCACCGGGCGCGGCTCGACTCGATCTCGGCGCGCACGCAAGAGCAGTACATGGCCGAGGCGCGGGCCATCTTCCCGGAGGTGGAGGTCGACTGGGCCGCGTACCAGGCGAAGAACCCGGGTGTCGATATCGAGATGGTGAAGGATCGCGTCCGGACGAGCAAGAACTGGGACAGCATCGGGTTCCACCGCGTGCTCGGCGGCGTCTTCTACGACTACGGGTTGTCGCTGCTCGAGCTCATCATCGGGCTGCTGCTCACCCCGCTCATGTTCTTGATCTTCATCCCGTACCCCGAGGGCGACGGGTACTTCAGGATAGCGAACGGTCTGTTCGGCAGCCTGTTCTTCATCTTCGACTTCGCGACCGCCTTCAGCATCGAGCGCTTCATCGGGGAGTACCGCGTCAAGGATCCCCGGAAGATGCTGGGCTTCATTTCATTCTACGTTTGGTGGCAGATGATCACTGGCCTCGTCCAGATCACGGTCATCGCCTACGTCGCATGCTTCATCGTCGTGAACTCGAACCTGGCATACCTCTCCTACTTGTTCCTCACGTTGATGCTCGTGCAGTTCCCTGGCATGACTGGATACTTCAAGTCCGTCCTCCGCGGCCTTCAAGCCTTCCACTACGACAACATCGTCGACTTCCTCCGGTCGAACGTGTTCGACTTCATGACGCGCCTCATCTTCATCTTGCTGTTCCGCTGGATCGGCTCGACCAACCCGATCATAGGCGACTTGATGGGCCTGGCGATCGGTGCAGCCATTGGCCGAGAGGTCGACGAGTTCATCAACATGGCACTTGCGATGCACTTCTTCAACAAGGTCATGAAACCGTACGGCATCACGGCACGCGACTGCTTCAACTGGCGGTTCATCGACCGCAAGATCGCCAGGACGTGCATGTGGTGGGGCTTCCAGCTGTCGGCGCCGGGCATGCTGGGAACGGTCTGGGGGCTCCTCGGCCTGTTCGTCCAGCTGGCCTACCTGCCCCAGCTCGCCTACTGGGGCACGGTCTCGGGCGTCATCGGCATGGTCGGCACGCTCATCACGATAGGCTCCAAGCTCTCCATCGGGCCGGGCATGTCAGAGGCCTACATGAACGGCAAGATCGAGCTCGCCCAGTACTACCTCGCCAACGCGTACAAGTGGTACTTCACGCTCATGTGGGGCGTGCTGGGCATGCTCATCGTGCTCTTGCCCGAGATAATGAACTTCATCTTAACGCTCCCGGGCACCGAGAACTACCAGCTGGTGACCTATTTCATCGTGCCCAGCATCATCAACTCGATCTTCAGCCCGCTGGATGGGTACTTCAACTCGATCATCGTCAACACCGACCACCCGACCGCCAAGGCGGCGATCGAGATCGTGGGCCAGTTCACGGGCTTCACGTGGCACATCTTCACGTACGTGTACCTCCAGTGGCAGTTCAAGTTCGGCATCGAGGGCATCGTCATGATCTACACGTTCGCCGGCTTCGCGAACTGGCTCGCCTTCTTCTTCATCAAGTGGATATTCATCGAGTTCTACGTGTTCCACGTCTCGATCCCCAAGTGGCAGTGCATCGTGGCGCCCCTCATCACGACCGTGACCGGCATTATGCCCGTCGGGTACTTGTGGCTCTACGGCGTCTACCGCCCCATCCTGATACCAGGGTTCTCCGCGCTGCTCGGCCCCGACATCGGCGGCATAGTCGCGGTGGCCATCACGCTGCTCATGGCGCTGTTCGTGTTCTTGTTCCTCGTGTACCTGCCACTGCTGTCGTTCTGGGGCGGGTGGGACGACTACGGGCTGCTCGTCTTCAGGAAGGCCTACCACATGAGCGGGCCGTCCAAGTTCCTCATCTACATGCTCTACAAGGGCTCGATGCTCGGCGTGCACCTCTCGAACCGACTGTTCAAGCTGCACGGAAAGCACCCCGTCCCCTCGCGCGTCCCCTACTTGCAGACCATGGAGCTCATGGTCGAGCGGGAGATCCACGACATCCAGACGGGCTTCTCCGAGGGCAAGGTGGCCGCGGAAGGCGAGGCCGGCGGGGAGAAGGCGCCGGGCGAGATGAGGCCCCCGCGATTCTACTTCACCGAGCTGCTGGCCAACTTCAAGGAATTCTTCACGAAGGCCACCGGCTTCCAGCGGCGTGGCGTGATGTACTGCGCTACCCTGTTCTTCATAATGCTGTCACCCCTCGCGTTGATGCCCCTGGGTTCGGCGTTCTTCACGCCGACCATCGTGTGGATCACGTGGGCGTCCTACGTCGGCGTCACGCTGGTCGTCGGCCTCGCCGCCATCAGCTACGCGATCCGATACGTGACGACCCACGACATGCGGGAGGTGTACGGGCGGCACCTAAAGCGGGTCATGGAGCGGGGCTCGGTTCTCGAATGACGAGCCAGGCCGGGTTGGAGCCTGGCCTCGGCACCATACTTTTTCCCATCTCCTCCGATTCACGTGATGGCGGGGATGACCGTTACGTTCGGAGCCATGCGATGCATCAAGTTCGCTGTTCCTTTTCCAGCTCGGCTGCCATCGCCAATAGCGTGGCGCAGCGCTGTACGAGTTCTCGCTCGTTCAACACGGCAGCGATCTCCCGCAGCGCTGCGACCATAATGCGCCCGAGGGTGACCCGGCCCGACGACAGCATGCTCGCCGCTCGCTTGATCATGGCGGCCACCATGTCCCGCTCCCGTGCCGCCACGGCAGCGTCGCCGGATCCCCCGGCGGCCGCCTGGACGCGCAACTTGAGCGGGATGGCGAGGTAGGGCATGTAATACGTCCGGGGAAACACGATGGCCGATCCATCACCCGCTTCGGTTAAAACCGCCCGCGCGGTCTTGACCATCAAGTCGTCCATGATCTCGGCCTCGAGCTGGCGGGAGAAGACAGCAGCGTCGAGCGTGCTGGCCACGTTCCCGATGATGCCGTCGAGGGCGAGCTTGCCAGCGATGGCCTCGGTGCCCGGGCCTCGGCCGCTAGCGGGTTGCTGGATCGCCAGCTGGATCCTGGCGACGACGGCCCGCTCGTCGGTGAACTTCAAGTTCTTCGTCGCCAGATCCTTCACGGCGATGCGCTTGACTGGTTTAAGTACCCGCGATACGCTGCTGGCAAAGATGTCGACCGGGGCGATAGCCGCGTCGACCGCTTCGCCGGTGCCCTCGACCCGGCAAAATTCCACGGTCGCGCCTGGCCACGCCGCGCGGAACCCATCCAGCAGCGCGGAGGACACCTGTGGGATGATCGGGCGGCCCGGGTCGACGTGCACGGTGAAGTCAACCGTCGTCTCGGCCCGGACGAGCTGGATTCGCCCCCCGGCGTCGATGCCCCTCGATGGATCGAACTGGGCGAGCTTCGTGCCGCCTTCGTGTCGGTACCATTTGGTGATGCTGTCGTTCGTCACGGCGCTCAGCAACCGCGGGTAGAGGCGTGCCATGCTGATCGCCGTCTCGTCATCGGTCGACGAGTGGAACACCTCGCCTGGATGCGAGTGGTAGATGCCCACGAATCCGATGCCTTGTGGCAAGGACGATGCGAGCTCCTGGATCTCCCGCATGTCCGGCCGCGCCCCGACCTCGTGCTGTGCGGTGTAGCGCTCGCACGTGATGGCTGACACGACGAGCAGATCCCCCGCGGG
>JAFGBX010000426.1 GCA_016932935.1 Promethearchaeota archaeon | reverse complement strand
GTGCCGTGGGGGTGCGGGTCGGCCGTATTGCCCAGCCAGAAGCCCGCCCGCGTGCGCCTGTCGGCCGGGTCGTGTATGGATCCGATGAACCGGTTCTTGACTGGGACGACCGCCCTCCCGCCCTTTCGTTTCGTCCTCGCGGGGAGCAGCTCGAGCACGTCGACGCTCCGGGCCAGCCAGCCTGGCCACGAGGGGCCGGGGAACGCGACCTCGATATCCTGGCGGTGGATCAAGGCGTCCTCCGCCACGAGCAATTCATGGAGGGTGCTTGCAGCGTCATCGTAGGCAACGAAGTTGATGTCGGAGAAATCCTGGTAGAGCTCGTAGAGATAGGAGCCGGTGATGCCGAGCTGGCCGGGGCAGAACGCGTCGTCCATCTTCTTGAGCAGCGATGCGAACCTATCGAGGTGCGTGGGCCTGCGTTCCAAGACCTTACGGAACTTCTCCTCGGCGTCCCAATAACGTGCGACCGCATCACGGGGCAGCCGGTACATGGCTATGCAGTGGCATTCATCCATGGCCAGGTGTTGATTGAACTGGTTGACCACGTCTGTCACGTAATCGTGAAGTGGGTCTTTATCTACTTGATAGACGCGAGATGCTCTTCCCGTCGGCTGCTGTTTCAAGTTCCAGTAATACTCGAATCGGTTATATCTCTGTCCGCTGGCATGTGATGCCCATGTACCGCTTGGATCCAGGAAATATTTTGGCGCGATGAGCAGCGCCCCGGGCGGGTGGGTGTTATATATGAGCATGGAGATATAGCCGCTCGCGTCGGTGACGAAATCGAGCTTCCGGAACGGCGGCGAGCAGTCTGTAGATGTCATCATCCTTCTTCACGCTTGTTGCTTCATACATATGGTTCTAAGTAAGCCGCTTAAAGAAAGGCTGTCCTTCTGGCTTTGACCCGCTTCAAAGGGGCCTTTCGAGTAGGTGCGCGTTTGAAGAGAGATCGCCCATCGGGTCGACGAACGGCATGAGATCCGTCACATGAATTTGGAGGAAGTAATGAATGGAAGAAGCGAGTAAGATCCCGCGACGAGTCCATGATCCCGCACGGTTGTGGCATGATCAACCGCGTGGGTTTCAAGTCGTCGATCGAGCCGCCCGTAAAGATTGCCATCGCGGGAACGCTGCACCTTACCTGCGCAAGATTCCAAGGATGGGGCGATCGGAGGAGCCATCAAAGGACTACGAAGGGATCCTCCACCAAAGCCGCTAGGAATAGTATATTTCGACGTCGGTTATGAAGATTGGCCAGGCTGCATCGTCATGTAATCGTGCGCATTATTCCATCGCATCAAAGTAATAACCCGTCGGTCACGATACGGTCTTGGTGACCGGCACGAACGAGTACGACGCGCTGCAAGACTACCTCGCGGGGTTGCACGGGGAGCTGTTCCCCGAGCCGTTCAAGACCATGTCGTGGTCGCTGCTCGTGGCACATGTTGATTCTCTGACCAAGCAAGTGAACAAGGCGCTGGCGTTCTACCACGACGAGAGCACGTCGCAGGAGCAAGAGGCGATGAGCCCGACACTATGCTACGCACAAGCGTTGCTCGCGGCGCTGGCACGGCTGGCGCGGTTCGACGAGAAGGACCTGACCCGCTTCAACCAGATCGTCGCCGACACGGAAGCGATGCTCGTGGATCGGGCGGCCCTCATCGAGACGCGGTACCGCGAGCAAGCCGAGTACCAGCGGAAGCTCACGCGCGACGAGAAGCTGAAGGGGCTCATGGAGAAGTTCTTGGACTCGTGTAGGTTATAAACAGCTGACGGGACATCCTCCGCCTTTGTCCACGTTATTCGTGATTTGTCGTTCGAGCGAGTCCAAGACAGCCACCGGGCGCGGCGTTTCACCCGCGCGTGTTCCCGGTAGGTTCTTTCTGGTTTCACTGGGGATCTTGTCAAACGGTTTCTCGTAATTCCCGATATCTAATAATGAAATACCTTGGTTCAATACAAAATGTGACGACCGCCAAGATGTACCCAATCGAGGGAATCGTGTGTAAGATCGAGTTCAAAGGAGATTCATTCCATGCCCCTTCATATAACATCGGGATTATTGGAATACAAGATAATAAATTGCTAATGCTGATTAATCCAACAGAAAACACGGCGAGAGTTGCCAGCTTTCCCTTTAACAACTTAGACATTTTATATAAAAGGTAAAACCCGAATGAAAAGACATACGTGATACCTATTTCTGATAAAAAATAAGAAGAAATCCAAAATTTCATGGATATTATGATGCGAATACCGTGTTCAATAGAATCCCTCATCGGGATTATAATTGCAGCGTGTGCAATTAAAAAAAACAAAGAACCCGAAAAAATGGCATTAAAGATCACGATGTGGAAGACCGGTTTTTTATCTTGGATATAATACAAAGTGATGAAGAAGTAGAGAAAGAAATTGAGTGAGATTTGGAGAAAGAATGTGTGTACAACACCTAACCAATTATAAGCCTCGGGATTGGGAGCAAAATCCTTGATAATCGTAATTATAGCTGAAATAAAACCAAGAACACATGCCCATATCAGCTTTGATAAAGAAACCTCCGTCGCCTTCGCTCGTAAATATAACAGGACAGAAAAACAAGCAAAGAGAGATGATTCTACCAGCACGACGAAACTGATTGCCATATTCTTCGTTCATTCCTACCTTAAAAGACTTAAAAGTCTTTAGAATTATTGAGGGGTAAATGGCGAGTATGACCAATTTGACCGATTTCCCGATTTAATCATTAATCACGTGCGCGTTAGCATCGAAATAAACGTTTAGGGTGGGAAATATGTTAGCTGAGAAACACGAGACAAGTTAACTCCCTTCTCGTTGGTATCCCGCAGTCTCAAGCCCTGAAAGTCCCGGTGATCAAGGCCAGGTCTTGTTGAGCTGGGATTTTCGAAGTTAGGCAAGCAAGCGGGCAAACGATGGGAGACGATCATAGTGTTGATTCTGCGGTCGATAAAGGAACTACGTCGTGGTGATGTCGCATGGGAAAATTATATAAAAGTAGTGGACAAATCGATCAACATCGTTTATAAAATACGACCACACGTTCTAAGCGAGAAGTGAGCGAGATGAAGCCAATCGCAGAACAGATTGAAGAGATCGAGAATTCCTTCCAAGTCGAGAAGGTTTCCGACACCAGAATAAAAGTCTACATGTTCGCCTCCAACGACCTTAACTTCGAGCTCGACATTGACATGTCGCCGATGGCACAAGGCAAGAAACCGAAGATCGGCTTCGAGAAACAGATCAGGGACATCCTCGGGAACATCAACAACACTCTCCAGACGATGGCCAACTGGAACGACGAGAGCGAGCTCGTGAACGCCCTCTACGAGCTCGAGGACGCCCTCATGTCCGCGTCGACCGCGAAGTTCACGGTCATGGACGAGATCTACGTGCTGGTCGGCAACTATGGCCCCCGCGCGACATTCGAGGGGAAGGTCGCCAAGGTGAAGATCGCCGACCTCCGCAAGAACGAGTATCTCATCACCTTCGACTGCACCGAGTACCCGAAGCTCAAGGTCACGTTCCCCGACAAGCTTTCCGAGCGGATCGGCGATCCCGAGGATCTCCGCTTCGTCGAAAAGTGGGCCGGCCACTTGTTCGAGTTGGTGGGCGAGCTGGAGTACCGGCTCGACCTGTACGAGCGCATCAACTTCGAGTCGAACGTCATCATGAAGTTCTCCGAGTTCGTCAACAAGGAGTCGTTCTCGTTCAACCCGGCGACCGGATACATCTCCGGTGATCTGGAGAATGGCAACGAGCGGATTGAGATCGATCTGGACTACATGAACGGCTATCCGGACGTTATGCCTCGTGCGATCCTGAACATCAAGCCCGACAACCCCGCGAAGCAGTCGAAGATCACGCAGATCCTCGAAGAGGCTGCCGAGAAGTGGACGGTCAACCAGATCTTCACGCAAGTGCTCGACAAGGTCATCCAGAGCGTCTGGGGCAAGCGCCTCGTCCGCGACCTCAAGCAGAACAAGCCCATCGCCGGCGAGCTGTACAAGTGCTCCGAGTGCGGCGCCGAGTTCCTCAAGTCCAGCAAGGACAAGGACGGCGACAAGTTCCGCTGCGAGTACTGCTACTACGGGAACGTCAAGCGGAAGACCGAGAAACTCATCGACGACCTTTTGGGCAAGTTCGGCGGCGAGGGTGCACCGAGCGGCACGCCCGCGCCCCCGTCGTCCGACCTGGACGACGAGTTCTGAGGCGCCATCGTTCTCCACCATCCACCTTTATTTATTATCTCGTCCAGACCAGGACGACGAGTTTGTCGTCGTGTCGTAAGGTCCTGGCGGTCATTCCACGGATACATCTCTATTAACCACGGCGTGAGTTTCTCATGAGCTTATTTTCCACGTTCAAACAGATCTGATTGTTTTTTTAGATTGAGGGCCCCCATGTGGATGCTGTTGATCAGCCTGGCCACCTTGCGGCGCTGGCGGCCGTGGTTCCGCGCCGTCGGCATCATCTGGCATTTATATAAACATCGCGGTGATGAAGTAATCAGATAAGCCGACCCACGCACGAGGATCGCGACCACCAACAAATCGAGGTACCACCCATGGAGGAATCGTTCGACTACAAGTACAAGATCAGCCTGATCGGGGCGGCGAGCGTCGGAAAGACGTCCCTCATCCTCCGTTACGTCAAAAACACGTTCAAAAGCGACCTCAAGAGCACGATCGGCACGAACTTCATGCTAAAGCCCGTGAAGATCGAAGATGCGGCTCGCGGCGCCACCAAGGTACAGCTGCTGATCTTCGACATCGGCGCACAGGATCAGTTCGTCTCGATGCGTGCGAAGTACTTCCAGGGGTCGAACGCGTCCATCGCCGTGTACGACGTGACCTCCCTGGATTCGCTGCACGCGATCCCCGAGTGGATCGTGTCTCTGCGGGACGTTTGTGGGAACATCCCCATCCTCATCGTCGGCAACAAGACCGACCTGGCCGGCCAGCGTGCAGTCTCCAGGATGGACGCGGAAGCACTCGCAAACCGGTTCACGTGCATGTACGACGAGGCATCGGCGAAGACCGGCGAGCAAGTCGAGGCAATCTTCGAGCGCATCGCGCGCGCCTGCCTGGAGCTCTCTTGCGGCTGAGGCGGGCGCGCGTGCGGGATGATCGCCCATGGACACGGATCTCAAGTCGTACTATTGGAAGTACCTCCTCGAGATAGCCAAGGCCGGGGCACTGGCAAGCCGCGTTCCCCTGAGCACGACGCGCGTCGGTGAGCTCGTCGGGGCCAGCCAGCAGACCGCGTCGCGGCGCCTGGCGCACCTGGAGGGGCTCGGGTACATCAAGCGCATCGACATCGACGGGAACAAGGTGCAAGAGATCGCCCTTACGGAAAAGGCCGTCGCCGAGCTCAAGGGGCTGCACGAGCAGCTCGCGCTCCTCTTCTCGGAACCGGTGGAGATCCGCATGCGGGGGAAGGTGACGAGCGGGATCAAGGAGGGAAGGTATTATGTCAGCAAATACTCTGATTTCTTCCAGAAGAACCTTGGAATGAAGCCCTTCGCGGGTACCCTCAACGTCAAGCTCCTCGACGAGCGCGATGTGCGGTTGCGGAGCCAGGTCGAGGTGGCAGGTGGGACTCTCATGCGCGGCTTCACCGAGGAGGAGCGCTCGTTCGGCGACGTGTTCGCCTTCCGCGTGAAGGTCTCCCGCGACGGCGACGATGCGGGGCTTCTGCCAGCGTACTTCCTCAAGATCGAGCGAACCCATTACGACAAGAGCGTCATAGAGCTCATCTCGCCGTACGAGCTGAGGCGGGAGCTGGATCTCGTGGACGACGACATCGTCCGCATCACCTTCTCGCCCGGGGGCTGAGGTTGGCCGCGCGCACGGCGTGCTGGGTCAGGGCTTGCCGGTCGTGCCCTTGATCTTGGCCAGGATCTCGCTGGTGCTCGTGAGGGGGTGATCGTTGATACGCTCCTGGAGCCGGGTTACCCCGATGCTCGAGAGCCCCTTCCCGGCGAGCATGGCTTGCCACTTCTCGACCGAGGGCCCCTGGTCTGGCCCGAGGAGGATCACGTCTGGTTTGACGTCCGCGACGATCCGCGTGAAGTCCAGGGTCTCGTGGCCGAGTACCGCCTCGTCGACGCCCTTTAGCCGGCTCACGACGAACAGGCGCTGCCTTTCCGGGATCACTGGCTTGTGTCCCTTTATCCGCTCGACGATTGCATCGGTGCCCACGACGACGACGACCCTCCCGAGCTTCGCCGCCGCGGCTATCAAGTGCAAGTGACCTGGGTGGATCAGGTCGAAGGTTCCCGCGACCAGCACGGTCTTACGCGTGTCCTTGGCCATGGCGTGCGTCGACCTCCCCCGGTCAGCCCCTCCTGACCGTGGCATTCACGAACACCGGCCCATTGATCTTGATCTTGCGCTGCTTGTCCGTTACGAACCGCACGACCGCGGGGTCGATCGCCACGTTCACGTCGGAGGCCTTCTTGGCAACTTTATACTGGATCGTGATCTCCTTCCCCGCTGCATCGACGAGCCGCTCCGCTTGGAAGGCGATGTCGCTGGAGATCGAGTCGACGAACTTGATGCCCGTTTTGGTTGCACCATCGGGCAGCGAGCTAGCACTGCTCTCGAAGCAGTTGATCTCGCCGTCCTTCACGAAGACCTCGTTGAACAGCGCCTTGCCCACGAGCTTTACTCCATCCTCCTTCTGCCACAGGTCCACGTGCACCCTCCCGCCACCGACCGCGAAGTCCCCGACAGGCGCGGTGCAAGGCGAAGGATCCTGCCCGCGCGCCTCGATCGCGGCGGCGATCGCCGCGGCGATCGCTTTCCCACCATCGGTCGACGGCACGTTGGCGATGCTGATGAGCGCGGCGATCTCCTTGTCGGAGAATGTCGACGGCGCGTAGAAGTACGGGTAGGCAAGCTGCCGGATGTCTGCGGAGCCGGTTTTAATCATCACGATCCGCTCCACGCCGAACCCGATGTTGAACGTCGGGTATGCGATGCCGTACTTGGCGCAGCTGACGGGGCTGTAAAACCCGCCGTCGCCGATCTCGAGCCAGTCGCCGTAGTTCTCGTGCTTGACGAAGATCTCGAACTCGGTACCGGGCGCGTAGTACTTCCCCGTGGTCTTCTTGACCTCGAACCTCGCGTCCTGGAACCCGATCCGCTTGCATATCGCCCCCGCCACGTCCATGCAGTCCTTCAGCGTGATGTGCTCGTGGCAGATCACGAGCGACATCGTGTTCGACTCGTAGAGGTGCCTGGCGTCGAGTTTCTGCTCCCGCCGGAACTTGAGCCCCACGTGGAACAGTTGGATGGGCAACGGCTTCTTGCCCTGGAGGGCGCCGAGCACGGGGAACCACAGCGCCGTCGTGTGCGACCGCAGCGTCCGTTTGGACGGGATCGGCTGGATGTTCTTGAACTCGGGGAACACCTTGTCGATGACGTCGGCGGCCTCGGACGGGGAGACGCCGAGCTGCGCGACCATCTCGTCGAGGAAGTCGTCCGCCTCGATCTCGTTCTTCTTGTAAGCCTTGAACAGCTTCTGGAGGTCGCCGAACTTGTCCTTGTCGAACTTCGGCACGAGTGCCTTGATGTGGTCCATCTTCTTCTGCGAGATGCCGATGTCCGGGCGCGGCAGCTCGGCCGTGTAGAAGATACGGTCGGTGATGAGGGCTGCCTCGGGGCCGTATTCCTTGTATATCTCCTCCTCGTCGACGAAGATTGGCAGTACGATCTCCTCGAACCCGAGCGAGACGAGTGCTTGCCGCGCTTCCTGGATGAACGAGTAGATCGGGTGGGCCGAGCCGCGAGCGGCTTGGAGCTTGAACTTGGTTCCCTCCCGCTCGAGCAGCTTGGCTGAGTCGTTCCATGCCCTCTCGTAGTTGCGCCTGGCGGCCTCCAGCAACGAGTTGGTGTCGAACTTGACCATGCTATCATGCCTTGCCTAACTTGGAAAGGTTATCGTTGAGCTTATGGATGTGCATTGCCATGGTGAGCTCGCTGCGCGTGGCGTTGATCAGCTTTCGGTTCCCGTCCGACTTGTGGCGTACGTCGGGGATGACAGCGTTCGGGTAATCGAGCGCGTTCACGTGATCGTGAAGCTTTTCCATGATGCCGAAGTATCGAACCGCGTCCCCGAGCCGCTCCTCCCTGGTGCAGTCGAGGACGGCGCGGCGAAGCTCGCCGATCGTGTCGCACAGGCCCGTGAGGTACTGCACCGCGGGGACGGGCGGGTCTAGCTCGGCCGGGCCGGGCAGATTACCGCCGGTGAAGATGGACCCGAGCAAGTTCGCCTCGACGAACTCCTGGAATATCCCGTCGAAGTAGGAATCGACCCGGAGCTTCGGGTGCTGCATGGCGATCGCCAGCATCTCCTTCAGCGCGCTCCGGGCGTCGTCAATCAGCCGGTCGACGCCCTCTTCGTGTCGGTGCAGCTTCTTTATCGCCTCCGAGCAAGACCGGATCCCCCTGCGCCCGAGCACCATGAGTCTCTCCCGCACCTCGTCGAACGCGTCCAGTTCCCTGGCGATGTCCTGGAAGATATCGTCGTATTCCACGCGGTCTCATCCCGCACACGTCACACCCGTGCGCATGGTATATGAGTTTCCTTGCCCTTATCTTTGTTATGAAACTCCTCATGATACACTCGAAGGGGGCGTACATGCAGAAGAAATCGAAGGCCATGGCGCACGCCCAGGAGTACGACAAGAGCGAGCTCAAGCTCGACGGCCTCGTGCTCGTCTGCTACGTCTCCGTCGAGGATCAAGACACGTTCGACACGGACATCATCTCGAAGCAAGGCGCGGACGAGATCCTCGCGGGCATCGACCTCATCCAGGGCTTCCCGGGCCGGGTACAAGAGGAGAACGAGGAGGTCGCCAAAGGCAACGAGAAGCTAAGGCGGCAGGCCGAGGCGGCGGCGAAGAACCCGAAGGTCAAGCCGCCGACGGAGAAGCCCCGCGAGCCCAGGAAGCTCATCCTCGACCCATCCATGTACAAGGTCGACAGAGTGCTCGTCTACCCGTGGGCGCACTTGAGCAATTTCCTGAGCAACGAGTCGACGGCATCGGAAGTCTGCCCCAAGATCGCCGCGTTGCTCAAGCAGCAGGGGATAGACGCGCACTACTCCCCGTTCGGTTGGTACAAGGCCTTCAAGATCGAGTGCCTCGGTCACGAGGTCGCCGAGAGCTTCCGCGACGTGAGGCTCGCCGTGCTCGCCGACGAGGTGCGCGCGACGTCGCAGTTCAAGATCATCACTGAGAAGGGCAAGATCATGGACTTCTGCGACAACTCGGAAGAGTCGCGAAAGAAAGCGAAGATACCCGAGCAATACTCGGGCCCCGACTGGAAGGACTTCCAGGACTTCATTCGCTCCGAGGTGCTCGGCCTCCGGGCCGAGGAGGGCGAGCCACCGCACATCGCCCTGATGAAGAAGTTCGAGATCGCCGACTTCGACGACGCGAGCGACCAGGGCAACTTCCGGTGGTACACCCGCGGGATCATCTTGAAGAGCCTCATCCGAGACTATGTCGAGCACCTGGTCATCGAGAACGGCGCCGTGCTCGTGGACACGCCGGTCATGTACACGGTCAAGAACAAGAAGCTCACGGCGCAGACGGCACGCTTCCCGGCGAAGACCTACACGGTGCTCAGCGGGAACAACCGGTACCTGCTCCGCTTCGCGTCTGACTTCTTGCTGTTCAACATGTTCTCCGAGATGAACATCCGGGAGGAGACGATGCCCTTGCGGGCCTACGAGTACGAGCAGTACGCGTTCCGGCGGGAGCAAGCCGGCGAGCTGTCCGGCCTGCGACGCCTCCGCGCCTTCACCATGCCCGACATGCACACGCTATGCAAGGACCTGCCGCAAGCGGTGGAGGAGTTCAAGCGCCAGTTCGTCATGGACAACAAGTGCTTGAGGGATCTCGGGATCAAGACCTTCATGATCGTCCGGACGACCGAGGAGTTCTGGGCCGAGAACAAGGCGTGGATCGTCGACGTGGTCAAGTCGGAGGCCCGCCCCGCGATGCTCGAGCTCTGGCCCGAGCGATACTACTACTTCATCATGAAGTACGAGCGCCCCGCCCTGTCGGTGGCGGGACAGAGCTCTTGCCTCGCCACGATCCAGATCGACGTCGAGTCGGCCGAGGATTACATCGAGCAGTACGGGAAGAAGCGCCAGAAGTACAACATCTCGTGGCACGGGAAGGACGGTTCCTCCGGCCACCCGATCATCCTGCACAATTCCCCCTCGGGCGGCATGGAGCGCGTTGTTTGGGCGCTGCTCGAGGGCAACATACGAACCCAGGAGACCCACGTCACCGGCTTCAAGACGTGGCTCTCGCCGATCCAAGCCCGCGTGATGTCGGTGGGGAAGGACCAAGCGAGCTACGCGCAAGAGGTGGCCGACGAGCTCAACCGCCGGTGCATCCGCGCTGACCTCGACGACCGCGACGAGACCGTCGGGAAGAAGATACGCCAGGCCGAGGTTGAGTGGATCCCGTACACGGTCGTCGTCGGGGCGGAGGAGGTCAAGAACAAGACGGTCTCAATACGAAAGCGGCTCATCGGCGAGAAGATCATCGAAGGAAAGACTTCCGAGCAAATTAACAACGTTTCCCTCGATGATCTCGTTGCCATGGTCGACAAGGATCTGGAAGGCTTCCCGCGGCGCGAGCTCCCCTTGCCCTTCCGCAAGTTCAGCACGCGCGTCTACTTCCGCACGTGAAGAGAAGAGAAATGGGAAAAAGAGAACATCTCTAAAAAAAAACGGAGTAAATACAATAAAATCCACGCAAACTCACGGCAAGATCAAGGCGGGGAAGTTTGGGGCCTAAACGGCGATGGATCGCCGTGCAGCCAATGCAAGAAGTTTTCTATCGAATGCCTTTGCTGCATGATTGTCGTTGCCTGCTCTTGATTCCTCTGTACTTGTGTGAAATCCCCGTTGATGTCTTTTTCAAAGATAGAGATATACGGGCTACCTCCTCCCGCCGGAAACACGGGAACTAGTTCAACGCAGCCAAGCCACTGGTGATAATAAAACTCATTGATCTTGGTATTTCTGATTAAATTTCTCTGTGAGGTCAGCTCATACTTCCAAAAGTTATCATTCTCTACTGGTGTGAAAGAAGCTGGGTTATGTCCCCTTATCAACTCAAAGATTATCCCCCCATCTCCTATAGTTAGACGTAAAGTAATCTCGAAAATGATGTTTTGATCAAGAACTAAGATCTTAACAGCTATCGATCTGTCTTGTCCCCACTGTCTTGTATCAGTCCTCCCTTGTTGGAGCGTGGGGATGTGATGATTCGGGTCGTCCGGGTCGATCACGAACGCCCCGAGGATCTCTTGCGCAAAGTTGGCAAAAGTGACTCTAACTATGAGGTTGGACGAGATTGGACAACTCGCCCGGGCGGGTCGTTAGAGGAAACCCGC
>JAFGBX010000425.1 GCA_016932935.1 Promethearchaeota archaeon | reverse complement strand
GCGGAGCGATCGTCGAGCACGCCGGCGGCAGGGGTGCCGTCCTCGCCAGGCAGGTCATCGACGCCAGCGCCAACGCGGTCATGGCGTGGTGGCTTGCCGGCCAGGAGGGCTGCACCGTCAACCCGGCGAGCCAGCGCGGCCTCACGCAGAGTTACGTGGTCATCGACGGCGTCGACGTCGACAAGCTCGTCAACTGGGCGCTCGAGCTGCCGCCCGGCACCTTCGAGACCTACCCCGCCGACCCCGAGCAGCTCCGGCGGCACGTCGAGACGGGACGCCTCTTCTGGTTCAAGAGCGCCGGCGCCGGGCAGCCCGCGGGCGTGTTCGAGGGCGCCGAGGAGGTTGAGAACCTCGGCGGGCTGTTCAAGGCCGGGTTCACGCCCGTCGGCTTCTACTTCAAGTGGTCGGGCAACTATCCCCGGCACGGCGCCTTCACGGTCGACGGCCCGTACTACCGCGAGGATTCGCTGGACGGCCGGGTGTGGTCGAGCGAACACGCGAGGAACTTGCACGGCTCCTGGGGGCTCTTCAAGATCATGCGGCACATGCCGGGCTTCGAGCACGCCTACATCGCCCGGACGTGCGAGCGCATGGGCCTCCGAACCACGCGGATCCCCGTCGGACTCTACACGATTACCGGGGATGACCTCAAGAGCCACAAGGTGCATCCAGATGCCGTGGGCGTCGGCGACTGGCACGACCGAACGAAGCGGGGCGACAAGGGAACTTGGGGCTACCACGTGCCGCTACGGGCCTTGATCCCGAAGGAGATCGACGGGCTCGCGTTCTGCGGCCGGGCCGTGAGCTTCGACCGTGGCGCGATGAACGCACACCGCACAATCGCGACGACGCTCGTGTGCAGCCAGGGGGCGGGCGTCGCCGTCGCCGCGGCCTTGCACGGCGGCGACCAGCTACGGCACGTGAACCACGGGACCGTGAAGAGGCTCTTGGAGGCGCAAGACGTCGTACTCGGGCTGCCACATGTTCCTTGAACCGGTCTGTCCCCCCTACAATCCAGCCAGGGCGATGATGCGGGAAGTGCGCCGCTTCTCCCGCAAGGGCTGTAGCTGGCTGCTCGGAAGCCGGGCCACGTCGACGACGCGGACGAGTGCCTCTCCCACTTCGAAGGACGCGCAGCCCGCGAGGAGCACGATTTGTGAGGGCGGATCCAGCTGCTCGATCACGTGCTTGAACTGCTCGATGATGCGCAGTTGGACCTTGGACTTCTGGCCCTTCCACGTCTCGACCAGGACCCGCGCGTCGATCTGGCGGCTCAAGGTATCGATCACATGTCGCGGCCCACCGTGGGCGATGATGTCAACGAGGGATCCAGGTGACAGGCCGTTCAAGAAGCCCCCGTGGAAAAGGAAATGCTGCACCGGCTCGAAGTCGCTTTTCCACCGCGAGATGACCTCGCGTTCGAACCTTGCCTTCGCGACGGCATCCCCGGCGTTGGCGAGTGCACGTGCCAGCGGGAACGCCAGGTTGGCGTGGAGCAGCCGGGTGTCGTAATCGTTCTCGGCCCAGGCTTGCAAGGTTGAACAAAGGCCCCAATAAAGCTCTTTCATCGACACGCATGGATCCTCCACGTATCCCGGGTGATCGAGCGTTCCATGTCCCTTCCATAAGAACGCATCGACCGAGCGTGCCGCTTTCCTCGGAATGTGGGGGTTCCAATTGCTAGCACCATAATCGTTCTCATCGTCCTGGTAGCTGCTATCGTTGAGAACCGGGTATGCGCATTGGTCGAACGGCCTGCCATTCACGTACATTCGGGGGCCGTCATCCTCCAGTCGAACGGAAAGGATGCCGTTTATCTTGAATTCCTCGGCACAAGTGTCCTCGTCAACTCGATCTTCGCACTCGTCATCCAATCCGTCCACATCGTAGATGTTTGCACCTTGCATGTGTTTGTTCCCTCCGCGGACAAACACCTACCGGTGCAACCTATTTCAAGCACGATAAGGACCGGATCCGTCGTTTGCCCATCTTGAAAGCGGGATTGATCCGATCGGGCAGGAACGGCTTTTTTAGCGATCATACCAGCCGTCATGCGAAGAGGAAAGGAAAAGAGGCTTACACCGAGGTAGCAGTGGCCGCATCCTGCATCCGATCCAGGGCGCGCTGCTCGAGCCGGGGGATCCGGAACACCCAATAGTAGAGCACCGCGGTGGGCAACCACGTGAAGACGAACGAATACATGCAGTCGGATGCGAAATGCCCGCCGGCGCTGATGCGGGTGATGGCGAGCAAGATGCCGAGCACGACAGCTGCGACGAGCCCGGCGTACTTGATCAGGTTGACGGCGGCCACCTTCGCGCGCGTCTTCTCACCGAAGATTCGGGCGATGAACTCGACGTTGTTGAACACGAAGTAGATAACGATGAAAATCGAGCCGGCGGTCACGTGGCCCGAGGGGAAGCTGCTGTTGTCGTCGTGGTAGCCAAACATGAATGCCGGTTCCCAGACGCGGAAGAAGTCGGCGCTCCCGCCGAACTCCGTGATCTCCCTGGGACGCGGCCGCCCCCAGCCGATGTAGAAGTCGCCGATCTCAGTTCCCTTGAACAGCACGTTGGCGATCAGCCCGGGTCCGATGAGATACGAGACGATCATAAAGAGGCCGTAGACCAGGAACGGCCTGAGCCGCTTCACGCTCGCCCCGATGATGATGAAGAACAACGCGATCACGGCCAGGAGGATGATGAGGAGCGTGTCATTCTCGTAGAACCATATCCACGGCATCGTCTCCCCGACGGGAAAACGGACTGGGCCTGATTCGTCGTAGAAAAGGCGCGCGATGTCCAAATCCAGGCTGGTGAAGTAGAAGACCAAGGTCATGGCGAGGGTGAATGCTGCCCCGAGCAGTATCGAGAGCTGGAATGGTTTCAACCTCATGGTGTTAACTCACGCGATGATGTACAAGCAAGGCCCGAAATAAACTCCTTGCTAATCAGCGGCGCGCTGCCCCGAGAATAGACATCCATCCAACATTATTAGGCACGGGCTCGAATGGAGGATCAAGACGGGCAATCCCAACGGTTCGAGTTGATCGATGCGTGAACATTAAGGAGATCCTGAAGGACAAGAAAACATACTATATGCTCCTCTTCCTGGTCATCGTGGCGGCGACGGGTGCGCTGCTCGTCGTTTGGATTTTCAACAAGAATATGCTCGCGACCATCGCCATCTACATGGTCATGGCGGTCGTATGGGCCGGCTTCTGGGGCGTGTTCATCTACTTCGGCGTTATGGCCGTGCAGAGCATGCTCGTGCCCATCCCGTCGGAGTTGATCCTGCTTATGACGGGCATCCTATGGGGCTCGGTCGGCGGCACGCTCCTCGGCATCGGGGGTAGCATCTTCACCGGCGCGCTCGCTTATTACATAACCTTACGCGGCGGCAGGCCCATCGCGGAGAAGCTGGTTCCGAAGCGGTTCCTCGAGCCGCTTGACAACCTGATCAAGCGGTACGGCACGTGGTTCATCTTTATTATGCGGGCGGTGCCCTTGATGGCCTTCGACCCGATATCGTACGCGTCGGGCCTGCTCAAGATCAACTTCAAGAAGTACATGATCGCGACGGTCGTCGGCTCTGTCCCCCGCGCGCTGTTCTACGCGCTGCTCGGCCAGCTCATGATGTCCGGTGCGCCAGGGAATTATAGGATGTGGGGCATTCCAGAATGGCAGCTGTTCCTCGCCGACCCGCTATTCGGGCAGTTCGCCGACACGTTCAACCTGATCTTCATCCTGATCCTTGGCCTCCTGGTCGCCATGTTCCTCGTCTACAACTTCGTCCTCGGCCCGTTGCTGCGGAAGAAGGGTGAAGCGCAAGCAACCAGGACGAACGGCGGCTCGCCGGCCGCGGACGCGGCGCCACCGAGCGAGGGCGCTTGAACCTCGCTCTCTCCTCTTTTCCCCATCTCACGCTCGAGGATCACCTTCACGGGTGAACACGAAGACACAAAAGCACGTGCGGCCAAGGATGCTTGCGAGGTGAATGAAGACGAACGCTGACGAGACGAAGGAGAGCAAGAAAAATGGTTCTGCTGCGAAGGATCTCTCCGTCCTTCCAGACGTGCTCGGCAAGGCGAAGGATCTATCTGCCCTGGTCGACTACCAACGGAACTCGGTGGTGAGTAAGATGCTGCTCACGAAGGGGGCAGGTAACGTGACGCTGTTCGCTTTCGACGGGCAGGGATTGAGCGAGCACTCGGCTCCCTTCGACGCGCTGGTGCAAGGTATCGACGGAGAGGGCACGGTGCGGATCGAAGGGGTCGACAGCAAGGTCGGAAGGGGCCAGGTGATCGTCATGCCCGCGAACAAGCCGCACGCCGTTCTGGTTCCCGCCGGGACGCGGTTCAAGATGATGCTCGTGATGATAAAAGCATGAAGGCGGCGAAGGGGGCCCGCGCACTTATAACCGGTTAAGTGCGCGCTTTATCAAACGAATTTCCCCTTGTACTCATAACGTATTCATCATCCCCTTCCCGCGAGGAAAAACGATTGCGGGAGTTGCGTCCGCGCGTCAGGTGTCCCCCTATTGCCCTCGGAGCGAGATCAAGCCTTCACAGCCGTCCCAGCCGCGATGCTGAATCCCGCGACGAAACGGGTGTCACGGAGCAAGCGCCGGTGGTTCGTCGCGGAGGTAATCATGTATGCGGCCCTCATCTCCGGGCTCGTCTTGATATATGCGAACTACACCGCATCGGGAGACAAGTACTATTACTTGTTGTTCCACGTCTTCGCGGAGCTGTTCAGCATCGTCATCCTTTGTAGCATTTTCATCGTCGGGTGGAACACCAGGCACATCGCTCGAAACAGCTTCTTCCTCGTGATCGGCGTCTCCGCGCTCTTCGTCGGGGTGATCGACCTGCTCCACACGCTCGCTTACGACGGGATGGGGTTCTTCACGGACGTCTCTCCCCCCACGAACCTGGCGACGCAGCTCTGGATCGCGGCGCGGTACCTCCAGGCCTCATCGATCGTGGTCTCCTTGCTCGTGATTAGGGGGCACGTGAAGCCCTTCGCGATAATGTTTGCCGCCGCTGTCGCTAGCGGGCTGTTGCTCCTCGCCATCTTCACGCGCAACTTTCCCCTGGCCCACGACGGTGCCGCCCTCACGCCCTTCAAGATTGGGAGCGAGTACGCCGTTATCGGGCTGCTCGGGGCATCGATCCCCCTCGCATGGAAGCAGCGTGCCTTCCTCGTCAGGGGAACGCTCGGGCTGGTTCTCGCCTTCTTGTCGGCCATGATCCTATCCGAGTACCTCTTCACCCTCTACACGAGCGTCTACCAGTTCACGAACATGTTGGGCCACCTGCTCAAGATCGTGTCGTTCGCATTCGCTTACAAGGCGATCGTGCAGTCAGTGCTCGAGAAGCCGCTCGATGGCCTCTTCGCGAAGCTGCTCGAGGTAGACCGGGACCTCGAGCGGAGGAACCGGGAACTCGTCTTGGCCAACACCAAGCTGCAGCACGAGATCGCCGAGCGGAAGAAGGCGGAGGGCACCTTGCGGCAGTTCATCTCGGCAATAGCACACGAGTTGCGTACGCCGGTTACCGTGCTCGATCAGTCGGTGCAGAACCTGATGCATTACAGCGACCGGATGTCGAACGAGCAGGAAAGTTCCTTGATCTCTGCCATCTCCAGGAATATGCATATTATGACGGGTCTCGTCGACAATTTCGTGAGTCTCTGCCGAATTGATGATTCCAAGGAAGAGATCGATGTCTCGGACGTCGATTTCAAGGCCATCATCACCAGCACGATTGAATCGCTGGACAACACGGTCAAGGCGAAATCATTGACCATCGAAACGACGATCGGCGATGGGATCTCGTTTTCCGGCGATGCCGGCAAGATCGGCATCGTCATCAAGGCCCTCGTAGACAACGCCGTCAAGTTCTCCCCCCGTGGATCGAACGTCACGATCAAGGTTGTCGACCACTACGCGGGGGAGTACAACCTGGACGACATGGACGGCGTACTCCTCCACGTCGCGGACGCCGGGATCGGGATCGACGCCGAACTCCTCCCCCGGCTGTTCGACCGGTTCGCTAGATCGGCCCGGGTGAAGGACACCCCCGGTTCCGGCCTGGGCCTGGCCCTTGCCAAGGATTACGTGGCGATGCATGGCGGGAACGTCTACGTCGCGACCCAGGTCGACAAGGGAACCACCTTCTCCGTGTTCCTCCCGCGCCGCAAACCTTGAAAATGGCCGTCAGCGAACTATGAACTGGTGATGTCCCTGGGCGCGGCAACTGGGTCGCAAGGCCGGGTGCTCATTGTCGATGACAACCCCGACATCTTGCTCAACTTGCGCATGTTCCTGGAGTTCAACGATTTCAGCGTCGTCTCGGCGAATGATGGCAAGGAGGCGATTGAAATACTGGAGAACGCCAAGGAAGTACCGGATGTCATCATCTCCGACATCATGATGCCCGAGATGAATGGTTACGAGCTCCTCAAGGCGGTCTCGACGATGCCCGTGCTCAACCAGATCCCCTTCGTCTTCCTGTCGGCGAAGTCGGCCATCGAGGACATCCGACTCGGCAAGATACTCGGCGCGGACGATTACTTGACCAAGCCGTTCAACCAGGACGACTTGATCGCCGTCATCAAGGGGAAGATAGCGCGAAAGAGGCGCTTCACGCAGTTCAGCAACGCAATCGGTGTCTTGACCCCAGGCGAGTGCAATGAGCAGCCGACGCCCACCACGGAGAACACGTTCCTCATCTACGTGGTCTGGGACGACAAGATCGGCCCGGCTGCGCGGGATCACCACCCGCGGCCCGAGCCAATGCCATTCAACGTCGAGGAGATCGGCTACCAGCTCTTCAACGCCAGCTCCGCAATCTACGGCGATAAATTCGCAGCAAAGGCGGAGGGCATCCTCCTCTCCCTCGTGAACATCCACCGCCAGGCGTACATCCTCTTCGACTCCTACCCCGATATCACGAAGCGCGCCGGGGTCGTCCTCTACATGCTCGCGGTCATCGCCCCTTGCATCAGCTACCTCGCGTCGTTGAACATCAAGAGGGTGCTAGAGGATCTCACCGCCTCGATAAAGTCGAAGCGGCCGTTCAAGCTCGGCGAATTCCAGGAACGGGCCTACGCCGCAATCTCGGGCCGGTGAGACCACGCTGGGAGTCGAAACACGTCCGTGGCACGCAGTCGACCGTGGATAGCTATCCTTATTGCCTCAGCAACCGATCCTCTCGTTGACGCGGATTCATTCGAGGCTGGTTAGGATGGAATGGTTGAAAAAGAACGTCTGGATACTGCTACTCTCGGGTGCGATCATCACGATCGTCGCTTTGCTGACCCCCGCCGCGGTGGGCTATTTCCCGCCCAATACCGTGTACATATGGCTATGGGCCCTCAATGTGCGCTCGACGGGACAGGTGTGGTATAACTTGGACGAGATCGCCGTGGCCGGCGCGGTGCTGGAAACCGGGGTGCTCGTCGCGGCTGCCGTACTCTTGACCGTGCTTGCGATCGTGTTGAAGAAGGGGCGCGTTGCAAGGGGCATGTACGGCGTCATGCTCGCGTGCCTCATCATGCTCGTGGCTTCCCCGTTGGGATACGTGGCCGGTGCCGTGGCATGGAACCCGTGGTTCTGGGCCGAGCACGTCGCGGGGTTCGGCATCATAGGGCCGTTGGTCGCGGCGGGGCTCGTGATCCTCTCGTTCCTCATGCTGAGGAAATCGTAGGGACCGACCCCCCGATTCCTTTTTTCAAGCGATCCTTGCCTACGACGAGGGATTCGCCTTCATAATCGTTTCATCGCGGCGACCCGCTCGTCCAGGTGGTCTAAGAAGTCGTTCACTGCGTTGAACGACACGGACAGGACGAGGTCGCCCCTCTCCTCGACGAGGGCGATCGTACCGATGCCTTCGTCGACGAGGAGCTTCACCAGGACGAACAGGTTCTGGAACGTCCAGTACCTCAGCCAGCTGATGCGTCGCAGATAGCCGAGCAACTTGTCCATGAAGTATCCCATCGATAGCTCGCCGCCGAATTTATCCGTGGCACGCGCGAGCATGCCGACCACGTGATGCAGTTTCGTGAACCAGTGCTCGGCTTTCGCTCGGCATGCTTCCCGGGTGGCGGGGATGCCCTGGTGGCCGACCAGGCATACCTTTGGATCCAGGTCTCGGATGATGGCGGCCGCCTTTATGATCCGGCGGTAGTCACACGTGAGCTCGTTGACCGCATCGTGGTCGCCGATGACGAGTGCGTCGATGCCCGGGAAGTGGAAGAACGAGTGCCCGTCGGAGTGCCCGCCGGTCGTGATCACGCGGCCCTCGTGGGCGCCAATTCGCACCGTCGCACCATCGTGCAAGGGGATCACGCGCCCGGCGTCGAGGGGCGGGATCTTCATGAGCCGGCTGACGAAGAACCGGAACTGCCAGGCGATCGAGCCGAAGCCACCACGCGAGAGCATTTCGTCCGTGCCGAGCCGGACGTACCGCTTCATGTGCCCCAAAAAGTAGCCGAGCTGCCTCTCGTCGTTGCCCCGCTGCAAGCGCCACGCGTCCCCGGCGGGGCAAAACACCTTCACGTCGTCGAACGCGGAGCGCTCGATAAACCACTTGTCTGCCTGGCAGTGGTCGAAATGGCCGTGCGTGTGGAAGATGTTCTTGACGCGGTGGAAGTCGAGGCCGTCCCTCGCCATGCCACGAACCACGCTCGCGAGCACGGGGCGGATGTAATAGATCCCAGTGTCGATCAAGTCGAGCGCACCATCGCCACGCTCGAGCGCGTAGACGACGCAATTGGTGCCAAGCTGGTGGCGGTAGAAGTAGACACCTTGGAGGCCGGGAACCCTCAACGGTCGTTCACGTCCTTCACGGCGAGGCTTTCCTTGACGAAGAAGAACAGCGGGATGGACGCGAGGAACACGAACGCAGCGATGAACATGTTCCACGCTATGTCACCCCCGGTTAACAAGTAGACGACGCCCCCGATCCACACACCGATGAACTGGTTCACCGTGCTCGAAATGTTATTGATGCCGGTGAACTGCCCGATCTTCCCCGCTGGGAGCAGGTCTTGCATCCAGGCACTGGTGATCGTGGGCACGCCGTTGAGGACGAAGATGAGCAAGAAGAACATGATAAGAATGAGGGCGAAATTGAGAGTGATGATGGCGAGGGGGACGATGAGGAAGCCGATGGAACCGAGTATTATGGACATGATGGCCGGCCTCTTTCGGCCGTATCTGTCGCAAAGCTTGCCCAGGAGGAGCGATATGAACCAGCCACCGAACAGGTAGATCGCCGCGACGGAGATCACGAGCCAGAGGGTTATCAAGTCGAGGAGGCGCGTGAGGAACTCGAAGATCCACGGGAGGAAGATCTTGGGGCCGATGTTGAATACGAGCATGGCCATCATGATCTTGAAGAACTCTCGCTGTTCCTTGAGCTCAGAGAAGCGGAACGACCGTACGATGTCCGAGTACCAATTCCCAGGCGGGGCTTGCTCCGGTTTCCTCGCCCGTTCCTTGATGCCCATAAAACCCGCGATCGCCACCCCGATGTAGAACACGCCGCTGATCACGAGCACCCATGCATGCCCCGCGTAGTTCATGTAGTCGCCGTCCGGGCCAGGGACGGAGAACATATAAGCAGCAAGCAAGAAGAAGGCCATGGACACGATGCCGAAGATCGCTGATACCACGTTGACGCGCGCGTTCACGCGGCCGCGCTCCGCGGGCTCGGTCAAATCGGGGAGCAGGGCCTTCTCCGCCGCGAGCCGCCCGTTCATGAAAATCCCGATGACGACCACGTCGATGAAGAAGCAGAGCCAGAAGTCACGCGAGGCCAGGTACACGATCATCGCGGCCCCGGCGACGACGCCGAGCAGCAGGAATGGCCTCCTGTGGCCCCACCGCGAGTAGTGCCGGTCGGAAACCGCGCCCCAGACCAGCATGAAGACCAGGCCCATGAGCGCCGAGAACGAGGTCATCAGCGGGATCATCCACCAGTCCCAGTACGCCCCGAACTCGAAGCGGAGGACGCCGTTGATGTACGTGTTCAGCTGCCCGTTTTCGACCGTCCCGAAGAATGCCCCACCGCCCCCGAGCAGCCCGAGCATCAACCACGAGCCCCGGTCGAGTTTTACCGGGGTGGCGTCCTTCAGCTTCGCGGAGAGCTTCATCGTGCTAGTGATGGTGGGAGAGTTGTTATAGCTTTGATTCATGCGGGCGGCGATCGATCTCGCTAACGGCCTTTCGCAAAACCGCCATGCGAGCATGTGTATGCAGAGGGGGGAATCGCGTGGCGGTTTTCGCAATCATCGATGCCGTGGACGGCCTTGCCGAAGCTGGAGGACTTCTAGTGAACCCTCCCGATCCCACCCAGCATTTATCCATTTCCCTGGATGCACACGAGGGAGCTCTGATTCCTAAGGCGGGGCTCCTTATGAGATAAAAGAACCCTAGTCTATTTAAAAGTAGCATCGCGTCGTCACTGCCACTTTCCAGCAGCCCGGGTTCGGCTTCCCCGTTGCGCCTCATGTGAAGAGCGCCGATCCGACCAGCAAGATGATGGGGGTGAGGACGATCATGAGAACCGTGAGCACGACGACGCTCATGGCCACGAGCTCCTTGTCGAGGCGGAAGCGGGCCGCGAACAGGGTGTTGATTATCGCCGGGGGGGATAGCACCGCCAGGAGGAGGATCGTCTTCACCGTCATCGGGTCCGAAGCGACCGGGAGGACGAGCGACAACGGCAAGAAGATCAGCAGCGGTAACGCGAAGCGGAAGGCCATCGACAGGGGGATGTCACGCTTGAGCTCCTTCGCCTTGGCGAGGTCGACCCCGTTCAGGAACATGCCGATGGTCGCGGCGCCAAGCCATGACGATACTCTCGCGATGGGAAGCTCGATCGCGCCGAGCAGTTCCGGGGATAGCGGTGGGCCGGCCAGGACATACAAGAGGGCGATGGCTATGGCGACGGTCGGCGGGAAGGTGATCAGTGCCCTCGCCGTCTCCTTCGCGGAGATGCGCTCGCCCGGGTTGGCACCGAGCTTGATGCACAGGTAGGTGGCGACCGTACCACGCAATATGAGCGACGTGGACGCGTACAGGATCGGGTAGATCAGGAAGTCCGCTCCGAACACGGCGAGGACGACGGGCACGGGGAAGAAGGTCGCGTTCGCCCAGCCAGCGATGAGCAAGTACCCGCCGAGCCTGGGGCCGGTCATACCCTTCCGCTTCCGGAGGGACGCGTAGGCGATCCCCATCGAGCCCATCGACGTGACGACCATCACGACAACCGTGCTGGCCAGGTTCTCCCACGGGATGTTGGCCGCGTTCTTCACGAGGCTCGTGAATACGAGGGCGGGCGTGACAGCGTTGATCACTATCCACGTCAGTATCTTTTCGACAAGGCCGCGCACACCCCTTCGTTCCAGCAAGAAGCCCAGCCCGAGGCCGATTCCGATGCACGCATAAAGCTCCAACAGCCCGTCGAGCACGCTTGCCATGTCGATCAAGTACATGGCGCGATCTGGATAACACAAACTAGATCCGGTGATGGGAAAGGCGATGGCTAGATAGCCCCTAGCCCGCGTAAAAAAAAGGTTTAATGGCACGGCAGCAATTCGTTTCTGCGGAACGCGAAACCGCGAGTGTAGCGTGTGGACGGCATGACCGACGAGAACCCCTACATCCCCGGCGAGCTCCTCCAGATGCTGGAGCTGCCGTACGGGTATTCCATCCTGCTCAAGGGCGACGGGGGCGTTGGCAAGTCCACCTTGGCACTCGAGCTGCTCGTGAAGAGCAAGGGGAAGAACGCGACCTACTTGTCGACGCGCGTGGCACCCGCGCAGCTCTTCGAACACTTCCCCTGGGTCGACAAGGACGTGAAAGAGAACATTGCTGTTTTCGACGCGACCCAGGCCGGCGTGACGGTCACGAACCCGTTGCAAGACGAGCAACTCGCCTTGAAGTTCGCCGGCATGCCGGAACTGCTCCGATCGATCGTCGACATGGCCGACCATGCCAAGGGAAACCTCCTCGTCTGCATCGACAGCTGGGATGCGATCCAGCTCATGTTCGAGCACTTGCAAGCTGAGAAATACGCCGACAGGCCGCAGATGACCGAGAGCTTGAACTTCATGTACAACGTGTTCATGTCGATGGTGCGCCAGAAGAACATCAAGCTCATCCTCGTGGCGGAGAACGCGTCCCAGATGGACTACCTCGTCGACGCGATAGTCGACCTCAGGCGCGAGTTCGTCTCGAAGGAGAAGATGGTCAGGATAGCCGAGATAAAGAAGAGCAGGGGCATCCGCATCAACAACACGTCCTACGTGTTCTCGCTGGAGGAGGGCCGGTTCAAAACCTTCATGCCGTGGGACGTCGAGCTCGTCCAGTCGTTCAAGCATACCCCCTTCAACCTCCATTTCGACGAAAAGAACCTCAAGAGCGTGCTCAACGGCATATTCACGAGCGAAGCACCGCTACAGTTCGGCACGGTTTCCACCTCACCGATCGCGTCGTGGCTCTTCGACCTTTGGATCGAGAACATCGCCCGGACGCAGCTCTACCGCAACCAGATGATGACCTTCGCCCCGCCCAACAAGTTCGACATCCCGGGGTTCAAGGCCAAGATGCTGGAGTTCTTGAAGGGAATGAAGCTGGATACCGCTCGATACGAGAAGAACATCAAGATCTTCACGATGGGAGCGGTCAACACTCGTGACCTGGGCAGCAACGTCTTCCGCGTCCCCATCAACAGCGAACAAGAGCTCGACGACGCGGGCGTGGCTGCGCTGATCGACAACTTCACGGGCTTTTTCAAATCGTGGGCAAAGGATTGCGGCTTCAAGCATCAGATAAACCTCGGCATTTTCCAGTCCTTCGAATCGAAAGTAAAAGATGCCAGCATTGTAAAAAAGGCCATTGTCAACACGTTGCACAGGTTTTCCGTGCTCGAACACGCAACCTTCATCATCTTCACCTACCTAGACGACCCGTGCACCTACGACCTGCAACGGGTGTCGTCGTTCTACATCGAGATGACGTTCCCTCACGGCACCCCCATCGTTAACGTCGTCTCGCCGCAGACGCCGAGCTTCTACGGCTTGCTCATATCGCCGCCAGGAAAAACAGACAAGATGGATTTCCAGCTCTGGCCGATCGTGTGAGCCGGTGCCCAGCCCGCCTCGCCATTCTTGCACAATGACCGAAGGCATGACCACCATGGATGCCAGCAGTCTCAAACAGCCGCGCTTCTTGATTGCCACGATCATCGGCTCGAATGTCGTCTGGGGCCTCATCCCCCTCTTCGCGGTGCCCATCCTCGACGCGTACCCCGACTCTACCCTCTCGATCGTGTTCATCCGGTTTTGTTTCGCTAGCATCGTCATGTTCGCGTTCGTCGCGTTCCAGGCCATCTTGAACACGATCCGGAAGCACCGCCCGCTTCTAGGAAGCCTAGCCTTCTTCCAGACGGGATGGAAGGATCTCAAGATCTACTTGACCTCCAGGAACCGGAGCTTCATGAACTTGCCGCACCTCAGCTTCGTCTTCGTCCTCGGTTTCTTCGGAGTGACCCTCAACGTCACCTCATACTTCGTCGGCCTGCGCCAACTCCCGCTCACCTTCGTGCTCCTCGGCGCGCCGGGCGGGTTCATCATCCTGGCCGCCTTGTACAACGTGGCGAAGGGCAAGGAGAGGCTCTCCTTGTTCAAGGCGGTCTACATCGCCCTTATGATCCTTGCGCTGGTCCTCATCGTCCTCGCCCAGCAGCAAGGCGAGGCCACCGTGGAACCGACGCTGGTCGGCATCGTCGCCTTGATCTTGAACATCCTCTCCGTGTTCATCTACTACGTCTACGTGGGTCGCGATAGATTCGCTCCCGAGGAGGCGATCTTGAAGCGACCGAGATCGGGCAATTACCGACTCATGCGGACTGCCACCAAGCTAGCCGCCTTCATGGCCTTCGGCGCTCTCGCCACCCTCGCCATCGTGCCCGCGTGTATGGTGGTGCCGATCCCCTACCTCAATATGCTCGGCTGGGGGTTCGTCCACACGGTCGGTATTTTTTTCGGCGGCGCCTTCTGGCCCCAGCTCCTCTTCATGGTCGTTGCATGCACCGTCCTGCCTAACTTGCTCATCTTCCTGGCGAGCATGTGGTGGGATCCCGAGACCTCGCTCACGTTCGAGGCTTGGACGTCGATCCTGAATGTGATAGACCCGATCACGAGCATCACGGCCAGCGTCCTCGCAGGGTTCCAGCGAGTCGACACGCTGTTCCTCGTGCTCACGGTCGTCGTGCTGGTCATCGCCATTCTCTTGCGCTTCATACACGAGCGGGAGACGAAGATCAACGCCCTCATCTTTCTCAAGACGAGGCACGGCACCATGAAGGAGGTGCTGCAGTTCCTGGTCGGCTTAAAGGAGATCCGAAAGTTTTTCTACGTCACGGGGAAGCCGGACATCATGATCAAGGCCACGTTCGGCTCGATCCGCGAGTACTACCACTTCTTGTCCCGCGTCGCGGTGAAGGAGGCCATCAAGATCAAGTTCGACATGCTCTCGTTCGTCGGCCGCGTGATCACGTGACCGGGCGGCGGATGCGGGCTTCGGTTGGGGCGATCGCATCCGACGGCCGCCTCGGCCGATGATTGCGAGTGGGAAGCTCGTGCATATTCTTAAGAGGAAGTACCGCGGATAAGCTCATGACACGAGGTCGTTGACCATGTCCGAGGACGAGAAGCGAGGATCGGCATCGGAGTCGACGGAAGCGGACAAGGAAGAGATAGAGAAGCTCGGCTTGAAGGACAAGTCGAACGCTGGCTTCGGGCGCCTCATGGAGCACAAGAAACCGAACGAGCCCGAGAAGGAGAAGAAGAAGTTCATCGGGTTCGGTTGACCGTTCTTCTTTTTTCCATCACAGCCGCGTGTTGAGCTTAAACGCCTTTGATTCCGGCTTTAGGCAGACCGGGGCGTCGTCAAGCTTGAACGAAAGGCAACCTCATTCGTGCGGCCCCGAAGGCACCCGGAAGACCTATTCCTTCCAAGTCAAAGCTCCGCAGAGAACAGGTTCTTCAAGTCGTCGATGAGCTCGGCGTCCTCGTCGGGGCTGAGGTAGTCCTTCTCCTCCCTGTGGCGGCGCCACGGGCCGAACCGGGTCGCGTCGAGGGGGATGGCCTGGAATATCTTGTCGACCAGTGCCTTCGCCCGCTGGAACTGGGTGATGTCGGGGGTCTGGCTCTCCAGCTCCGGCTTGAACTGCACCTCGAACGCGTCGATGAACATGGACAGGCGGGTGCGCAGGTAGACCGTCGACCTGCTGCTGATGATGCCAACGATCACGTGGTCGCTCTTCTGGAACATGAGGTTGCCCTCCTCGAGGTGCAGCTCGGTCATGTGCCCGAGCCGCAGCACCTCGAACGACATGCTCTGCAGGGCCTGCAGCAGCGGGGCGATGAGGTCGACTTCGTCCCTCTTCCGCTTCACCCAGCTGTGCGAGAACAGCAGGACGCCGTTCTCCACGTGGATCACGATCAAGCGGTCGAGCGTGTACGTGATGATGCTGAGTAACTCGGGAAAAGCGAGGCAGATGAAGGCGATAATGGCGATAGATAAGGATCCCAATGCGCCGGCCACGACCAGCCACGCCCACCCCGGCACGCCGGGAAGGAGGAGCCGGACGACCCCCAGGCCGTAGACGAGGAAGACGACGACGGTGAAGACCGCGATGAGAGGGATGCGAACCTTCCACGGGGCCTTTAATCCCACGCGGACGAAGAACCCTATCACGTAGACCACGATGCCGACCATGAACAGCTGGCTGGAGGCTGCCCACGACCCCGTCCACGTGGGGTTCCCCTCCAGGTTGGTGGTGACGCAGCCCGGCACCAACGAGAAGGCCACCGTCATCCCGGCCAGGAACGTGTAGGTGCTCCGGATGATGAGCCGGGGCGTTTCAAACACGATCTGCTCCATCCAAACGATCATGCACAGGGCCGCGACCGAAATAGCCACCCAGGAGACCTGGAATGCGAGTTCGTTCATGAAGAAGAAGGCCACGAAGCGGAGGAACGTGCCCGCGGAAGCGAGGAGTGCCATCGCCAAAAACATCGAGGGGAACCGACGCTGGTTCTTTCGGATCTTGTCGTGGAATGCCCCGAACAAGAAGACGACGAGGATCATCACCGCGTTCGTCAGTTCCGTGATCGTCGATATGGCCCATCCTGGCATGGCGGCTGACCCCTTGAACCCAACGATAACCACCGGCGATGGGGCCTGGACCGGCATGTTCCCACCGCGAGTGCTAGTATGATTGTCCGCACGACATTAATAACCTTTCCAGGTGTACCTAAGGGCCGGTAACGATGACGAGGGATGAAGCGTGCTGGCTCCCCGCAACAGAGCTCCTGGAACGGGTGCGGCGGGAGGACGGGGCGTGGGAGGAGGTCGTCGAGGCGATCGCCGCCCGCCGCGAGCGGGTGAACCCGGCGGTCAACGCGTACTGCACGACGACGCTGGACGTGGCGCGGGCGCAAGCGAGGGCCTTGCACGGGCACATCAAGGCTGGAGAGCGCGACCTACCCCTGCTGGACGGCGTCCCGGCGTCCCTCAAGGACAGATTCGAGGTTCCCGGCGTGCGGACGACGTGGGGCCCCTGGATAACGGCAGATAACGGGCCATCTGTTGATGGCAGATAGCGTCCCCCGTCCAGCCCCACTTGTCCCACATTGGCATCCCCAGGGCCCCTCGGCCCCGTCGAGCCCCGTCGAGCCCCGTCGAGCCGCGGGACGCTGACCTTGCACAAACCTTTTTTGCGCCCCGTGCGAGGGATCGTGTTGACAGCACTCGTGGCGAGGTCGTGTTGAAAGCATTCATCATGGTTTCCCTGACGCCCAATTCGATCGCCAAGTTCACCGAGGCCGTGCGGAAGCTGCCCTTCGTGAAGCGGATCCTGTCACTGACGGGCGAATGGGACGTGTGCGTGGAATTCGAAGGCGAGACCGCCGATGACCTGTACCGCCTCCACGCGGAGATGGACGGGCTGATCGGGCTCATCGAGAACACGGTCACGAGCGTGGTCATGAAGGAGTTCGAGCCGTGAGCATGGTGAAACGAAAATATGGTTGAACTGTCGAACTCGACCGTCGTGCACAGCATCGCCACGGGGGTGGGCCTCATCCTCGCGGCCGTCCTGCTGCATTCGCTCATCGGGGCGGGGCTCGTGATCCCGAACAATGCCTTGATGTCGCTCGGGGTGTGGTTGTTCTGGATAGGCGTGATCGTCGCCTCGCTGTTCGCCGTCCTGTTCTTCGTCTTCAACGACATCGTGTGAAGACGGCCCGATCCATCGGGAGACGGTGTTGGAATCCGATATGGAATCCACGATCGGCGCGCGATAGACGATAAGAATTCGGGCTTGTTCGTGCGGATCGCGCAATAGGGACGCGGCCGGGCATCGAACCGAGCCCGGGATGGAACCATCCTTGAAAAACGTTTTAAACGCTCGCGTCGATAGATGCCTATCAATCCACCAGGTTACCAACGGTGGATGATAGCATTCTGGTGCATCAACCATGGCAGATGTTCAGTGGATTTCTGAAGACGAAATCAAGGGATCGAACGCCAAGTGGGTCGAGAAGTTCAAGGCCAAGAACTTCAGCGGGTCGAGCAAGGACGACGTCATCTTGTTCTTCAAGGCGACGCTCGAGTTCCAGAAGATGAACGAGGACTACGGCGAGACGGTCGCCGACACCATCCTGCAGTACGGGGAAATCGCCCAGTTCTACGAGGTGCGCGATACCGACATCAAGCTCGTGCTCGTGGCCAACGACAAGGGCGGGAAGATCGGGACGTACACGGGCAGCTGGAAGGATCTGCAGGCGGCCAACAACTGGAAAAACCCGTGCCAGATGGAAATGGTCGGCGAGGCCATGAAACAAATCATGAGCGGGAACCCGAACACTGATTCGTTCTTCTTCGCCGGCACGCTCACGGTTTCGGGGCCAATCAAGCTCGCAGTGATCGGAAGGGAATGGATCACGTCTTACTACGAGGAGAACGGCCTGGCCGATTAATTCCCTTTCCTTTTTCTCATTCATCCAATCATCTCCGAGCATTTCGAATGCCGACCGTGCCATGCCCCGGCGAGCGGTGCGGGGCTGGTGCTGGACGCGCTGGCCGCGGGCGGGCAGCAGCTCGTCTCAGTGCTCGCGAGGGGCACGGGGTACGTCGCCGTGTTCAAGCGGCATACATGACGCACGGGGGGAAGCGCCAATCACACGAGGCGCGTGGCTGCTTGCTCGAATGCGGCGTGAATGAGACGCTCCCGGCGCACCGCTTCCAGGTCAACGTGCTCGTCAATGTGCGTTGACCATAACATTTATTATTTAAATGGCTAAAAGGTAACCAGAAAGTAGGAGTTGATCGCGCAATGCGAGCTTTAGGAGACCTTTACCAATTAACGAAAGCTGATATCACGCCTGCGGCAAGAATACTGGCACTTACTTTCCAAGACTACCCTTTTTGTGTGGCGATAGAACCGGATGGTGAAATACGGCGAAATAAAGGCCACCTCATGTATGAGTTTCTTGTAAAATTAGGATTGAGATACGGAACGGTCTATGCACCATCGAATAACTTGGAAGGAATTGCAGTATGGTTCCCTTCTGAAAAAGCCAACTTCACTACATGGCAGATGATTGTTTCTGGGGTGCTTACTCTCTATATTAAATTCAGCAGGGCGACTATGGATAGATGGGCAAAAATAGTGGCCTTCTATTTGGAAATGCACGAAGAACTCGTCCCGTTCCCTCACATGTACTTGTATTGGATGGGAGTAGATGTTACAAAGCAAAAACAGGGTTTTGGCGGCATTCTCATGCAGGCGATGCTGGATCATATCGATAAACAAGGTATACCATGCTTTTTAGAAACGCATAAGCAAAATAACATAGTGTATTTCAAGCGATTCGGGTTCGAGGTCGTCAATGAACATAAAGTGCCAGGAACTAATGTCCCAGGATGGTCATTATTAAGAAAAGTCTAAATAAATAGACGAGAAGCATCGGGACTAAAATAAAGGAGGCGGGCAAGAAACACCTTGACGCTTTAAGTGAAGTGAGCGCACAGGCGCATCACGATGAGACAAGAAAAATCTCCCGATTTTTCTTTAAATTCTTCACTTCTTTTTGAAGGTTGGTTAGAGTATTTACCCAGATGCCATTATCTTTTGCAATCTTCTCTTTCTTGGTCTTTCTCTCGAAAAATTTCTGCAATTGTGCCTGGATCTCGATTTTCCGGGGCGGCTGGGACGGGTTCGCCGCCGGCTCGCAGATGGCCAACGCGGGCGTGTCGTTTTTCCTCCTCGTGTAAATCAACCGAGCCCACCTCCGCCCGCCACGTGCCCGCGGAGCGATGGCTCCTGGTTCGGCTTCCGGCACCACGGCATTTATAACTTCCTCCCCGTTCGCGAGCCAGCCATGCATATCGGTTTCCTATAAAAGCGAGGACCGCTATGATTAGTATCGGATGAGCATGGAGAGCATGGAGACGAGAAAAACGGGCGAGAAGGGCGCACCCGATGGGAACAGGGAGCTGCTCCCGTTCGTCCCGAGGCAAAATTCCCGATTCGCCGAGGACGAACAGGTCCGGCTGGAGAAGAAGGTCCGTGCCTATTTCCACAGCGCAACGATGAAGGCACGAGGGAAGCAATGGGATCTCGCCCTCGCCGACGTCGAGCGGGCGACGAAGACCGCCGATGACATCCAATGGAAGGAGGGCGCCGCCCGTGCACGGCTGATGCGAGAAGGTGTCATGCAAAAGCGTTCCAGCAGCTTGCAGGAAGCGAACGCCAAGGTCGTGCGGGAGCGCTTTGAAAAGCGGCGGTCGGCACGCCAGCAACGGGAGCGCGCCGAGCAAGAGCGGCTCGACGCGCTGCGGCATGGGTGCGATGACCGCCTCCGCGAGTTCGTCTCGCTGGTGAAGGCATCGAGGAAGGTTGACATCGCGCGCCTCGCCAACGCGCTCGGGCTCGACGATTCCGCCGCCCGCGCCCGCGCGGAGTCGGTGGCGAGCCAGTTCGGCTTCAAGGTGGACGGGCACGCCATCTCTTTTGAAAAGGGGGACAAGGCGGGTTTCATCAAGTCCCTCGCGCGTTAAGTTCACACGCACGGGATCCGGCGCTCAGCGCCGCCTTAAGACGAAGAAGGGGAACTCGTGGGTATCGCCCGTGATGCACGTCCCGTCGCGCATCGGGTTGACCTTGCAGCCGGGCGACGCCACGATGGTGGGATGATCTATGGCTGCCTCAATTCCTTCAACGCAACACTAGGGCTGATGCGTTGAATGGAGGTCACGCGGTCGAAATGCGCATCGAAAGAGACGATTTTTACGATGTTCATCTCTTGCATCGCGGCAACAGCAAGCCCATCATCGAAATCGAGGTGGTATTGCAGCTGGACATCCACCGCGGCGGCCATGGTCGCGACGTCCGCGTGATAGACGGAGATGCCAGAATAGGATTGTAGGGATTCGAGGAAACGCTTCGATAGCTGGATGTTCTTTGCCTTGTGCTGGATCACGAGGACGATGGAGAACACGTGGAATGAAGAGATGACGCCACATGGAAGGGCTGTTTCCAAAAACGAGAGCAATCGTTGGCAATCCGAAGCTGCTGCCTGATTCAGCAACAACTCGAGGAAGATATTTGCATCGATGAACAACACGAGCAATACCCCCCTTCAATAGAACAAAGACGCACCTTCGTGCTGTAGATCGACGCTCGTTCCTTTAATGCCGGATAACATGCCTCGAATCTGTTCCGTGGGATTATTTACCTTTTTGAAGGGCTTACTCTCGCGTCCGAGCCATAGCGTGATCGCTTCTTCCAACGCATCCGATAGTGAGCCTTTGCGGTATCCAAACTTCTTCATCGCAATTTCGCGGAACGCGGCTTCCTTCTCTGGAGGCAATTTGATCTTCAGCGACATCGAATCACAGGGTAGTTGAGGGCATATGGTCATAAATACTTATGGCCTTATATGCGCAAGCCTCCGGAGCAAGGCATAAGGACTCTATACGACCTTTCTCTTGAGCTACGGGAAGAAGCTGCCTCGGCCACGTGGATCTGGACGGCGCGCCCCTGGCGGTTCTAGTCGATGGTGAGGAAGCTCGTCCCGTTTTCTTCGACGATCACGGTCTCCTTATCGAGCCGTATGCTGTCGAGATCCAGCTCGATCCCGGTCAAGTTCCACCCCGTGGAGACCGTGTCGATCATGATGCCGCTCCCCGCGGCCTCCGTTTACACGCTATCCGCCAGGTTGGTGATCGCATTGGTATCGCCTAGGATCGCTTGGTATCGCATTAAGAAACTTCCGCCTCCTTCCCATATTCGCCAGGCAAGTAGACGTTCAACGCTTCCGCAGAACGAAGTAGGGGAACTCGTGGGTGTCGCCCGTGATGCACGTCCCGTCGGGGATCGGGTTGAACTTGCAGTCGAACGACGCGATGATGTCGAACCCGCCCGCGTGCGTCAGCCGCTTGATGTCTTCGTGCGTCCACAGCCGGAGCTCGTGCGTTTCAAAGTACTCGGAGTGCTTCCCGTGGTCGTCGACGACCATCGTGAGCTCCACGATGCGGAGCTTCTTTTCGAAGTCGTACCGGACGGGCTTCCACGTGGCAGCCACCCGGACGCCGTCCCGCTCGACCGCCCACGACTCGTCGACCTTGTGCTCCTTCTCGAAGTCCGCGCACCGCAGCGTGAGCTCGACGATGTACAGCCCGCCGTCGACGAGCGCGTCCGCGGTCGCTTTGAAGTGCCCGACGATCTCCTCGTCTTCCTTCAGGTAGGCCAGGCTGTTGATCTGGTTGATCGCGACGTCGAACTTTCCCGGGAGTGTGGCGTTCCGCATGTCCGCCTCGAGCACCTGCACGGTCTTCGATAGGCCCGCCCTCTCGATGCGCGCCCGCGTGTACTCGACCATGGAAGGGCTCAGGTCGTATCCCGTCACGTGGAAGCCCGCCTTCCCGAGCAGTACCATGTAGTGTCCCGAGCCGCACGCGGGCTCGAGGACGCGCCTCACCTTGCCGGTGGAGAATTCCTTGAAAAGGCGCTTGTAGAACTCGACCTCGGCGAGCACGTCGCTTCCGAAGACGATGTCGTAGTACAAGGGTAGCTGGTAGAACACGTGGTCTTCCGTCGGTTTCCTACCGGGCTTTTTCCCGCGCGATGCGGTTTTGGCCTTGCTTTCCGCCGCGTGCTTGTCCGGCTTCGAGGTGGTTCTCGTCATTTGGATCCGTGCTTCCTACCGACCGCGCCGGGGCCGCGTGTGGACGCACCGCGTTACCCAGGTTGGTCGGGCGTGGATCGTGCGCACGGGTGTTTTACCCGCGTGCCATCGACGCCTGCTCTCGCAAAGTCGACATTCATGGTTAATGCGGGGAGTCTAAAAATCGTTTCGCCCAGGTGCCGTCTATCTCGACGATTGCCCGCGGAACCGCTGCGTTCCACAGCCAGCCGGGAGTTCTACCGTGTAGCATCACGGAGGGGGGCTTTCCCAGCGCGTGATCGTGGCCCCGGATGCGGCTCCGGTCAAATCTTGTCGGCGTGCCACTCGGCGAACTCCTTGTCGAGGTCGTCCACGAACCTGGCCGTGTCGCCGGCACCGAACACGACCGCGTTCCCGTCCACCTTGAAGCCGAACTGCTCCGCCCAGTCGAAGACCCGCTGCCACGCCAGCTTCTCGTCGATGTCAAGCGCGTCCGCGAGCCGCGCGACCTCGATGCGATCCGAAACCTTGATGATCTTCCGCAACTTCTCGACGTGATCGCTTTCCGCCGATTTTCCGGCCGCGCGCGCTGCTTGCTTCGCCCGAGATTGCGCGGCCACTGCGCGCGCCTTTTTCCCCCGCTCGTCGGCCGCCCTCTTCGCGAGGGCCTGGTCCAGCAGGTAGTCGGCGTGCGAGACGCCCTCCTGCCAGCCCATGTCCGTGCAGATTTTGCGCGCCTTGTCAATGTCGTCTGCGGCTTGCGACCACTGCTTGTTCCCGATGCGGGCGATCGCGTCCTTGAAATGCCGCCTCGCCTCCGCTTCCATCCGTGCCAGCTCGGCCTCGGTGAGCCTCCTCGGCCCGCCCGGCTTGAAGAGGAACGCGGGAACCGCCTTCAAGCGCGATACGAAGTCCTTGAACCCCATGCCCATCGCTCCGCGACGTGCGTCGCTTCCACGTCACGCTACGAGCTCAGCCTTAAAAAAGGTGAAATTCAAGGAGACGTGGTCGGCACGATGCGCCGGGCGGAGCCGAGGGCGACGCTCACGGCTCCCCGCGCTTGCGGGCGAAGGCCTTCACGTCGTGGCCGAGCAAGAAGTTGACCATGGCCAGGGTGCAGCCGGCCGCGATCGCGACGGCGCCGACCCACATGTAGCTGAAGTGCTCGAAGTTGAGCGCGGCGTCCTGGGCGATGGGCCGCCGCGGCGTCCACTCGTCGGTCCAGATCGTGAACGGCGTGGTCGATCCCGGGCCGTTGACCGTGTCGTTGAGCCTGTCGAACGCGTCCGCGACGCCGTACTGGTCGAAGAAGCCCGTGAATTCCGTGTTCCCCTCGAACTTGTCGATGCCGTGGAAGATCGAGACCGTCTCGTACCCGAAGTGCTTGAGGATCAGGACGTCCCTGGCGAATGCATCGAACCCCTTCCCGTCGCCGAACGCCATGGGGGCGCCGTGCTCGTGGACGGTCGTGGTGTTCCGGTACGGGCCGCAGCCCGTGCAGCCGAGCCACATGCTCGCCTTGGACGTGTTGCCGCGGAGCGCCCCGTCGAGCAGCGCCTTCGCCTGGACGTAGACCGACCACGAGCCGCCGTAGGAGCCGGGCTCGATGTCCTCGATGTCGCAGCTGCGGTACACCATCGGGCCGTAGTCGTCCCACATTGGCGTGAAGATGTTGTACCGCTGGAAGTACTGGAGGTCGTCGTCGCCGTCGTAGCCGTCCCACCCGGTGCTGTCGGGATAGCAGCACGAGAACGTCCAGTTGGGGAAGTAGGCACGCGCGTAGGCCATGGCGTCCGTCCACAGTGCCTGGTGCCAGCCGTTGAGGGTCTCGTTGCTGATATCCGTCCCTTGATCGCTGGGCCCCTCCCAATCCGTGTACACGCCCACGACGTTCGTGAGGTTGTTCCCGCGGCACACGTCGACGAACCGCTTGAGCATCGCCCCCGTGTAGATCGAGCCCTCGTAGTTCCCGCACGATCCCATACCCAGACCGAACGCGTAGTATTGGAACTTGATGCCGGGGTAGTTGTCTCGGAACCAGGTGAGGTGTCCCACGGCGTCGGCCGCGTCGCCCGCGTGCACGGTCGGCGAGAACGACTCGGCGCTGCCGTTCGAGTCCCGGATGGAGAAGATCGCGTTCTGTATCGTGACGCCGTGGCGATCCATCTGCT
>JAFGBX010000424.1 GCA_016932935.1 Promethearchaeota archaeon | reverse complement strand
AGCATGAAGCCGAAGTCCATGCCCCGAGAAAACACGCCCCCGCTGCCCTCCACCACGATCGCCCGACACTCGGCCTCGGCCTCGGCCTCGACGAGATACCGGCGAAGCAGCTCCAGGTTCTCGAGGTTTACCACGTTCCCCGCCTCGGGGCGGTTGAGCGTGATGCGCGCCACGTGACTGTGCAGATCGTAAAGAACCGCTTCGCTCATTTCAGCCCTCCACAACACAAAAGGGGTGCGGGCCATCGAGCCCGCCCGTCCCGCATTTACCGCGACAACGGGCCGCCTCTCGGGTGATCAAGACCACTCGTACTTGCGAAGATAGTCCTGGGTTCCCCGGAAAATGAGATACTTCTTGCCCTTGTAATACCGGTCGAACCAACCGGCGGGGTACAGGAGGTTCGTGTCGAACGTGGGCTTCTCGGCGTGAGCCGACCGCATCCGCGCCAGGGTGTCGAACTCCTCGATGGAGAGCTCGTAGCGGGCGTTCAGGTGGTCGTCGACGCCGAGGGATCGGAGGCACTCCCTGGCCCCGGGCAGGACCTTGGCGCTGTAGAACTCGGCGCAGGAGCCGCTGCCGTACGAGTAGATGCCAATGCGGTCTCCGGGCAGAAGCGCGTCGTCTTCGAGGATGAGGCCCATCAGGCAGGTGTACACCGTGCTGGAGTAAGTGTTACCCACCGCCTTGGGTATCTTGAGGGACTTGCCCACCTTCTCCTCGAAGTGCGCGGCGATCTCCTTTTTCTTGATGCCCGGGTACATATCCTTGAGCATGCGGGTGTGAGCCATCTTCACGAGCCCGCCGAAGGGGGTGTGGTAGATGATCCGCTTGAAGTGCTCGTTGAGATCGAAGTCTTCCCCGCACTGGGACTTGTAATGGGCCCAGGCGCCCTCGAAGCAGTCGAGATAGGCGTACAGAGACTCCTGGGGGTTGATGATGTCATACGTGGCCGTGGGGCGCGCGTAGTCCGTGCATTCGAACGTGAAGTAGCCGTTCTTGCCCAGCTCGTATTCGATCACCTTCGGGGTGTCGCTGATGATCATCGCCACCGCGCCCACCGCTGGAACCTCCTCGCCGGAGCGCCCCTCGTGGTCGTAGTTGATGTCGCTGGATACAATGAGGGCCTTCTTCCCCGGCGCTACGCCCGAGGCGATCCAGGATATCGCCATCTGCACCGCGCAGGTCGCCGCGTAGCAGGCGTTCTTGATCTCGAAGTTTCTCACCTGGCTCTTGAGACCGAGGTAGTGGCACACGTAGGTCGAGTTGGTCTTGCAAAAATCGAGGCCGGACTCCGTGGCGAAGATGACGAGCTCGATATCCTGCTTGTCCTGCTCCGACACGATGGGCTTCGCCGCGTTGACCGCCATCGTGATGACGTCCTCGTAGTCGACGAGCTGGGACTTCTTGTCGATGAGCAACTCGTTTTTGAAGTAGTTGATGTCCCGGTTCCTGGCCACCGCGAGCTTCTCGATATCCAGCACCAGGCTGCCCGCGTAAACGTTGATTTTTTCGATTCCAATACCCATTGACAACTCCTGTGACAACTCCTGGAACAAACGGCGCGAACGCTTGAATCAGATCGGGGGTATGGTTTCCAGCCCCCCGGTGACCTCCAGCACGTGCCCGTTGATAAAAGACGAGAGCTCGCTGGCGAAGAACACCACGGCCCGCCCATACTCGCACCCCTGTCCGGCGCGCTTCAGTGACGACATCTTGACAAAGTTGTCCACCACGATATCTGTGGCGTTGGCCCTGGTGAGCTCCGTATCATAGTATCCCGGGACGATGACGTTGGTGTAGATCTTCTTCTTGCCCCACTCTTTCGCCATGGCCCTGGAAAAGCCAATGATCCCCGCCTTGGCCGCGGAATAGTTCGCCTGCCCCGCGGAACCGGTGTAGGTGATGGACGACGTGTTGATGAACTTGCCCCCCTTGTTGAAGAGGAACTCGTTGATGAACGCGCGGCAGATATAGAATGTCCCTGAAAGGTGGGTATTGATGACGTCGAACCACTGTTCGTCCGACATGTGAACCACCAGGCTGTCGTTGAGGTTGCCCGCGTTGTTCACCACGACGTTGATGGAACCCATCTCTTCGATGGCCCGGTCGGCGACGACCTCCACTTGCTTCGAGTCCTTCACGTCGAGCTGGTAACACTTGACCGTCGCGTCGGGCGCAACCGCCTTGATGTCCTCGATCGTCTTCATGGCCGCGTCTTCGTTGCGCACGTAAGTGAACGCCACGTTGGCCCCGTGCCGCGCCAGCTCGATGACCGCATCGTGCCCGATGCCGCGCGAGCCCCCCGTAAAAAACACGTTTTTCCCTTCGAGTAATCTGGTTGTATCAGCCATTATTTTACCCCTATTACGACACCGCCGCGGTCCAGATCCGGCGCGCCGTCCCCGGGGACGATGAGCACTTCCTTGAAACCGACCGCCTCGAATGCGGATACCCACTCCTGGGGACGAATGATGGGGGAGATCGGCCTTCTGGCTCGGTCCGTGTACACGGCGTAGCTGGGCAAAAGCCCGAAGGTGAGCTCCATGTAACGATAGATGCCGTTCTTTGGCGGGGCAATCTCCGACAGGAGGAGAATGCCGCCGTCCTTGAGGACGCGTTTGGCGTTGTTCAGGCCCGTGAGGATATCGTCCGTCGCGTGCATCACGTTCACCGCAAGGGCGATATCCGCGATACCCTCGGAGACGTCCTGCTCCCCGAGGTCCTTCATCGCATCAAACTCCCTGTACTCCAAAAAATCATAGCCGCTCTTCTTGAAGCGCCGCTGACCTCTCTGGATGAGGGCCTTGGCGACATCTGTGAAGATGTATCTCTCGAACCTGTCGCTGGTCTGGCTCAGCACATTGGCCGTGCCGTTCCCGGTGCCTGCGCCGATTTCGAAGAGGGTCACCGGCCGGTTGAAGTGCCCCTCCACGAGGCGCCTGACCGCTCGGCCGCCGAGCCGCGAATAGAAGCTGTATACGCTGCTCGTATTGTAAACTTCCTCCACGAGCTTGAAGTCCCCCATGGGGAACATTACCTCCTGAGCGAACAGCTTGCCCTTGATGAAGCCGACGAGCCCGTCCTGGGATCGCGCCAACCACTGATAGGGAGCGCCCTCCTCTGGAAACTGCCGCGTGGCGATGACGAGGGCCTCGGCGGGCTTCTCGATATACGGATCGTTGTCCACGCACAGATACCCGCCGTCCTTTTCCTCGAGCACGCCCTCGTCGCAAAGGATCCTCAAGATTTGACCCATGACGTACTCGGCGTCCTTGAACAGACCGACCTTGTCGCGGATCGTCCCGAGAGTCTCAAAATCGCCTTTTTCCTGGAAGAGCCCGAGCTCGCCGATGACGTTGTACGCCATGGCGAAACAGCATCGATTGAACCCTTCCTCGATGGCGTCGAAATTCTCGGGCCAAGCGGCCTTGGCGTCCTCGACCATCTGGTCGACGATCGCCCTGTCGATTGTGGTCGCCATAGCTGATATCCTTTAGTCGGTGAACCGCTTGAACAGGGCGCAGGCGTTGAGCCCGCCGAACCCGAAGGAGTTCTTCATGATGTAGTTGATCTCCCAGTCCTTCGCCTCGTTGGCGCAGACATCGATGTCCACATCGGGGTCCAACTCGTCGATGTTGATGGATGGGGCGAGCCTGTTGTGCTGCATTTGGAGGATGGCCGCGATGGACTCCACGGCCCCCGCGGACCAACCCGTGTGCCCCAGCATCGATTTGGGGGCGTTGACCTTCAGCCGTTTGGCGTGATCGCCGAAGACGTTCTTGATGCTGGCGATTTCCACACTGTCGCCCAAGGGCGTAGAGGTGGCGTGGGCGTTGACGTAGTCGACCTGCTCGCGCTTCACGCCGGCCTTGGCCATCACGAGGTTCATGAGCCGCGACTGCCCCTCGACGGAGGGATTGGAGAGGTGGTTGGCGTCCGAGTTGGTCTCGACCTCCAGCACCTCGGCGTAGATCTTGGCCTTCCGCCGTCTGGCGTGCTCCAGCTCCTCGAACACCAGGACGCCGCCTCCGTGGGAGGGGACGAAGCCCTCACGCCGCGTGTCGTAGGGACGCGAGGACTTCTCCGGCTCATCGTTGAAGCTCTTGTAACTGATGGCGCTCACGAGGATGAGCGCCTGCAGATCCAGCGGGGAGTAATCGAGCACGCCCCCGGTGATGAGCGCGATGTCATTCTCCCCGGAGCGGATTTCCCTCAGGCCGTGCATCATGGCCGTCGTCGAGCTCGTGCACGTGCCGCCAATGCTGTACACCCGACCATGGACGCCGAGCACCTCGGTGGCGCTGGTGATGAGGTCCGTGTCATATACGCAGATGCCCATCATCCCGTGGATGTACTCGGGCTCCTCCTGGAACTGCTTGAAGTTCTCGTAGATATAATTGCTGTTGAAATTGTGCCCGCCGAGAAGGGCGGCCACACGGGTCGGATCAACCCCGTCGAAGGCGAACAGGCCGGCATCGATATACGCCTGCATCACCGTGAGCATCGTGAGGCGGGTCGCCAAGGGAGCGGTCTTCAGAATCTTCTTCATCCTCTTGAACGCGGCGTCCGGCATTCGTGGCTTGAGAAACTCCGTCATGTACTTCTTATAGTCGTAGTCTCCCAAGTCCCCGCCGACCTTGCACCGCACCTTGGAAGTGTCCAGATACCGCCAGTTCGTGATGGCAGACTTGCCGGCAATCAGGTTCTCGTAGTAGTCGTCCAGGTTGTCGCCAATCGGCGTCATAATCCCCATGCCGGTTACAACCACTCTCTTCTTTTCGTTCATCGTTCCTTCCTCTTCATAAATTAACGACCCCGTGCTCTATACTATATAAAACTCGGCAATGGCAATCGTACAAACCCTCCCGCCGTTGATTACCTGCCCGATACCCTTGAACTTGTACTCGTCTTCCTCGAGAAGCTTGGCCACCACCTCGACCTCGTCTCCAGGCAACACCTCATGCTGGAAAATGGTGTGGTATATCTTGAGCGCACGGACCCCCAGATCTCTTGTACCATTTTCAATTTTTGTACTGTGTCTTTTGTGGAAATCGTGGAAGCAGATGGCCAGCTGACCGATCATCTCAATCTGCAAGACGCCGGGCAAGATGGGATACCCCGGAAAATGGCCCTGGAACACGGGATCCTCGGGGGCAACCCTTCGAGATCCGATGATTCCGCCCTGCTCCAGGTCGATGGCGTCGATGCGGTCGATGAGGAGGAAAGGCTCCCTGTGGGGGATGAGCTTCTGGATGTCGCCCCGCCCGTACGACACCCGTACCATCGACGACGCGCCCTGGTCGAGCACCCCCTTCTTCCTGTTTTGTTTGGCTATCTTCTCGTAATCCAATGCAAAACTCCATTGATACCCTTGTTTTCAGGCCAGAAAGTCGGCGATCAACCGATTGATGTCACCGGGGTGAATTAACATGGAAGCGTGGTGGCCTTCAAGATACTCGATTCGCGCGTGGGGCAAGTGTTTGAGAAACGCGGCCCCGTTCTCGGGAGGGGTGACGAGGTCGTCCTTTGACAAGATGACCATCACCGGCGTCTCCACCGCGCTCGGATCCTCGATGAACGGCTCGTCCGATACCAGGATGGGGAGGTGGAAGGGAATGGACTCGATGTTTCTCCCCGTGTAGTCGTAGAAAGCCTTGTACCCATCCGGATCAGTCGTCTCGTAGGAGGGGCCGAAGTGGTAGTCCACCGAGTTCCGGCAAAAATCTTCCTCGGTCAATGCGGCGGCGAACAGAAACATGTTGACGACCTCCCGCCGCGGCAGCACCGTGTCCGGGTTCCCCGCCCCGAGGGAACAGTTGAGGAGGATCAGCCGCTCCAGAGCCTCCGGGTAATTGTTCAGGAACCGCTGGGCCACGAGCCCTCCAAGGGAGAACCCCACCAGGCTCGCCCGTTCCAGCCCTTCCTCGGCCAAGACCGCCCGGACATCGGCGGCGAACTGGTCCGCCGTGCACGGATCGGCGGGCGGGTCGCTCTGACCGAGTCCCCGAAGATCGACGGTCACCACGAAAAATATCTCCTTGAGGGCCGCGACTTGGTTGCGCCACAACCCGCCGTCCGTGCCCGCTCCCGACAGGAACACCACCGCTCGCCTACCCGTCTTTGTCCCGTAGGTGTCGTAATGAACCTT
>JAFGBX010000423.1 GCA_016932935.1 Promethearchaeota archaeon | reverse complement strand
TTGTACGGGATCCCTGACACGGTCTGGATCCAGGTCAACGACGTGCCATTCATCCCGTCTCCCCCGTCGGACGTCGTTGCCGCCGAGAACGCCACGGCGGTGCCGGTTATCGCGTGGGTCATCCAGGACGGCTTCGGGGCGGCAGGTGCCTATCGGGTGCTAAGAAACGGCACGGAGGTCGTGCCCTGGACTGGCTGGCTCTCGGGCAACCCCACGCTGACCGGCGTGGACACCGACTCCGGCGTCGGTTATTGGAACTACACGATCGAGTACCGCGACGTGTACGACATGTACGGGACGCCGGACACGGTCTGGGTCACGGTCAACGACCACCCGACCGTCGACTCGCCGGCCGACGTCCTCCTCCCACAGGGCCTCCCCGCCCAGCTCAACTGGACGATAACGGACGCGATCGGGGGATCGGGCGACTACCAGGTGTACCGAAATGGCACGCCGTACCAGGGCTGGACTGCGTTCACTTCTGGCGCCGTCGAGCACGTGAGCGTGGCCACGAGCACGACCGGCACCTACAACTACACGATCATCTACCGTGACTCCTACGGCTTGTATGGCGTGCAGGACGAGGTGATCGTCGGGGTCAACGACCGGCCCACGAGCGATGCACCTGCGGATCGCATCGTACATGAGAACCAGGCCGGTCAATCGATCTCCTGGACGCTGTCCGACGCGTTCGGCGGCGGCGGCGCCTACCGGATCTATCGAAACAGCGCGATGCTCAATGACTGGGCGCCCTGGGCTTCCGGCGTGCCCGTCGTCCAGCAGATCAACACGACCATCGGCACGGGATACTTCAACTACACGATCGTCTATCGGGACGTCTACTACTACACTGGCATCCAGGACTCGGTCATGGTCCTCGTCAACGACCACCCCGACGCCAACGTCCTGGCGAACTTCAACGTGCCCGCGAACGCATCGGGCGCCGTGCTCCCGTGGATCATCTCCGACACGTACGGGGGGCGCGGCTCGTACGCCGTGCTGCTGAACGGCAGCGCCCACGCCTCGGGGAACTGGAACAGCGGCGTCCCGCTGAACGTGCCCGTCGACACGAACATCGGCTACCACGTGTTCAACTATAGCCTCACGTACGCCGACAACTACACGCTGGCCGGGGCCCCGCGCTTCGTGCTGGTCACCATCGTCGACGCGCCCTTGTCGACCTACCCCGCCGACGTGGTCACGCTCGGGAACTCCTCCGCGAGCATCACCTGGACGCTCACCGACAAGACCGGCGCGGGGCAGTACCGCGTGCTCCGGAACGGCAACCCACTCGGGCCGTGGGCCGCATGGGCGAACAGCACGCCGATCCCCGTCCTGGTCGACACGAACATTGGCTTCGGCGTGTTCAACTACACGATCCAGTTCAACAACTCGGCGGGCCTGTTCGGCCTCGAGGACACCGTGCTCGCCACGGTCGAGGACAGGCCGGTCGCGGTCGCGCTGCCAGCGACGGTCTCGTTCTACCAGAATACGACGGGGAACGCGATATCGTGGCGCATCACCGACCGGCTGGGCTCGGGCTCCTACCGCGTCCTGCGCGGCGGGGTCCCGTTCACGAGCTGGGCCGCGTGGACGAACAACACGCAGTTCTACGTGCCGGTGCCATCCGACCTTGGAACCGGCCCTGTGGTCTACACGCTCGAGTACAACGACAGCCACGGCTACACGGGCACGGCCAGCAACATCACCGTGACCGTCTTGGCCGACTCGACCGACCCGGTTCTCAGCAACCTGGTCGTGCCGGCCAACCCGCTGTTCAGCTCGCCCGTCATGGTCTCGGTGAACGTGACGGACGCGGGGAGCGGCGTCAACACGGTGAACTTGCATTACTCGGTGAACGGCATAACGTCCTTCATCACAGCCCCGATGTCGTGGATTTCTGGTAGCATGTACCGGGCGAGCATCCCCGCGCAGAGCTTCGGCGCGCGCGTATACTACTACGTGGAAGCCATCGACAACGCGGGCAATGGCGCCATCCTGGACAACTCTTCCAGCTATTACCGGTACGACTTGAACCGCCTCACGGTGGGTGTCCACGTCTGCGAGGTCACTTTCCCAGTGCACCTGGTCGTCACCATCGAAGTCGTTTCCCCGGGCGTCCTGGCGATCGGCTCCTACGATGGTTCGGCAGCGGCGGGCAACCTGGGCATCGTCACGGTACTGGGCTCCTTCAACCTGAGCTTCACGGGCTCGATCAGTCAGGCGATGGTGACGTTCTTCAGCGCTGATCCCCTCCCGGACGGCATCGTCGTCTACCACAGGGTCGGCACGAGCTGGGTACCGATAGAAAAGGTCGTCGACGGCGCGACGAGAACAGTGACATTCACGGTCACGTCGTTCTCGCCGTTCATCGTCGGCTCGACGAGCACGGGCGGGTTCGACATCATTAAGTTCCTTACGGACAACTGGCTGATGCTGGCGATCGTCGGCGTGGGCTTGATCGTGCTGTTCGGCGCGGTCGCCGCGGCGAGGAGCAAGAAGAAGAAGGTTGCCAAGACCCAGGCCAAGGGCGCGCCTGGCAAGAAGGACACGGGACGGTATGTCGCCGCTCCAGGAGGCGCCCCGGCCAAGCAGCTGACGTGGATCGAGCCCGCGACGAAGAACATCCTCACGTCCGACGAGGTCAAGAGCCGCCTCAAGCACCTGTTCGTGTTCCACGCGAAGGCGGGCGTATGCTTGTTCTACCAGCCGTTCACCGACGCGACGATCGACCCCCAGCTCATCTCAGGGTTCATCTCCGCGATCTCCTCGTTCGGCACGTCGTTCGAGAAGGGGGCGGAGCTGCGCGTGCTGGAGTACAAGAGCTTCAAGATCTTGCTCGAGGAGACGATGGGATGCAGGTACGCCTTGCTGTTCACGGGCGAGATGGAGGACAAGCTGAACCAGCTGCTCAAGGCCTTCATCGGCGAGTTCGAGTCCAAGTTCCGCGTGCAGATCTCCGAGTTCAACGGCAACGTGTCCATGTTCAACCTCGCGTCGGATATCATGTCGAGCGTGTTCAAGCTGCCCGTCCAGGGCGCGTCCAGCAGCCCGCAGAAGCCCGTCCCGGAGCCAGCCCAGCCGTTCAACTTGTACTGCCCGAACTGCGAGTCGTGGCTGCAAAAGCCGGCCAATTTCCAGGTGAGTGGTTCCGAGACGTGCAAGGCTTGCTCCCAGCCCTTGTTCTTCGTGCCGAAGTGCGATAGCTGCGGCAACGGCATCATCCTCCCCGTGCAGGAGTTCGCCAAGTTCAGGAAGGCACCGATGAAATGCGACCGGTGCGGCACCGTCTTGCGGGTCCAGTAAGCGGCATTTTCCCGCCTCTAACTCCTCTTTTTTTTCCACATCGATGGTTCCTGGCCTCAGATAGTGGCGTCCAGCTAGGTTTCGACCCGATAACGAGGGATAAGCTTATAAGCGCTCGGCCTGACGGGCGATCATGGACGGCGAGGGAACGAGGAAGGAAAAAAGCGCCGCGTTCGAGCAGTTCAAGTACGAGTTCTTCGACCGATCACCTTACCTGCAATGGCACGACGGCGTCGACGCTTCGGTCGTGAGCAAACTGGTGGGAGTCGAGCGGGACGAGGCGGAGAACATGCTCATCGCGAGCGCCATCAAGGGGGCCATGCATGCAGCGGCAGGGCTAGCTGAGCTCAAGTCGACGAAGGGACTGCCGTTCCTGAAGCAGCGCCTCGAGGCCGTGTCTGGCGTGGAGCGTGTCCGCATCGCCGACGCGATCGAAACCATCGAGGGCAAGGGCGAGTACGTCCATGTCGTAATCGACGTGTTGCTCCATGCAGAGGCCTGGTTCGACAAGATCGAGGCGGCGATCGTACTCAGGAAGCACCCCCGCCAGGACGTGATCGACGCCCTGTGGGAGGGCGTGATCGACCCGGACTACCTCGTGCGAAACCATTCGAGCGAGAGCCTGCTTGCCATCCACGGGCTAGACCCGCGCATAGCGGGTCACAAGGAGATCTTCTCGCTCATCTGCGTCGACAAGGAAGCGGGCGGCAAGGCCCCGCACGAGCACCACGTGCAAGCGGCCGCGGCGCTCAAGGAGTTGTTGAGGGCTGCGAAGCCGGGGCGATGAGGGAGGCATGGCTGCGTCAATAAGATGCCAGACGTTCCGGTATCGCGGGGCGCCCTCCGCGTTAGCCAGCCGCCCGCGACGGGAGCATCGTCCAAACGCGCACTATACCTTTTAAAACGACCATGGTGATCTACCTCCATACTCATCACGAGGAAAACCGAGGCTTGTGACATGGCTGATTTGCAGAAGATCAAGGATCTCGTCGTGCAGCTGGAGATCGACGACATCGCGGGCGCCGTGAAGGGGGCGCTCGACGATAAGGTGCCTGCCGAGGACATCTTGCAGGCACTCTCGGACGGAATGACCGAGGTTGGCAAGCTCTACGAGAAGAAGGAGTATTACCTGCCCGAGCTCGTCCTGGCGGGCGAGACGATGACCACGGGCATAGAGCTGCTCAAGCCCCACTTGAAGGCAGACCGCGCGTCCAAGGGGACGATCGTGATATCGACCGTGAAGGGCGACCTCCACGACATCGGCAAGAACGTCGCTGCGACGCTGTTACAGAGCGCGGGCTTCAAGATAGTTGACCTGGGCAAGGATGTCGAGCCGAAGGCCATCGTCGACGCGGTCAAGGCGAACAGCGCCGACATCGTCGCACTGTCATCCCTGCTCACCATGACGGTCGTCGAGATCGAGAACGTCGCCAAGGCGCTCAAGGAGGCGGGCCTGCGGGACAAGGTCAAGATCATCTGCGGCGGGGCGCCCCTCAACCAGGAGCTTGCCGAGAAGCTCGGCGCCGACTTCAACTGCGACGACGCGCCGCAGGGCGTCGACGTCGCCATGAAGATAATGAGCATGAAGGGTTAGGCAGAAACTCAGCCTTTCTCTCATTCATTTTCCATCGATGCGAGGCTTAGCTTCCATCGAGGTGAAGAAAAACGATCAAGGCACGCCTGGACCTCGGCATGAGGCGATCGAAGACGATCGCCATCGCGGCGGTCTTCTCGGGGCTGTGCGCCATTGGTAACATGATCGGTGCGACGTCAATCGTGTCCCTCGAGAGCATCTTCACGTTCGTTTGCGCGGCCCTCTTCGGCCCGGTCATCTCGGTCATATCCGCCGTCGCGGGCGAGCTGCTCTCCATGGCGATCTTCCCGCCAAGCGAGACCATGTTCTTCTGGACGACGATCGCCGCGGACGCGTTCACCGCGCTTATCATTGCGTACGGCAGGCTGTTCGCGTTCCCGCTTGAGGACAGAAGGGTCTTGAGCGAAAAGAGAGCCCGGATTCTCAGCGAGTCCGTCTTCTACGTGCTGGCGGTCTCCGCGCGGTATGCCTTCTACCAGCTGTCGGACGTCATCGCGCTGAACATCGGTTGGCTCGCGCCGAAGGAGTCAAACACGATCGACCAGCAAGTCGCCGCGTACGGGCTTGCGAACGCGATCCGGTGGTTCATCAAGGTTGCCATGCTTCCTATCTGCGTCATCGTCGTCGAGATGATCAGGAAGAACACGCAGACGACGTACTTCGACATCGAGCGCGTGAGGAAGGAGGTCTCCTCTTGAGCGACCACCTTACCCGCCCTTCTCGCATGCCCTCCACCCGTCCGTCCGAAGTCTGTGCCCGCCGGTGAAAGCGGTTTCGCAGCAGGTGAAATGGCAAGTGAGCGCTGAGAGACCCAACATCTTGTTGATGGTCACGCACGACTCGGGCACGAGGCCCGGGTGCTATCGAGGCGGGGGCCACACGCCTTGCATCGACGCCCTCGCGGCGCAAGGCGCCCGGCTCGATAAAGAATTCGCCAGCGCGCCCCAGTGCAGCCCGTCCCGCGGCAGCATCCTGACCGGGAAGTTACCGCACGTCAACGGGCTGATGGGCTTGACGAACAAGGGCTGGGACCTCCCGGCGTCGAACCGCGCGCTGCCGTCCCTCCTGAACGAGGCCGGTTACCACACCCGCCTCGTCGGGCTCCAGCACGTGCACCGCGACCGGAAGGCCATCGGGTACGCTGAGGCCAGCAACAAGGCGAGGGATGCCCCGTTCTTCGCGAGCATCGTCGCCAAGCGGGCAAGGAAGTTCATCGAGCGGGCCGCGTGTGGCGGGATCCCGCGGCCGTTCTACC
>JAFGBX010000057.1 GCA_016932935.1 Promethearchaeota archaeon | reverse complement strand
GCCCCGAAGCACCCGAGCTGGCCTGCCGGGATCCCCCCGCGGCCTCTTCATCGACGATCGCCGGGGTATCGTCGGCGGGGAGCAGCTTGTTGCCGCTCGGCTCCACGTGGTACGAGACTGAACCGCCTAACTTCGATTCGATGGCGCGGACGCGGTCGAGCAGCTTGTCCGCCTTCTGGAGTATCATCTGCACCACCGCGGGCTTTAATTCCGCCGTTTTCTTGGCGAACAGGCGGCAATACTCGATGATGTCGAGCCATTGCTTCTTGGCTTGCTCCATTTGGCCGGATTTCTCGTATGCGTTGGCCCGCTCTATCTCCTTTGCGAGCAACTCGTTGAACATCTTCAAGGGGGATTGCGTGCTCGACATCCGGGTTCACCGATCCATCTTCACGTTGTATCACTTAGGGAATAGAAGTATAAAGTAATAAACATAGTCGGGTACAGTTGCTATCAACAGCTTGGACGAGGAATGTATTGATGGAAGCGAGAAAACTGAACGTCGGCATGCTGGGATACGCGTTTATGGGAAAGGCACATTCGAACGCCCTTCGTCAGATGCCCCATTTCTTCTTCCCGCCACCCGCGGTTCCCGTATTGAAGGTCATCTGTGGCCGCCACGAGGCTGACTTGAAGAAAGCAAAGGCCCAGCTCGGCTGGGAGGAAACTATGACCAGCTGGGAGGAGATGATAAAGCGGAAGGACATCGACGTGTTCGTGAACTGTGGCCCGAACAACGTCCACAAGGAGCCTTGCATCAAGGCTGCCGAGGCGGGGAAGCACATCATCTGCGAGAAACCGCTTGCTATGAATGCACACGATGCAGAAGAGATGGCCCTGGCAGTCAAGAAGGCTGGCGTGAAGGCGATGGTCGCGTTCAATTATCGACGCGTGCCCGCCATCCGGCTCGCGAAGAAAATGATCGACGACGGCCTCATCGGCAAGATCTACCATTACCGGGCCACCTACCTGCAGGACTGGATCATGGATCCCAAGTTCCCGCTCGTGTGGCGATTGCAGAAGGACGTCGCCGGTTCCGGCCCCCACGGCGACCTGAACGCCCACATCCTCGACCTCAGCGCCTTCCTGGTCGGGAAGGTGGGCTCGGTTTGCGGGATGGTCGAGACCTTCATCAAGGAGCGGCCCATCCAGGGCGCCGCGGGCGACCTCGGCGCGGCGAAGGGAGATGCCTCCAAGCTCGGAAAGGTGACAGTGGAGGACGCGGCCATCTTCATGGCACGGTTCGAGAACGGCGCTCTCGGCACGTTCGAGGCCACCCGGTTTGCCAAGGGTCGCAGGAACTTCAACCGCATAGAGATCAACGGTAGCAAGGGCTCTGTCGTGTTCAACCTCGAGCGCATGAACGAGCTGGAGTTCTTCTCGGAGGAGGATCCCAAGTTCGCGCAAGGCTTCAAGACGATCAACGTGACGGAGAACGCCCACCCGTACGGCGGGATCTGGTGGCCGTCGGGGCACATCATCGGCTACGAGCACACCTTCACCCACGAGGTCTTCGAGTTCTTCAAGGCGATCGAGGAGGACGGGCCCGTCTCCCCGAGCTTCGAGGACGGCGTCTACAACAACAAGGTGCTGGACGCGGTACTCGAAAGCGCCGAGAGGGGAACGTGGGTCAGCATCTGAATGCGCCTCCCCCTTCTTTTCCCCGGCACCATGTTTTTTTAAGGCTTTGATGACTTCCGTACAAGAGACCACGATGCCCGGCCTTCTCATAGAGGACGTCATCGTCCTCATCGACTCGTCGCGGTCGATGCTCCGCGCCGACTTCCCGCCGTCCCGGTTCGCCGTGACGGTTCGGGCGACGGCAGAGATGATCAAGAAGAAGTTCGAGATCGACGCGAACGACCGGATCTGCCTCGTCACCTTCGGTTCCAAGACCAGGAAGCTGAGCGAGTTCTCCTCGAGTGCGAGCCAGATCACCCTGGCGCTGAAGGCCGTCGAGGCAGGTGGGGGTTCAGACATCGCCGAGGGCATGGCGCTGGCGATCCAACTCATAGCTGGCGAGATGCGGAAGATCGGCGGGAAGGTCGTGCGCATCCTCCTGTTCTCGGACGACCGCTTGGGGCCCATGACCAACCAGATAATCAAGCTCGCGAACGCTGCCAAGGGCCTCGGCATCTTCATCGACTGCCTCGTCGCGGGGGGCCCGAACCGGGGAGTGACCTTCTCGGTCATGAAGAACATCGCCTCGATCACGGGCGGCGACTTCGCCTATTTCAGCAACGAGAACGCGTACTACAAGGCGATCGTCGGTCTCTCGTCGAAGAAGGACTTGAACGACGCTGCTGGGTACACGGAAGCCCAGGAAAAGGCCCGGACGGCGCCGCTGCTCGCGGAGATCGCGGTCGAGCTGCGTCGCCCCAACTTGAACGAGATACAAGAGATGATCGCCAACCCGCAAAAGACAAAGTGCAACATCTGCTACAAGTCGGAGGCACAGGGGCGGCCCGCCTATGCCACCATGCGCTATTGCCCGTCATGCGGGCGCCCGATGCACATCGGCTGCACGATCCAGTGGGCGCGGAACTCCCCCGACGCCCGGGAGGACGTGTTCCGCTGCCCGTTCTGCTACTTCCTCATCAAGAACTCGGGCGCGGCGCTGTTGAAGGGATCCACTGTTGGCGCGGTGAAGAAGGGACAAGGTGCCGCTGGCGTTACCCGCTTCAACCCGATCCCCAGGGAAGACATCCCGGACATTGATGGCAGCTGTGGGAACTGCCGGAACATATTCTTGGGCGAATACGACGTCTACCAGTGCGAGAGTTGCGGCACGTATTACCACAAGCCTTGCGTGAAGGAGATCGACCAGAAATACGGGGGCTGCCGGATTTGCGGGAAGAAGGTCAGCAACGTCCGGGAGGTCACTGGCTAGTGAACGGGCTATAGCCCGGGCGGTTTTCGTCGGAAGCGCGGCGCTCGTGCTTATTAACCCCGCTATGTTTTTTAGGGCCAAGGGGTAATGCATTCTTGATGCTCTACGAGGAAAAATATTTCACAGGGGCGGATAGGAAGCCATTCTTGACGAGCTTTCTAGGCACGGTAGGGAGCATCAAGAAACAAGCTTCCGGGAACCTGATCGTGGTGCTGGCGCGAAACAAGTCGGAGGCGGACGAGGAGATCAAGCGCGAGGCCATCTTCAAGCGGACGGAGATCGACACGTACCAACTTGAAGACCTCCTTCAGAAAGGGAAGAGCCTAGCCGTTTTCGGCGTCTTCACGAAGCGAAAGTCGATATTCCCCGTCTGTTTCGTGAAGGTGAAGGCGGGCGCCGAGATCAAGACCATCGAGTTCACAGAGAGCTTTCCGCAGTACAAGGTTCTTCTCGAGCATGCCGAGAAAGCAAAGCAGACCGAATTGGACCGGTGGAGGAAAGGTTAGGACCAGGTTCCTCGTGTACGTGCCCGTCGCGTCCACGTAGTCGGTACCGACCTCCGAGTACACCGTGCGGGATTCCCAGTCGGCCGTGCCGACCTTGAAGGTGTAGGGGCCGGCATCGAAAGCTTCTTGTTGAACCGGCTCCCTATCCGCCTCGTAGAAGGACCACCGACAAACCGCCCGGGAAAGCAACATGGCAAAAGCCAAGCCCAAGTTCTACGTCACGACGCCGATCTACTACGTAAACGACTCGCCCCATGTCGGCTCCGCCTACACCACGACCGCAGCGGACATCGTCGCCCGGTTCTACCGGCTGCTCGGCCATGACGTCTTTTTCCTGACAGGGACGGACGAGCACGGCCAGAAGCTCGAGAATGCGGCGAAGGAGGCGGGTATGGATCCGAAGGCGTTCGTGGACAAGGTGGTCGAGACGTACAAGCACGCGTGGGCGGAGCTCGGCATCACCAACGACCACTTCGTCCGGACGACCGACGAGTCCCACGTGGAGTTCTGCAAGGCCATCTTCGAGAAGATGAAGGAGGCCGGCGACATCTACCTGGGCTCGTATGACAGCTTGTATTGCGTTGAATGCGAGAAGGCCCTCAAGGAATCAGAGCTCGTCGACGGCATGTGCCCGTTTCACAAGAAAAAGCCAGAACACCAGCGAGAGGAAAATTATTTCTTCAAGCTCACGAAGTACAAGCAACAGCTGCTCGATTTCTACGAAAACAATCCCGATTTCATCTCACCAGCCTTTAGGAAGCAGGAGATCCTCAACGTCCTCCAGGACCTGGAGGATCTGAGCGTGTCCAGGGCGAACCTGAAGTGGGGCATCCCCATCCCTGGGGATCCCGGACAGGTGATGTACGTGTGGATCGACGCGCTCTCCAACTACATCTCTGCGCTCGGCTACCCGGGGGAGAAGTACAAGAAATTTTGGCCCGCGGACGTGCACTTGATCGGCAAGGACATCACTAAATTCCACATGGTGTACTGGCCCGCCATGCTTATGTCGGCCGGGCTCCCGCTGCCCCGGAAGGTGTTCGCCCACGGGTTCTGGACGGTCGACGGCCAGAAGATGGGGAAGGCGCTCGGGAACGTCGTGCGTCCGCTGGAGATGAAGGCGAAGTACGGTCTCGACGCGTTCCGGTACTACCTGTTCAGCAAGGCACAGTTCGGGCAGGACAACGACTTCTCCGAAAGGGAACTCGTCAACGTGCTCAACACGGAGCTCGCGGACGACCTCGGGAACCTGGTCAATCGCGTCATCGTGCTCGTGCAGAAGTACTTCGACGGGCGGGTTCCCGTGCCTGAGAAGCCATCGAAAGACGAGGGGGAATTCGAGCCGCGATTCAAGGCGCTCGACCAGGTCCGCCGGGCCTATGCGGACTTCGACTTCTCGAGGGCCTTGAAGACGCTGTGGGAGCTGCTGCGGTACATGAACAAGTGCATTACGGAGGCGAAGCCGTGGGAGCTGTTCAAGGCGAAGCAGATGGAGGCCCTCGCGGGCGTCCTGTTCGCGCTGCTGGAGGGCCTCCGCATCGTCATGATCTGGTTGCAGCCCGTCATGCCCGGCACGTGCGCGCAAGTGCTCGACGCGTTCGGCGTGCTCGCCGCGCACCGCACGGTCGCCCAGGCCACCTGGCGGAACGAGAACGGGATGGCGAGGGGGGGCAGCCTCGCAGCGAAAAGTTTAATCCTCTTCACGAAGAAGGAGATGATGACAATGTCGGATGAAAAGCTACAACCCGTCAAGCCGGAGGTCACCTTCGACGACTTCATGAAGGTCGACCTGCGTTCCGCTAAGATCGTCTCGGCGATCCCGTTCGCAGACTCCAAGAAGCTCGTGCAGCTCGAAGTGGACCTCGGCGTCGAGAAGCGCACCATCGTCGCGGGCATCGGCAAGCAATACAAGCCTAAAGACCTCGAGGGGCGCAACATCATCGTCGTCGCCAACCTGGCGCCGAAGAAGCTACACGGCGTCGTGTCGCAAGGTATGCTCCTGGCGGTAGACGTCGACGACGAGCCCATCCTCTTGCAGCCAGACAAGGACGTCAAGCCCGGCAACCAGATACGCTGAACTCGCCGCGCGGCCGGTTGCCCAGCGAACCGCCCCCCATCCTTTTTTTTGGAGGGTTCTTTTTTGACCCGTGCAATCATTGTACCATAATGCCTATCCAACGGGGCAATCTAGGTTCATCGCTATGAAGATGCAACGAGCGCTCTCCGGGGTTCTCTTGGCGGTCCTCGTCACCACGAGCGTCATCGCGGGCATTGCAGGATTGTCGCAGGAGGGGACGGGGGGGAAGCCATCCACGGGGTATGAACGAGGCACGATGCCGGTGACGAGCGAGGCCGCCTCCGTGCCCGACTGGAACGAGGTCAACCACACGAGGCTCTTCATCGACACGTCGGAGGCACCCAGAGCATCGGTCGACCTCGTGGGCGTTGCCGGCGTCGCGGCGGCGTGGAAGAACACGACGTTCGACAAGGTGTCGTCCGTCAACGCCACCAACCTTCGGCCGAATATGGTCTTGAAATATACAGACCGGTTCTCGATAAACTGCACTCAAGTCGTGGGTGGGTCTAATTACACCGTCCGGTTGAACACCCCGTCGATAAACGCATCGTTAGTGAACCAAACCATTGAAACGAATGTAAAGTCCATTAAGATCAAATGCGCCACGAATGAAACGACGTTTGCATATGATTACAGCATCTTCAACGCCCCGTTCTATGGAACGGTCTACCCCAACGTGACCCGGTTCCAATATAAAAAGCATTTCTTCGAGTTCAACATCAGCCATGCCGTGGAGGTGTTCGAGTCCACCAACATCTATGTGGGTGCCTCCTTCTTGTTCGAGGTGAACTACACGATCCCGGTTTCCTTCACCTTCTCGCCGACGGCGATGGAGACGAAGGCCGGGGAGAACTTCCGGGTCGATGGGAGCGCGTCCACCCGCAGTGCCAACCTGACGCTAACGTTCAAGGTCACCGGGCCGGCTGGCGTCAACATCACCTTCCACTACCTGCCCGCCGACAGCGAGTATACGGGCAACTTCCGTTTCTACAACAAGACCACGCAGATGGCGACCCCCGACTTCACGGCCGGCCTCGGATGGAGGATACCGAAGACCGGCACAGTGGACCTGAACGCCAACGGCACGGAGTTCAAGGTGGAGTTCAACTGCAGCGCGACCATCGGCTTCGTCGAGCAGACCGCCGGCAACTGGCACAGCGACGGGGTCGCATCCCGCCTGGACACGCGCACGAGGAAGTACAGGCTAAGCGTCATCTCCGGGCCCAGCACCCTCTTGTTCCAGAGGGTCGAGTACGTCGCGAGGGACATCTCCTTTTCAACCAAGTCCCAGGCGACGGGGGCGGTCGCGCCCACGAGCTCGATATCGATTTCCAACAACACCTACAAGTACTACGACCCAATCTTGGAAAGGGAGGTGACGAAGGGCAACGGCACCAAGGTCGTCATCGGGCGCATCCAGAAGGCGAGCACGCCCGTCGAGGCGTCGTTCGACTACAACGCACCTTACCGCGCCGAATTGTCAATTCGGGACGCGGTACGTAACAAATTAAAGGGCGCAGAAGTGACCTTGTTCTTCCACGGCATCCGGTTCGGCCCGCTGATGTCCTTGAACGAGACCAGCCTTCAACCGGTAAAAATCACCGACTCTTCCGGCACCGTTACCTTCAATAACCTTCCCGAGGGGAACTTCACCGTAGAGGTGCGCTCCCACGGCCTCTTCAAGGCGCAAGCATTCTCCCTTTACGGCGCCGCCACGTCGGTGTCGATCGAGGTCGTCACGGACGTCCCGTACCAGCCCTGGATCCTCGTCTCGTGGGTCGTCGTCTTCGGGATAATCGGCGTGCTCGGCATCGTGCTGTTCAAGAAGAAGCGTTGAAGTGAACATCTGGCAGGGCCCTCATCGCCCACGCGCTCTCTCCCTTTTCCGGGTCGGTTCGATGCGTCACGGCCGCTTCCCGCCCCACTCCGCGAACCGTCCCACGTTCCTCAAGGCCGTTACTGCCCTTCGCACGTTCGGGAAGACCGGCGTGTTGTTCTTCAAGAACACCTGGCGGTTGTTTATCGTCTCCGCCTCGTAGGCCACCTCGGGCATGATAATGAACACGGGCTTCTTGGTGCTGCGCCGGGCGTGCTTGACCGTCTTGATGGCGTTCTCGAAGTATATCTCGGGGAATTCCTTCATGGACATGACCGTCGCGTTGTAGATGTAGTGCGTGGATATCTCGAACAAGAGGATGTCGACGTTCGGGTCGCCGAGCATTATCTCGACCGTTTTCTCGATGATCGAGAACCCGAAGTACGAGTTCCCGAGGTCCACGGGGTTCTTGGTGCTCACGCCGACGTCGGCGACGGCGAGGTTCAGGATCGCCTTCTGGCTCTCCTTCTCGAGCGGGGGTATCTCGAGGCCCGCGTCGATGATCTCGTCTGTCGCGGTGACCGCTGAGCCGCCAGAGATCGAGATGAGGCCAATGCGTTTCCCAGGATACTTGTTGTTCAAGAACTGGAAGGCTTCCAGCGTGTCCATAAATTCTTCGAAGCACGTGACCGCGATCACACCCGATTGCTTGATGAAAGCTTCCCACATCTGGCTGCTGGTCTTCAGGGCGCCCGTGTGGCTCGACGCGGCGATTGAACCCCGCTCGCTCCGGCCGCCGCGCCAGATGATGACCGGCTTCTTCTTGGCCGTTTCCTTGACGGCGTCGAACAGGCGGCGGCTCTCCTCCATCGTCCTCCCGAACGACTCGAAGTAGGCACCGATGATCCGGGTTTCATCGTCCATGGCCATGAGGCGGACGATCTCGTCGGGCTTCAAATCGATGGAGTTGCCGATCGACACGACCTTCGAGAACTTGATGCCGGTCAGCTTCCCCTTGAGGACGATGTTGATGGCGAGGCCGCCCGACTGCGAGATGATCCCCACGTTGCCCGACTCGATCTCCATGTCCGAACGAAAGGCGAGCTGGTTGCGGGGGAAGTAGACCCCCATGCAATTCGGCCCGAGTACCCGTAGCCGGTGGCCGGTCTGTTTGTATCCCTCCTGAAGGAGGTCGAGGATCTCCTGCTCGTCCTTCCTGCCCCTGACGGGATCATCTTCAGAGTATCCCGAAGTGAAGATCGTGGCGACCTTCACCTTGTGCTTGATGCATTGCTTCAAGCAATCGATCACGTATTTTTTCGACACTGCGATGATCGCGTAGTCCACGGGGAAGCTCCCCGGAACAGCATCGAGGGTGGGATAGCAAGGGATGCCAGCGGCGGAGACGAGGTTCGGGTTGATCGGGATAATCGCGCCGCTGTAACCGATCCCGACGAGACTCTTCACCCAATAGAAGCCCCTCTTCTCGCTTTCTCCGAATATCGCGACACCCCTCGTCTTCTTCTGCAAAACGGCCAGGAACGACTGGAGTTCCTTCTCGGCCTCTACGGTCGCCATGGTCAGATCATTGTCGCCGTGAGATATAATCGATCGAGTCGGATAAGCGGAAGATTTTTCCACCCGAGTTCCCGTTTGATCGAGTGCGAGAGTAGAATACTCGACCCGGATCGGTGAATCTATGCCTAGCGAAGACACGCTCGTATTTCTGGCGGTCGACTCGAACTTCACGTCGATGGATGCAATCGTCAAGGCCATGGAGGACTTCTTCAAGCTCAAGTCGTCGCTGGATCCCAGCGACCGGTTCAACCTCGTGTTCTTCACCGACAAGGGCCCCATGTACGTGGAGGACTTCACGTTCAAGTGGGAACAGCTCCTCGCGCTCTTGAAGCGGGAAAAGGAACAGATCGTGAACCCGAGCTTCGAGAGCGGCCTTTTCCTTGCCCTGACCTTCATCCTCGACATATACAAGCTCGTGTCTGGCAAGTACTTCCGGATCCTCGTCATCAAGGACGGCTCCGTCCCCGAGATCACGAAGGACTTCCTCGTGAACGACCTTATCGACAAGGTTCGGCCCATGCCCGTGTTCCTCGACGTGATCGTGCTGGGTTATTACGACGACCCTGACAATGTCCTGATCCAGAACATGATCAACATCTCGCAAGGCGGGAAACTACTCTCTGCCACGACGTTCGAGGAGTTCCAGACCATGCTGCGCGAGGCGGCGGAGACCAAGCTCGAGATAAAGGTGGGGACGTGGGACAAGAAACCGGACTACAAGATGGATCCCGAGCACAAGGCGTTCTTCGAGCAACTCGCCGCGCCGCTCGAGCCCGTCGACGTGATCACGCCCGACATGAAGTGCACCGTGTGCTTCAAGCCGACCTCGCCGATCGGCGGGACGGACGCGCTCGTGCGCTGCCCGGCTTGCAAGACGGCGTTCCACGACACGTGCCTCGTGAGCTGGGCCGACCAGTCGAACATCGGCATCGACCACGTGTTCCGGTGCCCGATCTGCTTCTACTTGATAACGCTGCCCGAGTTCCTCGTGCAAGAGGTCAGTGGCGGTACCTACGAGGGGTTCGAGTCGTTCCTGCAAGAGATCGACCAGGACGAGATGCTCAAGGCTCAAGACGCCGAGAAGGGCGAGCTGAACCTCATCTTGAAGGAGCTCGAGTTCTAGGCAGCGTGCTTAATAGCAACGCTTTAATTCTTTTCGCTTGAACTCTTCACGCGAACGAGGTACTGGGATCATGCACGTGTCCGCCATCGAAGGGAGGTACCGCACCAAGGAAATGTACGCCTTGTTTACCGAGGAATACAAGCTGCAAAAATGGCTCGACGTGGAAGTCGCGCTCGTCAAGGCCCATGCAAAGCTCGGAACCGTGCCTGCCGAGATCGTGGCCGACGTGGAAAAAAAGGGGAACACCAAGACCGTGAAGCTGGAACGCGTCCAGGCCATCGAGGCAGAAATACACCACGATGTCATGGCCATGGTTCGGGGCTTCTCGGAGCAATGTGCCCCAGAAGCGGCGAAATATATCCACCTGGGGGCCACAAGTTACGATATCGTCGACACGGCGTGGGCTATCATCTTGAAAGACGCGTTCACTCTCCTGGAGAAGCACATCATCGACTTATTGAAGATTCTCGTCGGTCACGCGGCGAAGTACAAGAACCTCGTCTGCGTCGGTCGCACGCACGGGCAGCACGCGATCCCGACGACCTTTGGAATGAAATTCGCGAACTGGGCTGACGAGTTCTCCCGCCACCTCGACCGGTTGCAGGACATCAAGGTCCGGGACGCGGTCGGCAAGTTCGGCGGCGCCGTCGGTACCTTCGCGAGCCACGGCAAGAACGGCCTGAAGGTCCAGGCCCTCGTCATGGAATCGCTGGGCATCCGGCCAAACGCGATCTCTACCCAGGTCGTACACCGCGACCGGTACGCGGAGGTGATATACTGGACAGCGCTCGTCGGGAGCACGATCGCCAAGGTTGCCAAGGAGATACGCGACCTCCAGCGGAGCGAGATCGCCGAGCTGTTCGAGCCCTTCGAGAAGGAACAAGTCGGCTCCTCCACCATGGCGTCCAAGCGCAACCCGCACAAGAGCGAGCGGCTCTGCGGCGTGTACCGCGTCATCGCGTCGCACGTCATGCCCATGCTGGAGGACAACGCCCTTATCGAGCACGAGCGCGACCTCACGAACTCGTCGGTCGAGCGCATCCTGCTGCCCGAGAACTTCATCCTCCTCGACTACATGCTCGCGCAATTCACGTCCATCATGAAGGGGCTCGAAGTGAACGAGGCCAACGTCAAGCGCAACCTCGACCTCACGAGGGGCGCCATCATGTCCGAGGGGGTCATGGTCGAGCTCGTCAAGCTCGGGATGGGCCGGCAGGACGCCCACGAGGTGCTGCGACAGGTGGCGATCCGGTGCCGCGACGAGGGCATCACGTACCGCGAGGGAGTCGAGGACGACGTTCGCATTAAGGGGAAGATCCCAGCCAAGGAACTCGAACGCATCCTCGATCCCGGCAATTATATCGGCCTGGCCCCCGAGCTCGTGCAAGGCGTCATCGACGTCGTTAAAAAAAGATGGCTGAAATGAGACTTTCAGGGATGGGAACATGGGGAAAAAGAAAGCGATGACCTATGCGAACCTCGGCGTTTCCTCGCAGAAGGAGGACGTGCACGCGGCCATCAAGGCGGTCGACAAGGGGCTGTTTCCCTCCGCGTTCTGCAAGGTCATCCCCGACATTATGACCGGTGACGACTCGAAATGCCTCATCTTCCACGCGGACGGCGCGGGCACGAAAAGCATCCTCGCGTACTTGTGGTGGAAGGAACGTGGAGACGTAAACGCGTTCAAGGGCATCGCCCAGGACGCGCTGGTCATGAACGTGGACGACATCGCTTGCACGGGCCTGGTATCTAATTTTACTATCTCGAACACGATCGGCCGGAACAAGTTGCTCGTCCCCGGCGAGGTCATCGCCGCGGTCATCGACGGGTACCAGGAATTCGTCGACGCCATGGGGAAGCTCGGCATCGCCATGTACCTCTGCGGTGGCGAGACCGCCGACGTCGGCGACCTCGTGCGGACGGTCGTGGTCGACTCGACCGTGATGGCGCGCGGCCCCCGGGACGCGATCATCGAGACGTCGAGCGTCGTGCCGGGCGACGCGATCGTCGGCATCGCCAGCACGGGCAAGGCTTCCTACGAGCGAGAGGAGAACAGCGGCATCTCTTCGAACGGCATCACCATGGCCCGCCACGCCGTGCTGCACCGCGACTATGTGGCCAAGTACCCCGAGATCGTCGATCCCGCCGTGGACAAGGATCTGGCCTACGCCGGCCCGTACCACGTCGACGACGCCGTGCCCGGCACCTCGGTTGCCGTCGGGAAGGCGTTGCTGTCGCCGACGCGCACCTACCTCCCCGTGGTCAAGGACTTGCTGTCCAAGTTCGCGACGGCGAAGGAGTTGAAGTCGTCGATCCACGGCCTCGTCCACGCGACCGGCGGCGGCATGACGAAATGCGGGAGGTTCGGATCGGGCGTTTCTTACGTGAAGGATGACTTGTTCGAGGTGCCGCCCGTGTTCGCGATGATCCAGAGCGCGGGGAAGGTGGCATGGGACGAGATGTACAAGGTCTTCAACATGGGCCACCGCCTGGAGGTCATGTGCGTCCCGTCCTTCGCGGAGGAGGTCATCTCGGCCGCACGGCGGCTCGGCATCTCGGCCAAGGTGATCGGCCGCGTCGAAAAGGCAGCGCCAGGCGCCGGGAATGCCGTGATCGTGAGGAGCCGCGGCCGGGTGTTCAAGTACCGTTCGGAATAGCGAACCGAATTCGCCCGCCTCGGCACCGAGCGGGGTGCCTTCGAAGGTAGGGAGGGGGACAACGGCTAGATTCTTATTAATAGTCGGCCGGCCCAGATCCTCCTATGAATGCTGGTGTAGAGGGAGAAGCAAATCCAACCACCTGGGTGGGCGTCGCCGATTCCATCCACGAACGCGTCGACGTTGGGGATCCAACCACGTTTTTAATTGGAGCGGGGGTTTCCATGAACCCTCCGTCCTGCATCCCATCGGCAAGGGCGCTGATGAACGTCTTGATCGATGCTTGCGTCCCTCAAGCAGAGAGGCAAGGCGTCATGGACCTGCAAGACCTCCACTACGAGATGCTGGTAGAGTTCTTTCAAGCGGACATCGACCCCCAGCTCGCTTTTTTCTCCCTCTTCGACTCCGCTATCGAGCCGAACGCGTTGCACTTTTTCATCGCTCGAGCGGTCACGGGAACCAAGCCACACCTCGTCATGACCACCAATTTCGACTACTTGCTCGAGATCGCGATGGGGAAGGTGGCCTCCCAGAGGCAACAGGTGGTGCCCGTCATCACGCGGCAGGACTTCGAGCGCTGGGCAGATCCCGCGCGCTTGCTCGAAGCCGGGCGCATACCCGTCTACAAGTTGCACGGATCCAAGCGGAACGTCATCACGGGCAAGGACACGGGGTCGTCGATCGTGACCACCCTCACCGCCCTCGCGAAGGATAGGGCCGACGGGAAGCTTTTCGCCATCGAACCGTACAAGCGGCCCGCGATGGTTCACCTCACCCGTGGCCGGCACATCGTGGTTCTTGGATATTCAGGCGCCGATGCGTTCGACATCATACCCACGTTGCGTGAGATAGGGAACATCGGCAAAATCACCTGGATCAACCACATCGGCGGGCTCGCGCCTCGTGTCTTCAAGACCGCCCGGGCCGGTGATGATGGCGCTGGAACTGGTGTGGCGCGGGTGCAACCCGAACGGATACCCGCGGACGAGCTCCTCCTCGAACTCGGCTCGAAGGACGTTGACGTGGCTCGCATCGACGTGGACTCCGGGGAGTTCATATCGTCCTTGTGGGAAGAATGGTTTCCCGACGTCCCAATTCCAGCCGTGCCCGGCAAGGGGGAGCAACCCCAGGTGGTGTCGACAGACGAGCGATCCGTTGAATCTATGCGGTTGGTGCGGGACATGTATAGTTCGGTCGACGACCTGCAGAAATGGACGCTCGCGTGGGACTGCTACAACGCAATGGGCGACGTCAAGTCGGCCGAGCGGTGTGCTACGAATGGCCTCGTACTTGCAAGGAAAAACAAGAGTCCCCGGTTCACCAGTTTCTTTTCCTGGTCGCTGGGGGAGATAGGCCTCGCGCGCGAGGAATATACCGAGGCGAGGCGGTACCTCGACGAGGCGCTCGCGGTCGCGGAAGGAAACGGTCTCGTCGACGAGGCCAGCCACGTCCATGCATTGATCGGCGACTGGTACCGCGCGAACTTCCAACTGGAAGACGCGATGCAGTGTTACGAGCGTGCCTATCGCTTGAACGTGAAGCGAAACAACCTTGCCGGCCAGGCATCGTGCTTGAACCGGCTTGGCATCGTGTTCCAGGAGACCAAGGCACCAGACAAGGCGCTCGACGCCTATGAGAAGGCGTTGCGCCTAGAGGCACAGCTCGGCAACATGTCCGCGAGGGCGGCCCTCCTCCACAACAAGGGGAGACTGCTCGAGGGGCAAGATCGTACTCCGGAGGCCCTCGAAGCGTTCACGGAAGCCCTCAAGGTTAGCGAGCTGCTCGGGGATCTGTCCGCCGTCTACCAGGAGGCGGACAACATAGCGATGGTGCATTACGAGCGAGGAGACTTCGAAAAGGCCGTCCCGTTCCTGAAGAAAACCATCGAAACGGGGGATAAGCTCGGGCCGAGGGACGAGGCCTTCACGCAGTACGAGCAAGGCATAACCCACGTCCTCGACTACCTCGGGAACTGCTACTCGAAGTTGGGGCTGTGGAAGGCGGCATTCGGGTGCTATGATCGGGCGCTGAGCATCGACCAGGAGCTCGGATTTCCGGAGAGCATCGCCTTCGACTTGAAGCAGCTCGGCGTCTTGCACGTGAACATGGGTGACCACGATGTGGCCGTTACATATTTAAAACGGGCGTTGCAGGCAGCGAATGCTGGGAAGAACGCGAAGCAAGTTGCTGAGATCGAGGATCTTCTCAACAGGCTCGATAGAAACGCGTCGTGAGGTGCCCCGACCGCGCATTCCCCCGCGCGTGATCGCCCGTGCTCGCTTTGCTGCTAAAACCTCGATTCTTTTAAGGGCCGGTTTCATGAATAGCGTGAAAATGAAGTACCTCTTGCTCGTGGACATGGACGGGACTATCAACACGATGGGGCAAAGGTTCGACATCGCCCGGGTGCCGACAGTTCTCCCCATGGGGAACGCGCGGGAGACGTTGGAGGCGTTCAAGCAGTCCGGATCCACGATTTTCTACGTCACGGGGCGGATGGACGAACAGCTCAAGGCAGTGACCGACAAGTGGCTTCGCGAACACGACTTCGTCGATGCAAGCTCCGTCGTCTATTTCCAATCCCGCCACGGGCGTTGGACATGGGAGAACTACCTGCGGTTTAAGGTCGACGAGGCCCGGGCGCTTTCGAGGCAGCATCCCGGCCACCAGACCATCGTGATCGACGACAACGCGGACGTGGTGGCAAGGGCCGGGAAGGCCGGCTTCGATGCCGTCGTCGTCCGGCAGCCCGAAGACTGGCTAGCGCTTCACGAGAAGTACCTGCGGTCGCGGGTGGTCACTCAACTCGAAGATTTCACCGGTTCGAGTTCTACCTTGTAATACAACTGTTTCTTTATGAAGCCCACGCGCTCATAGCAGCGCTTTGCCGGCTCGTTGTGAACGTCGACGAACAGGCCTGCTCGCAGCTTGCCCGAGTGGAACAGCCGGTCGAGGAACGCGTTGAGCAGCGCCTTGCAGGCCCCCTTTCCCCGGGCGCTCTCCGCCACCTTGATGCCGCTGATGAACGCCTCCGGGACTTTGAATGGCAGCATCGAGAGCCCGTCGTGCACGGACGCGACGATCTTGCCATCGACTGTAAGCCACGAGCCGTCCAACCTCGGGTAGACCGAGAACGCGCGTTCTTGCGCGGGGTATCCCTGGAACTCGAACCAATCGTGCGCGCGTCCCGGTTCGAAGGCTTGCACCTTGCAAGTCTCCTGAGCCTTGAGCCAGGTCGGATCCATCGATCGGGCAACGAACGCGCCACGCGTGATCTCGTATCGGTAGGCAAATGGCACGGGCTCCACGTCGAGGTACCTTGCATAGTGGGAGCGCTCCTCCTCCCGGACGTACTCGAATGCCTGGCTCTCCGTTGGACTCAGATTCCGCAAGTATGCCTCGAAGCAGACCTCGTCGCCCCGGAGGATGTTCCACGAGCGCGCGTCCAGCGTGCCGTGGGTGATGGCCCACCCGCGGATGCGCGCCGGCCCAGGCCGCTCCCAGAACACGAACTGGTCCAGTGGAAGACCGAGTAACGCGAGCGTGAACGCCGGACAGCTCTCGATCGGGTCGCGGAGCAGGTGGTCGAGTCGATACTTGTGTGCCGGCAGCCAGATCGCCGCCGCATCGATCCAGTCGAGGCTTGCCATCGGTCGCAAGTTGTATTGTTCTCGGAGCATAAGAAAAACCGTTTTAAACGGGGTTGCACTTGTATGAATGGTCACCCATTGGCAATTGCGGCTCGAAAACGCGTCGATCTCGGGCTGAATGGGTAGATCGCAGCGAGATCATCGAGAGATTTCATAAAACGAAGATGCGAAACCACTGGGCGTGTCGTCTAGCATGGATAGGGCACCGCGTTGCGGACGCGGCCTCCGCAGGTTCAAGTCCTGCCACGCCCGCTCATTTTACCCACTCTCCCGCCATCCATCACCATCCGTTCCGCGTTTTGGACGAAGTATTCCGCCCGAAATCCCCCGGTCGAGCTTCTACAAGGTCGCACGGCCACGTAAAACCTATTTCTAAGAGGGCTCATAATCGATCACCATCCAATCGAATGGGGGGACGGATCCCATCTACTTCATCTACTTCATCGGCCCAGCTGGTAGTGGCAAGACCACGCTCACGCACGCCCTCGCGGACTGGATCAAGAACGCGAGCAGCGAGTTGAGCGTCGCATGCGTGAACCTCGACCCAGGAGCCCGTTGGCTCCCCTACGCGCCAGACGTCGACGTCAGGGACTACGTTAACTACGACAAGATAATGGAGGACTACAATCTCGGCCCGAACGGTGCCCTGGTCGCGGCGACCGACCTGATCGTCACGCACTTGAACGCGATCAAGGATGAAGTAAGTCAAACGCGGGCGGACTACGTGCTCGTCGACACCCCTGGCCAGATCGAGCTCTTCTCCTTCCGGGTGGCGGGGCCGCGCATCTGCAAGGGACTCGCGGGCGGCAAGAGCAAGAGCGCCATCTGCTTCCTCTTCGAGCCCGGCCTCTGCGGCGAGCCCTCCGGCTTCATCAGCACGCTGCTGCTGTCGAGCGCCGTGGAATACCGGTTCTTCCTCCCGCACCTCAACCTCCTCGCAAAGGCCGACAGCATCGGCGAGGCGAGGGTCGACGAGATCGTCGAGTGGTCGGAGGACTTCTTCCGGCTCACGGATGCCATCGAGGCTCGCACCGAGGGGTTGGAACGCGAGAAGGCGGCCCAGATGGCACAAATGTTCAACGAGCTGGGAAGCATCTCGTCGCTCCTGCCCGTCTCGTCCAAGTCGCTCAACGGGCTCGACACCCTCTACGCGGAGCTGCAGCGCACCTTCGCTGGCGGCGAGGATTACGAGACGGATGACTAGCCGCGGTTAATCTCGATTTCAAGTATAAACTCGTTTTCGGAAAACCTACTTGCCCGTCCTTCAACTTGCATTGCTGGCTCGTGAAGACGACCCATACAACGAGGAGGCGGGCCGGCCATGACCGGCGCTAATCTGATATGTTTAATGTTGATTAGTTTGGATATATTGAATACTATCAGCCATCATACAATCCTTTCTGCTGGTGATGATTAGATGGGAATGACGATCGCCGAACAGATCCTTGCTGCCAAGTGCGGTAGGACGTCGATCGGCCCGGGCGAGTTCGTGCTCGCCAGCGTGGACGTCGCGCTGGCGAACGACATCACGGCTCCCCTGGCCATCAAGACGTTCGAACAGGTCGGCACGGGCAAGGTCTTCGACGAGAACAAGATCGCGCTCGTGCTCGACCATTTCACGCCGAACAAGGACATCGCCAGCGCGAACCAGAGCAAGTTCGTCCGCGAGTTCGCGAGGAAGCACAAGATCGTCCATTTCTGGGACACGGGCACGGTCGGCATCGAGCACTGCCTGCTCCCGGAACAGGGCATCGTGGCACCCGGCGACCTGGTCGTCGGCGCTGACTCGCACACGTGCACCTACGGCGCGCTCGGCGCGTTTGCCACCGGGATGGGCAGCACGGATCTCGGGGTCGCCTTCGCGCTCGGCAAGGCGTGGCTCAAGGTTCCGGAGACGATCAAGTTCGTTTACTCGGGCGAGCTGCGCCCGTGGGTCTCGGGCAAGGACCTGATCTTGCACACGATAGGCGAGATCGGGGTCGAAGGTGCCAACTACAAGGCGATGGAGTTCACGGGGCCAACCATCGACGCGCTCGACATGGCCGGCCGGTTCACCATGTGCAACATGGCGATCGAGGCCGGGGGAAAAGCTGGAATAATGAATCCGGACAAGAAGACCGAGGAATACATCAAGGGGCGCGTCTCCCGAGAATACAAGGTGTACAAGAGCGACCCCGACGCCGTGTACTCGGACACGATCGAGGTCGACTGCAGCCACCTGGAGCCGCAAGTCTCGTTCCCGCACCTCCCGTCGAACGCCAAGCCCATCAGCGAGGTCTCCGCCATGAGGATCCCGGTCGACCAGGTCGTGATCGGCAGCTGCACGAACGGCAGGATCGAGGATCTCCGCGTCGCGGCGGGGATCATGAAGGGTCGGAAGGTGCACGAAGGCGTTCGTTGTGTCGTGCTGCCCGGCACGCAGCGAGTCTCTCTCGAAGCCATCAAGGAAGGGCTGTTCGAGACGCTCGTCGGCGCGAATTGTGCCGTGACGACGCCAACTTGCGGGCCATGCCTCGGCGGCCACAGCGGGATCCTGGCCAAGGGCGAGCGGGCCGTGTCCACGACCAACAGGAATTTCATCGGGAGGATGGGCGACACGTCGTCCGAAATCTATCTTGCGAGCCCGGCGATCGCAGCGGCAACAGCCGTGAAAGGATACATCTGCTCCCCGGACGACCTCGAAACAACGACCAAGGTGGCGAGAAAGCAATGATCATCGAGGGAAAGGCCATCGTCTACGACCGGGACAACATCAACACGGACGAGATCATCCCGGCGCGTTACTTGAGCACGAGCGACCCCGACCAGCTCGCGATCCATTGCATGGAGGATCTGGACAAGGACTTCCTGGAGAACAAGAAAGCGCTCGCCGCCGACATCCTGGTCACTGGCTCGAACATGGGCTGCGGGTCGAGTCGCGAGCACGCTCCCATCGCCATCAAGCATGCGGGCATCAAGGCCGTCGTCGCGCCGAGCTATGCCCGCATATTCTTCAGGAACGCCATCAACACGGGCCTCGCGATCTTCGAGTGCAAGGATCCGGGGTTCTTCGAGTGCGTGAAAAACGGCCACGCACTGAGGTTGGACGCGGACGGCGGGTTCATAGAGGACGCGTCCGCTGGGAGGCGGTTTGAAATCCAGAAGATGCCACCGTTCCTGCAAGAGATCATCGGGATCGGCGGTCTGGTGCCCTTCGCAAGGGCGCTATCGAAGCGAGGGGAGTAATGGCCAGCCTCATAAAGGTAGTCTTAGGAGCAGCTCCATCTTCCTCAATATGTTGATCCTCCCCACCATCCCCTCGTCGCTCTCACCGAGGGCAGCTTCAAGGGACAGCCGGGGCTTATGCTTGCCGTTACCGTTGAGCTTCATGAAGTTCTCGAGGTACTCGTCCCGCAGCAGCGTGAGGTGCTTCAGCGCGATGCCCTTGTCGATCACCCCCTCGCGCCACGCCTTGCGGATGTTGTCGACGAGGTACTCGGGGAAGAAGAACTGGAACTGGATGTCCGACTTGAGCACGATGACCTTCTTGTTCCCGGCCCCCCTCTTGTAGATCTTGACGATGTCGCTCTTCTCGAGCAGCTTCAGCAGGTAGGCGAAGTTCGACGGCATGTAGTTGAACTGGTCGAGGAAGTCGATGCGCAGCTCGTCCAACTCGAACGCATCCTCGCGGAGCATGGTCACGATCTTGTAGAGGTTGGGAATGGCGAGGAGGATGCCGAGCTTGTTGATCTCGCCGGGCGTGAGCTCGTATTCCTCGAAGAAATCCTTCACCTCGTCGTAATAGCCGCCGTCCAGGAGATCGATCTTTCCCCTCTTCACGGCGTCGATGATCCGCTTCGGCGGGATGCGGAACAAGTAGACGTCCTTGACGAGGAAGTAGAACAGCTCCTTTCGCTTCCTCCCTTTGGAGGCCTCGTAGGACTGCTTGACGATCCCCATCTTGAAGAACGGCACGAGCAGGCCCTGGAGGTCAATGGCCGCGATGTCGTACTCTTGCCTGAGCCAGACCTCCAGCTCGTTGCGGGAGCACGGCCGCTCGGCGAGTTTCTGCAGGATGAAGCCGCGCGCGTCGCTGTTGTAGAGGGCCGCGACCCGCTGCTCGTCCGTGAGCGGTTCCAGGAACGAGAAGTTGTCGATGATGTTGAAAAACAGTTCCGGGAAGTCGTTGTTGTTAATGAGCTTGAGTATGAAGATGGAGAACTCTATGAACTGCTCCTTTATCGACTCGACCTTTTTCTCCTTGTCCAGGAACAGGAAGACGATGCCATGCCCGGCCGCTTTCTCCTCCCCCTCGTCTTCATATTCCTCGCCGGTGGAGAGGGGGGTGTAATACGTGGCGATTTGGAAGGATGCGTCTTCATAAACGGCGAATCCGGAGACGTCGTGAACGATCCGCTCGTTGAAGATGTTCAAGAGTTGGGAATCCTGGATCCTATTTTCTTTCCTGAATGCATTGGGGTATTCGGCGTGAACTTTCAATCCGATCGCGTCGTCCCAGGTGCCGACGCAAATGCCCGCCGTCATAGGATCGTCCCTGAAGAATGCATAGGATAGAAGAGTACTACTTGATCGGTGTTTTACGCGTTCCGTATAAAAAAACTACCCATCACCCCAATGAGGAATGGTAATTTTAAGCTTTACTCTTCTTTTCCGACGCGGTTACGTGGTTTTTCGCCTAGCCCGATCTTATACTCTTCAGCCATCGGTCGCATCGCACGATGCTACGAAAGCGCCACGTCGAGCACCATCATGACCGCGAAGCCGGCCACCAGGCCGAGCGTCGCCAGGTGCGTGTTCCCTTCCAGGACGGGCTCGGGGATCAGCTCCTCTGCGACCACGAAGATCATCGCACCCGCCGCGAAGGCGAGTGCGTAGGGGAGTATGTGCTGCATGGCGATCACCGCGAGCGCGCCCACGACGCCGGCGATCGGCTCGACGATGCCCGAGAGCTGGCCGTAGAGGAAGCTCTTACCCAGCGACATCCCCTGCTGACGGAGTGGAACCGACACCGCCGTGCCCTCGGGGAAGTTCTGGATCCCGATGCCGATCGCGACGGCGACGGCGCCGCCGAGCGTGGCTTCCGGCACCCCCGCGGCGATCGCCCCGAACGCGACGCCGACGGCAAGCCCCTCCGGGATGTTGTGTATCGTGATCGCGAGGACGAGCAGCGTGCTGCGATCCTTCGAGGTTTTAATGCCTTCCGCCCTCTCTATGGGCATGTCACGGTGCAAGTGCGGGATGATTTTGTCGAGCAGCCACAAGAACGCCACCCCGCCGAGGAAACCAGCCAGTGCCGGGAGCCAACACGGCACGCCGGTCGTCGCGGCTGCCGCCTCGGCGAGCGAGATGGACGGCGCCAGCAGCGACCAGAAGCTCGCCGCGATCATGACGCCAGCCGCGAACCCGAGCATGAGCGCGAGCGCCCGCTTGTTGATGGCCTTGAAAAAGACGACGAGGCCGGCGCCGAGTGCAGTAACGCCGTAGGTGAAGAGGGTTGCAAGGAGCGCGAACCAGATGGCCTCTTCCGGGGTGAACTGGGACAGCATGTGGTCTCGACCCGATCATGTCACACTTGTTTTCCTAGCCTCCGGGATAAAAAAAGACCATCACTCGAGGTTCAAGACCTGGCTCGCGGCCGAGTTGTAGCGGTACACCGTGATGCCCTTCGTCCGCAGCTCGTGCGCCCGCACGAAACAGCGCTTCACGTCCTCGACGGTTGCGGACTCCGGCAGGTTGATGGTCTTGCTGACCGAGTTGTCGACGTGCTGCTGGAACGTCGCCTGGATGGTGATGTGCCAGTCCGGGTCAATGTCGAAGGCCGTGATGTAGCGCTGCTTTAAATCGTCAGGAACCCCTGGCACGTCGATGCTGCCTTTCTTGACGACCGATTGCTTTATCTTTTCCACGTCGAGACCGCGATCTGCAATTTGACGCAGGAACAAGGGATGGAAGTAATCCACCAGTCCCCGCCCGGCGATGTCGCGCTTGTGGTACACCGAGAAGATGGGCTCGATGCCGCTCGAGGTGCCCGCGATGAGGCTGATCGTGCCGGTGGGCGCGATGGCGGTGCGGGTCGCGTTCCTCATTGCCGGGACCAGTCCGTTAAAGATGGAATGGACAAAGTTGGGGAACGAGCCGCGCTCGATGCCGAGCTGGGAAGAGGTGGCGTCCGCCTCGTCCTGGATGAATTTCATAACCTTACCCGCCACGTCGAGGGCCTTTTTGTCGTTGTACTTGATCCCCAATAGGATGAGCGCGTCGGCGAACCCCATAATACCGAGTCCGATCTTCCGGTTCGCCTTCGTCGCCATGTCGATGTCGGCCAGGGGGTACTTGTTCGCGTCGATCACGTTGTCCAGGAACCGGACTCCCGCGCGCACGAGCGTCCGCAGCTTTTCCCAGTTTAACTCGGCCCCGTCGGCGACATTCGCGAGGTTGATCGAGCCCAGGTTGCACGACTCGAACGAGTAGAGCGGTACCTCGCCGCATGGATTGGTGCTGCGTATCAAGCCGAGCTGCGGGGTAGGGTTCTTCCGGTTGACCTCGTCGATGAAGACCAGCCCCGGGTCGCCCGTTCGCCATGCTGACCGGGCGATCTTGTCGAACAATGCGGCCGCCGGGACCTTGCGGACGACCTTGAGCGTGCGCGGGTTGAGCAGCGGGAAGTCCAGGTTGTCACTCACTGCCCCCATGAACTCGTCGGTGACCGCGACGGACAGGTTGAAGTTCTTGAGGATGTCGCCCTTGGCCTTTGCCTCGATGAACTCCTCCACGTCCGGGTGGTTCACGTCGAGGATCCCCATGTTCGCCCCGCGACGCCGCCCGCCCTGGGTGATGGCATTCGTGGTGGCGTCGAACACGTTCATAAACGACAGCGGCCCAGAGGAGGAGCCCATGGTCGAGTGGATGAGGTCGCCCTTCGGCCGCAGCTCGGAGAACGAGAAGCCCGTCCCGCCACCGCTCTTGTGGATCTGGGCCATGTTCTTGACGGCGTCGAAGATGCCCTCTATCGAGTCGTGGACCGGGAGCACGAAGCAAGCCGAGAGCTGGCCCATGGTGGTGCCCGCGTTCATCAAGGTCGGCGAGTTGGGAAGGAAATCCAGGTTCGCCATTATGTCGCTTACTTCTCCCTTGCACGATGCAAACTCCCCCGGCGACATGCGCTTCATCTCCGCCTCGCACACGCTCGTCGAAACGCGTTCGGTCATGTCCTCGAACGTTTCCATGACCTCTCCTCTCTCGTTCTTCAGCAAGTACCGGTCTTCGAGCACCATACGCGCGATGGCGGTGAGTTCGACCATCAAGATCCCCTCCTTAACCGTTTCATCTCGTTTCTATTGGTCGAGGTGGCGGAACGAGGACTTATACCTTGCGGGCAGTTTTTATCTCTTCTCCCCGATGCACAAGGTTGAAATGCCAGCGCGCGGTTTATAATTCATGGCACGGAAAATCCTCGTGGACGACGTGGGCAGCTTCCCGCTGGTCGAAGGCAAGCGGGACGCGTTCGACCAGTACTACCTCAAGGCATACGATAGTCTGGTCGAAAGCGGCGGGGATGCTTCCGTCCTGCTAGAGCATCGGGGCCTGAAGAACGCGGTCTACGACCCGATCGTGTACAGCTTCCAGAAGAAGCTGCAGACGGGGCTCGATATCGTCAACTACCCCCAGCACTTCAGCATGTACGGGCAGTTCTTCAGGCCACTGGCGGCCTACCCTTCCCCGACGAGCGACGTGGCCCCTTACTTGATCGACGAGGGAAAGGCCATCGTTCCCGAGGTGCCGATCCTGCAGCACTTCGTCGAGAGCACGCCCGTGGAAAAATTAGCCATCCCGGAGTTCTCCGCGTCCAGGAACCAGATCCAGCTCAAGATCTGCATCACGGGGCCGATCGAGCTGTACGTGCACAGCGAGATGGGGTTCACGGTCTACAAGGAGATCCTCGACAACTTCGCGAGGACGGTCAACGCGTTCGCGAGGAATTCGATCCTCAACAGCCCGCGCATCAAGACCAAGATCGTTGCCATCGACGAGCCATCCCTTGGTTTCATCGACCTTTTCAACGTCGACGAGGCCGACCTCGTCTCGAGCCTCGACATCGCCCTCGCTGGCCTCCCCGACGACGTGGACACGCAGATCCACCTGCATTCTCTCGCGGACGCGCACCTACCGCTACAGGCCAAGAACATCGACGTGCTCACGTGCGAGTTCGCCTCGGATCCGACGAACACGATCGACCGGAAGCTCATCGAGCAGCACCGCAAGAAGATGCGGGTGGGGATCTGCCGGACGAACTATAACGCCATCATCGGCAAGATGATCGAGGAGGGACGCGCCGTCGGCACGGGCTACGAGGATCAGCTCCTCCTGGTCGACAGCGAGGAGAAGATCCGGGCGGCGCTCGAGAAGGCGATCGGGCACTACGGAGTGGATAACCTCCCTTACGTCGGCCCCGACTGCGGGCTGAGCTCGTGGGCACCACCCGAACTCGCGCAGCTGCTATTGAAGCGCGTGGTCGACGTGGTCAGGCAAAACGCTTCATAAACGAGTGATCTCCTTTCCTACCTATATTTTCGAAGCACGTGCCCTGATCTCTGCTGCGATATCCTCTTGGATGCGGATCGCGTCCTTCACTTGCAGCTCGTCCGCTTGCCGGGTGGGTATCTTCAGCTTGATCACGTTCCCGATCTTCTCGACGTCGTCGAACCGGACGTCGAACTCGATGTCCAGGCCCTTGATGACGACGAACAGCTCCGAGTGCAAGACCCCCTTCTTGTCCAGCCCGGCCTTGAGCTTGATCGAGTGGCAGAGGCCGATGCGCCTGGCTTCCGCGTCTATGATCTCCTTGCCGATGAACTTCCCTGGGACTGCCATCTCGTAGAGTTCCGTTTCGTCGAGCATGCGTGCTTCCTCGCTAACAATGCGATGACCTGGTTTAAATCCTGGTATCTTATCCATATAACACATATGGTCGAGAGTTTGCACCTTTATTTTTTGCGAGACCTTCACATCCGGTAGGATCGAACCGATAGAGGTGGCCGCCATTTTCCAGACAGAGAACGACATCGCCGCTTTTCTCTTCAACCTCGTGACGAACCCGTTCTTCATCATCGCGGTCGTTTTCTGGGCGGCCATTGCCGCCCTCGTCGTCATCCTCGGTCGCCTCAAGAAGTCGAAGGCACTCTCTGTCTTCTTCCCCTTCCTCGCGATGCTGAAGACGACGCGGCTCAACCGGCTGCTGGGCAAGATCGCCAGGAAGTCGCCCCGCACGTGGAAGCTCATCTTCACCGCCGGCATCTTCGTGTCGTTCGCGTTCACCGTGTACGGCTTCTGGTGGTTCATCTCGAACCTGGTGACCCTGCTGACGCACATCGAGAACCCCGACCCATCGTCCCAGGTCACGCCGATCGTGCCGGGGCTCACGATCGACTTCAACACCTTCCTATACCTCATCATCCCGATCCTTTTCGTACTCACGGTTCACGAGTTCGCCCACGCCATCTCAGCCAACGCGGACGGCATCCCCGTCAAGTCGACTGGAGTGCTCGGGATGGGCATGTTCTTCATCATCGGGTTCGGCGCGTTCGTCGAGGTCGACGAGAAGGCATACAAGCGCGGCAAGTTCACGGGCTGGCAAAAGACCCGGCTAGCCGCAGCCGGTTCCTTTTCCAACGCCATCCTCGCGGGCATCGCGCTCGTGCTCCTGGTGAACTTCACGAGCGTGGTTTCGTTATCCTGGAGTGCACCGGGGTTGACGATCCACAGCGTTCTCACAGCGAGCGAGGGTGGACACAACGAAGGCGTCCTGTTTGCCGGTGACGTGGTGTTCGAGATCAACGGGACGCGCATGGCGGACATAGACTTGGACCTCACGTATTACTTGACCGAGATCGCGACACAAAACGATACGCTAGACCTACTCATTCTACGAAACAACGAGTACATCCACGTCCTCGCAAACACCGGCCCGCCCCCGCCGGGGTACAACCAGTCCATCGCCTACATGGGCATCCGTTCCGGGGGTTGGTGGTGGCCGCCACGGGACTGGCTTGGCAGCTGGCTCGGCCCCAACGCCCCGAACACCTTGTACGCGGAACTCTTCTGGCTCTTCCAGATAGCACTCAGCGTGACGATATTCAACATGATGCCCCTCCCGATCTTCGACGGGGACAAGTGCGTCTACGAGGTCATCAACCACTTCATCAAGCCCCGGAAGGAGAAAAAGGACATCAAGGAGCGGTTCTTGCTCTCGAAGGGCGAAAAGACGTGCGAGCTGCGCCCGGTCAACATCGAGGGCGTGCTAAGCGTCGTGTTACTCCCCGGGCGTGAAGACCCGGACGGGGCCGTCGAGGAGCTCGCGGAACACCACGACTACCAGGTCGCGGACTCGGACGGCGATGGCAAGATAGACCACGTGACCTTCGAGCTCTGCGAACGTGACCTCGCCGGCAGGGAGGTCGAGGTCGAGTACACGGCCGAGGTCGACGCGACGGAGGGCAAGAAGCGGGTGATCATGAACGTGATACGCGTGGTTTCGCTCGTGGTCATCCTCTTGAACTTCATCGTGTCGGGCATCACGTTGGGCTTCACGATGCCCTTCGGGTGACCGTCGGGAGCACCCCGGTACCACCTCCCCTTGCTTGGTGCCCGCGCAATGACACACGAATCGCCGGTATGCGTCCGGTGCAAGAAAAACCGCCCCGTCATGGAGCGGATCCATTCCGGCGAGAAGGTGTGCAAGGCGTGCTTCTTGAAGGAGATCGAGGACAGGGTGCGGCGGGCCATGTCCCGGTGCAAGATGGCGGGGCCGGACGACAAGGTCGCGTTCGCCGTGTCGGGCGGGAAGGACAGCACGGTCATGCTCCGCGCCGTGACGTCGGTGCACGGGCAGCTGCTCGCCCAGCAAGCGAAGCGCGGGCGTGCGCCCGTCGCGATCACGGTCGACGAGGGCATCGCGGGCTATCGGGACGAGAGCCTCCGCATCGCGTCGGAGGTTTGCAAGGAGCTGGGCATCGAGCAAGTCGTGTTCTCCTTCAAGAAGGAGTTCGGGCTTTCGCTCGACGAGATGGTCTCGGCCGCCGCCGACCCGGCGACCTTGCGATCCATGTGCGAGGGCGACGGCCGCCGAGGCGGCCAGCTCAAGAACGCCATGAAGGTCGTTGGCAAGCCGTGTTCGATATGCGGCGTGTTGCGCCGCCGGGTGCTCAACGACCTCGCTGCCGGCCTGCAAGCCACGAAGCTCGCCATGGGCCACAACTTGAACGACGAGGCCGAGACGTTCCTGATCAACCTGTTCAAGGGCGACGTGAACCGCATGGGACACGCGGCATCCGCCGCCATGGAGGACGACGCCTCGCCGTTCGTGAAGAAGATCAAGCCCCTGCAAGACCTGCCCCAACATGACGTCGTCTTGTACCTGTATTACGTCGGCGGGGAGTTCCAGGAGAACGCGTGCCCCCACGCACGGGAGAACGTCTTCCGCGCCGAGGCCCAGGGCATCTTAAACGGCCTCGAGGCAGGCCACCCGGGCACCCTCTTCAACATCAAGAAGTTCCTCGACGAGGTCTTCCCGCTGCTGTCGAGACCCGTCGTGCCCGGGACGATCTCGGCGTGCCCCCGCTGCGGCGCCCCGAAGAGCAAGGCGCTCGAGCGGTGCATGGCGTGTTTCTACCTGGACGAGCTATGTGGGAAGGATTATCGCCGCGCCATGGATGGCTTCCTCGATCGGCACCGAGGAACTAGCACGTGACCTTCCCGATGAGGTGATGCGGGGCGGCGCCCGTTATCTCGACCCGCACGGTTCCGCCGAGGATCCCCCTCCCCACGATGATGGGCTTGTAGAACCGGTTCCTGGCGAGCCAGTTCCCGTTCTTCTCGTTGTATTCCTCGATGATCGCTTCCCCCTCCCAGCCCACCCATTCCTCGTTGTTGCGCATCGTGACCCGCTCGTGGGCGGCCGTGAGCTCGCGCGTGCGCGCCTTGACCGTGCCCGAGTCGATTTGCTTGAGCTTGGACGCGGCCGTGCCGGGCCTGTGGCCGTACTTGGATATGTTGACGACGTCGGGGCGGATGCGGAGCAAGAGGTCGACGGTCTGCTGGAAGTCCCCGTCCGTCTCCCCCGGGAAGCCACAGATGACGTCCGTGGCGATCGTGATGCCGGGGATGGCCGCCTTGAACGCGTCGATCATCCCCGTGAAGTCGGCGACCGAGTACGTCCGGTTCATTGCCCTCAAGACGCGGTCCGAGCCAGACTGCACGGGCACGTGGGCGAACGCGAACACGCGTGGATCCCGCATCGCCCGGACGAGGTGCTCGTGCACGCGAAGGAGCGTCCCCGGGTTCATCATGCCGATGCGCAAGTGGTACCCGCCGGGTTTCTCGAGGAGCCGGTCAACCAGGCCGGGCAAGGTCACGCCCTCGGCCGGGTCCAGGTACGCGGAGCAGTCCTCGGCCGTGAGGAACACCTCCCTCGCCCCCGCGACGACGTACCTGGAGAACTTGTCGACGAGGTGCGATGCGTTGTAGCAGTCGAGGGAACCGCGGGCGAACCTGGTGCAGCAGTACGTGCACGCCCCCGTACACCCCTCGGCGATAGGTAGTATCGCCACGTGGCCATGCGGGCGGCGCGGTTCGAGGCGCTCCTTGGCACCGAGCGATGCCCCGTCGATCCTGACGATGTTGCGGGTCCCCCCCCGGAGGGCATCGATGACGCCCGAGAGCTCGTGGTAGTTCCTCGGGCCGACCATCGCGCCGAAGCCGGGCGCGAGCCGCATGAGCGCCCCGAGGTCATCCTTGAGGATGAGCGGCAAGCAACCCGCGATCACCAGGATCCTCCCATCGAGCCGGGCGTACTGGCGGATCCGGTGGAGGATCTTCTGCTCCGTGGCCGTCTTCACGCCACACGTGTTGAGGATGATGAAGTCCGCATCGCCAGGGGATCCGACCTCGTCGATCCCCGCGCCGTGCAGGATCCCCGCGATCAGCTCCGAGTCGCTCGAGTTGAGCGTGCACCCGTGGGTCTCCAGGTAATACGTGGCTCGCAGCATGGCCGGCGCCTCGGCATGTCGGGTCGCTTCGGGGCGGTCACCGCGCCCCGGTCGCGGCGGCAAGCAGCTCTTGGAAGCGCCCGGCCGCCGTGTAGAGGCCATAGAGCGCCCTCCGGATCAGGTCGTCGCTCACGAAGTCGTCCGGCAGCTCGGCGAGTGCCATGAAGCGCCCGTCCTTGTCCATGCAGAACTTCACGACCGAGAGCTTGAGGTTCTCCCGCAGCAGCGCGGCCAGGAACCCCGGGTCGTCGCAGCGCTCCTCGAACCGGATCGAGACATAGACCAGCTTGGTCTCGTCGTCTGGGAAGAAGACGATCTGCTTCTGCACCTTGTCGCTGATCTTCCACACGCTCGTGATGAAGGTGCCGTGGTCGTCGACCTGGAGGCCGACGTTCTGGGTGAGCAGCACCTTGAGGTCGGCGACGTTCAACGCGGCGGTTTCGCCCCCGAGAGACGCGCTATCAACTCGCTTTCCGACAGCCCTTGCATGGAGTCCACCTCCACAGCGAGCACGGGCTTGCCCGACCTCGCAGCGACGAGCTGCTCCGACTTGAAGAGTAGCGCGTCCGTCTTGTCGCCGGCGATCCCCAGCAAGACGATCACGTCCTTGTCTTGCGCTTTCTTCAGCAGTTGGCTGAAGGCCTTCTCTACCTTCCTTTCGATGTTCGCCAGGGCCGCGTCTGGAATGCTCGGGTTGATGTCCTTGAAATACCGGGCCTCCAACGGGCCCCCGGTGGTGACCTGATCGAGGACGAGGTTCGGGAACTCGTCGACCCTCTCCTTCAACGCGTTCCGGCACGTGACCACGAGGAACTGCCCGGGGTCGACCTTCACGTCAATGGCCTCCCCGATCGTGCCCGTCGGCTGGGTGTCCGGGACGATCAGGTCCAGCTCGACGAGCAGTTTCTTGAACCTCTCGTGTGCTTTGAGTAAGTCCTTCGAAACGGGATCGCGTTCAGTCAACTGTGCTTCCGCCGTGGGTATCCCGGCTCGGAGCCATCCTTTCGCATCCACCAGGCCGTCGATGATGCTCGACAGCTCGCTCTGCACCCTCTGGGTCTTCATGGGGATCACGTGCTGCGCGGGGTGATCTTATATCTTGGCAAACCAAGAAAGTTATTGCCTCAGACATGTGTTAGGATGTATGTGAGAAATAGTTTGCGAGCGCTGATGCGTGGCAATTGATCGACGAAGATTTCGATGATCGAATCCAACTGATGCTCCATGATACGCAATTTTATGGTCATAGGCACGGGCGGCCTTTTGATGTACTCCAGGCAGTACGGTGACAAGAAAGTCGACCAGGACCTGATCTCCGGCTTCCTCACCGCACTGGCGTCCTTCAGCTCCGAGGTGAAGGGTGGTAAGATCGAGAGCCTCGTCATGCAAGACATCCGCTTCATATATTCAGTCGGCGAGGGTGACATGCTCTTCGTCTTCTGCTGTGACAAGGACGACCTGGAGGAGGAGGTGCAGGGCCGCATCGAGAAGGTCAAGAACGAGTTCCACCGCATGTTCGCGGACCAGATCAAGAACTGGAACGGGAACGTCACCATCTTCCGCCCGTTCGACGAGATCATCGACGAGATGATCGCCTTGCCGCTCAAGATCGTCATCGTTGGCGAGCCAGGCGTCGGCAAGTCCACCCTGTTCGACTTCTTCCCCGGCGAGGGCATCCTCTCCCTGGACGAGAACGACAACGAGATCTTCAAGAAGTCGGTCTCGGTCGAGGGCATCCAGAACGTGAAGCAGATGGACCTCTTCAAGTTCACGCTGGAGCCGCTGGTCAACGAGATCCGGCTTCATGTCGACCTGCTCAAGTCTGCGGACATCGTCATCCTCGTCGTGAGCTCGGGGGTGTCCAACGTGAGCCGCACGAGGAAGTTCGTCGACAAGCTCAAGGCGAACGTCCGCAAAGGGCGGTTGGTCGTGCTGGCGAACATGCAAGACATGAAAGACGTTGCGCTCGAACCTGAGATGATCGAGAAGAACTTGGTATTGAAGACATACGGGTTCTCGTCCATCGACTCCGAGGCCAAGGGCAAGTTCTTCGCGCTGATCGGCCAGATGCTGTCGAACATCTTCTCATCCCAGGTGTCCGAAACCGAGACACCAGCAGCAGAGCCGCCCCAGTGAAGTGATCCCGGATGGCAGATGAAGACAAGGATAAAAACGATTACGTGCACGACGTCTACATCCAGAAACGCATCCTCGACGAGATCGAGCAGCGGTGCAAGAACAACAAGTACGAGATCATCGGAATGCTCGTCGGCAACGCCTACAAGCACAAGGGGAAGGAGTACGTCCTGATCAACGGCTTCTTGTTCTCCGCGCTGATAGAGGGATCCGCCATCTTCACCCAGGTGATCGACGGCGCCGTCGGCGAGATGTCGGTCATGAAGGAAAAGGAACACCCGGGTTCCATCATCGTCGGCTGGTGGCACAGCCACCCGAACCTCGGCGTGTTCCTGAGCTCGGTCGACATCAAGACTATGGAGATGTTCAACAAGGGGTTCCACGTGGCCCTGGTGGTCGATCCCATCCGGAACGAGAGGGCTTTCTTCAAGATTGACGACGAGAAGCACTACCACTACGTGAGCTACGCGGTCTTGCGGGAGAAGAAATGAACCGGTAGCATCACGAGCCGCGCGGGGCGGTGCCATGGGCGAAACCAAGCAAAACGGGGATGCCGTGGACGACATCGGGATCCTCGGGGTCGAGAGCATCAACCAGGATCTGTTCGACCGCCAGAAGCGCCTCAAGGGGTGGGACCAGGAGAAGATTCGGGCCAGCACGGTGCTCATCGTGGGCGCCGGCGCGACCGGCAACGAGCTCGTGAAGAACCTAGTGCTGATGGGCCTCGGAAAGATCTACCTCGTCGACTATGACACGGTCGACCGGTCCAACTTGAACCGGTGCGTCTTCTTCAAGGAGGCAGACGTCGAGCAGAAGCGGCTGAAGGCGGAGATCGTCGCGAGGAACGCTATGGAGTTCGGACGCACGCAGATCGTGCCCATCGTCGGCAAGATCGAGGACGTGAAGGAGGACGTCTACAAGGAGTGCGACGCGACCGCGTCTTGCCTCGACAACATGGAGGCCCGCCTCCAGCTCAACTCGTTCTCGTACTACTACGACATCCCGTTCGTCGACTCGGGCATCGACGGGTGGTTCGGCAGCATCTTCTGCGTGGTTCCGCAAGTGAAGGACTGCCCGTGCATCCAGTGCAGCATGTCCTCGCAGGATCTCGATAACATGTTCAAGAAGTTCTCGTGCACGGGGCAGGAGATCGCCAAGGAGGACGGCTTCACGGAGATGAAGATGGCCAACATCATCACGACGACCTCGATCATCGGGGCGCTGCAAGCCCAGCAGATCGTGAAGATCCTGCTGGGCCTCGACCAGTACAAGAAGGACGGCACGTGGAACGAGAACGTCGGGCCCCCCGTCTACGGCAAGGAGCTCCGGTACGACGGGACGAAAAACGCGTTCACGTTCATCGAGAAGACCAAGAACCCCTCTTGCTGGGCCTGCAACATCAAGAAGTGATAACCCACCAACGGGGATGGAGCCTTAAGCCCCGGTGAGATATCCGGAACCGGATGCGATGATCCAGGGCGAGTCATCCATCCCCTCCCCTTTATGAGGCGCCTCCATCCCCATCCGACCTCATCCTCTCCCACGGCGCGTTCCACTGCAAACCATCGCTGGCCTACAAGGGAAAGGTTTATTATTGATTGGCCGAGAAGATATTCTGGGTTCCGCTTCCATTTGGATGGGTGGTTCCCGTTTTCAAGGTCGATGGATCGTGCTTTTTCAATTCGAGATCGTCGCGTTCCTCATAAACGCGGTTATTGGCGTCGGGATCATCCTGATCATCTGGCTGGTTCAATCCATACTCGGGCGCATCGTGAAACGAAAGCTGGGCAAGAGGAAGAACGCGCCGAAGGACGCGATCAACGGGATCATGTACACGATCCGCATCATCTCGGCGTTCATCATCTTGTTCGTGTTCCTTAACTACTTCGGCCTCATCAACCCCAGCACGTCGCTGAACTTCATCACCATCTTCTCCACGACCATCGGTTTTTCCAGCGCAATCGCCATCGGCAACTTCGTTGCTGGCATGTACCTCATCGCCTCGCGCCCGTACCAGGTCGGCGACTACATCCAGATGGGCTCGTTGGAAGGGTTCGTGATCGAGATCGGGCTGAACTACTCAAAGATACGCGACGCGACGACCGGCGTCACGACCATGATCCCCAACAAGGTGGCCATGAACGAGAACATGCAGGTGTACAAGGTTCCCAGGGAATACAAGGCGGGGGGCAAGCCCCGCAACATGAACATCCTCCAAGAGGACAACGTCGTCCGCTACCGGTTCTTCATCGAGGAGGAGCTGTCGATCCCCGCGGCGAAGATGGAAGGGCTACTCGAGTCGGTGGGGAAGAAGTGGACGGCAATCTTCGGCTACGTCCCGCGGTTTTTCGTCGCGGCGATCGGGTGGCGGGTGCGAGTACGAGTGATCGTCACGGCGGACACCATGAAGGCAATCCAAGAGAACATGGACAAGTTCCTGGACGACATCTGGCTCGCGATCAACAAGCCAGGAGGCGGGTCGGCGTGATGGCGGTGAACCAAGCGGGCCCCGAGGCGTTCTTCTCGTACCTCTTGTGGTGGTCGGTCTTCGTAGGAGTTTTGCTCGTCGTGTTCGTCGCCTACAAGGTCGTCGTGTTCTTCCTCAAGCGGTTCGTCAGCCGGTTCAAGCTGTCCCCCAACGTCGTCAACGGCGTCCGGTTTGTCGTGCGGTTGATCGTCGTGCTGGTGGTGTTCAGCACCTTCATCTCCATGTCTTGGAACTTGATCCCCGGTGGCATCCCGGTCGAGGTCGCCCTCATCATCAGCACGGCGATCGGAACCGTGTTCGCGCTCTCCGCCACCACGGTCGTCCAGAACTTCGTCGCTGGCATTTACATCATCCTCACGCGCCCGTTCAACGTCGGAGACCTCGTTCGGATCAACGAATATGAGGGCATCGTCGACGAGATAAGCCTCAACCACACGAAACTGAGGCTCCGATCCGGCGGCCACTATTTCATCTCCAACCAGGCCATCATCAATTCCAAGATCGCGAACTTCTCCTTGCCCGTCCACGAGCACGAGGGGATCATGAGGGGGCCGCGAAACTTCAAGGACGAGCTCGTCCAGCGGGAGATCACGCGGTACGCGTTCAGCATCGAGTTGCCCAAGGCCGACCCGGAACGCACGAAGAAAGCCTTCTCCGACGTGGAGGAGCAGTTCAAGGGTGTCTTCAGCCAGCCGATCCGGTTCGTGACCACGGCCTACCTCCACAAGGTCATCGTGAGCGTGATACTCGTGTCCGAGGATCCAGAGCTCGTGTTGAAGCAAAGGGACGGCGTCGTCGAGGCGCTGTACGAGCGCATCTTCAAGTAGGCGTTACTCTTCCTCATCAGCCAGATGGGACGGGCCGCCACCCTGGCGATCAATTCTTGTAGGGCACGGCCCCGTCCGGCCCCACGCGATACCCGAATCGTTCCAGGTACTCGGTTCGAGGGCGGAAGTCGTCCCCCGTCCTCCTCAACGCGGCGTCGAGGCGCGCATCCAGCTCGACCTGGACGTCCACGAACCGAGTCCTCCCGATCAGGTTGTCCAGTTGGAACGGGTCGGTGCTGTTATCGTAGAGGAGCCATGGTCCCTGGAGGGAACGGACGTAGGTGTATCGCATGGTGCGGATGCCCCGGTATTCCCTCCCGGTCTCGTGCCAGTTGCATATCGGGCTGTAGGAAGCGAATAGCGCCGCCTCATCTTGAGCATCGTCGTCTCCCCGTACCACTCCCGAGAAGTCGCGGCCCTCGACCGAGCCCGGGATGGCAACACCGCACATAGAAAGCAGCGTGGGCATGATGTCCGGGACGTTAACCGGCTGCTCGATCGTCCTTCCCTTACAGCCCGGAATCCGTGGGTCCTTGACCAGGAGCGGGATCCGGATCGACTCGTCCCAGGGGGCCTGCTTCCCGCGGAACCCGTGGGAACCGAGCATGTCGCCGTGATCCGCCGTGAACACGACGATGGTGCGGTCCTCGATGCCAGCAACCTTGACCGCGTCGAGGACCATGCCACAGCAGTCGTCCAGCGCCGAGACGTGTGCATAATATCCCGACGAGTCGTTGCGGGCCCGGCTCCGGGCGTCAGCCGGCACGTTGGGCCTGAGCTCGATGCGGCGGGGCGGGAACCCCCGCTTGTAGCGCCAGGGAACCGCCTTGTAAGGATCGTGCGGGGGGCCCCACGACACGACGAGGAAAAACGGGTTCGGATCGCTCGTCCTCGCCTTGATGTATCCTTGCGCGGCCCTCGACTGCGCGATCGCGTCGTATCCCTTCCACTCGTGCAGCTCGTCATCGTTGCCCCAGTACTTGGACTTAAAATAATCATGGGTGCATTCCAGAACCGACCAATAATCGAAGTCTTGCCGCCGCTCCCTCGGGATGAAGGCGGAACGGCCCCCGGTCCCGTCGAGGTGCCACTTGCCGATGTATCCCGTGTCGTATCCCGCGTCCTTGAAGGCGCGGGCGATCGACGGGGCGCCGGTGCCGAGGTGGACGTCGTTGACGATCACGCGGTGGGAGAGCGGGTACTGCCCCGTGAGCAAGCTCGCCCGCGCCGGGCTGCAGAGCGGGCAGCAAGAGACGGCGTTCGAGAGATTCGCGCTCTCGCGGGCGAGTGCGTCCAGGCGCGGCGTCCTCGCGTTCGGGTCGCCGGCATAGCCGAGTGCTTGCGCCCGGAGCTGGTCCGCGTGGAGGATGATGACGTTCAAGCGCCGTTCCATGGTCGATCAAGTAGGTCGCTAGTCGAGGATCTTCCCGATGTTGAGCTCGTCGGCATACTCGCCGCCGTCGAGGATGAAGTGTTCCCGGAGCCGGCCTTCGACCTGGTACCCCAGCTTTCGCAAGTAGAGCGCCTTTGCCGGCTCGTTGCGTTCCACCACGCTCGCCTCGAGCTTGTGCAGGCCAAGGCGCCTCGCGACGCGCTCGATCTCGAGCAGCAACTGGTAGCCGACGCCCTGGTTGTGGTAGGCCTTCTTGACGCTCACTCCCCATCCCCCCGTGTTCCTGGCCCTGTGATGGCCCTCCCTGCTGAGTCCCAAGTTTGCCTGGCCGATGATCTCCCCGTTCAAGAACGCCGCGATGATGATGTGGCTCGTGTCTCCCTGGTCCCTCACCTGTTCGATCCAGGACTTGCGGTTCCTCTCGAGATCGCCCGGGTCGAACTCGATGAAGAGGAACTCGTCCACCTCGCCGAGCCATTCGTGGATGCGCTCGTATCGGCCGCCCTCGTAGTCCGAGACCTGCACCTGGCGAATCTCGTAGGGCGTTCCATCACGCAGCACGGGCATATGGGACAACCAGGGGCGCGTGCCCTAAAAAAGGCAGCTGGCAGCTATAAGCCGAACTCGAAGTCACGCATGAACCGCAGCGGCTCCTCGCCCCAGCTATCGATCTGGGCGTGGAGGCCCGCGTCGCGGGACATCCGCTCCACGACGCCGAACAAGTACCGCTGGGCATCGACGTCCGCGCTGTCCCAGACTTTCTTCACGTTGATCAACAGGTCGCTGATCTGGATGGGGAGCTTCTCCAGCGGGAAGGCTTCGAGTTCCCATTCCAGGTATTTGCCATAGGGAGAAGGTCTGTCGTGGAACGCGAAGAGCAGGTCGATGAGGATGCCCATCGAGATGTTCGCCTCGAGCCTCGCCCCGAGCAGGTAGCCGTCACGGACGCATTTCAGCGACCTGTAGAAGAAGTTGACGTACGCGTCGATCTTCGCGTTTAAAATATCGGCGTTCAAGTGCATTTTCGCCTTCTCATCGAGGATTCCTTGAACAATACCCGACTTGTCGATTAAAGCCTTCAGCCGCAAGTAATCGTACGCCATGTCATCCCCGTGGCCCCACGGCGGGTAAATCTTCAAGCCGGCGGCGTCCAGCACGATGACGTCGTTCCCCTTGCTGAACTCGTGGAAGGGCGACGACTCGCCCCTCAAGGATGCCTCTACCTCCGCTGCCAGCCCGTCCTTCACGACGACGTACACATCGTAGTCGGAATGCGGGGTGGGCCGGCCCTTCCCGCGCGAGCCACCGAGGAACATCCCGATGATCGACGGGTTCCGTTCGGCCTCGTCGCAGAGCGCGCGGAACGCGTCGTCGTCCTTCGTGCCCATATCAGCATGCACCACGCACCGATGGATCCACATCGATAGGAACGAAGGACGCGCATAAATACCAGGTGGAACCGCCACTCGATGACCGCGTTCGGTGTAGATCCGTTCATAGATGATGGCCACCATGGTTGGATCATGGAACAGGAACCGCTCGTCGTCGGGTGCCCCAGCTGCAAGGCCAAGTGGCAGCTGTCGTGCGCCCACTGCAAGGGGGCGATCAAGGCGGCCGCGTTCGTTTGCCCGGAATGCGCTGCGATCTACTGCATCCGGTGCGCCATCATGAAGTCCGAGCGCAAGGAGCCGTGCTACAAGTGCGGCGAACCCATCTGGCCCGAAGGAAGCGAGGCCCGCATCGCGGGGGCGAAACCGCCCCGCTTCGAGTGCCCGGGCTGCGAGCGAACGTGGGAGCTGCCGTGCGCCTCGTGCAAGGAGCCCGTCAAGGCGACCACCTACGTCTGCCCAGGCTGCGCCACGTTCTACTGCATCCGGTGCGCCATCACGAAGTCCGAGCGCGGTGAGTCGTGCTCCGAGTGCGGGAAGGCCATGCAGTTCGGCTGATGTTCCGCGCCTTTTCTCCATCCTTATCCTTAAACGGCACGATGTCGCAGATATCTTTGCCCACGTCCTCGCGGATGACCGAGTGGGATGCACCACCATCGAATAACACCTTGTTGATTTGCTTTCCACCTTTATTTCCCCACACTTGGAGTGATTCGTAAATTGTCGAATGTGAGCGCAATATGTTGTTTCTGCTAGAGCGAAAAGTACTCCAACCCGCTGAAGAGGCAGGAAAAAGGTGCGAAAAAGGAAATGGTAGCGGGGAGTTGATTTGAACAACTGATCTCAGGGTTATGAGCCCTGCGGGATTTGTGGCCAGAGATCCTCGGAGGATTCGGTGTCCAGGCTACCCTACCCCGCTACGAGTAGAGTGCTTCTGTACCTATAGATCGGCGCGCCTTCAAAAAACTTTATTGAATCTCGAAGGATGATCATCTCGTGGCGTCCTCTCAATAGATGATCATCCAATGTCGTCCTTGGCAAATTTCCGCTTCCATTGCACGAAATGTGGGGCTTGCTGCAAGTACCCAGGCCTCATCGTGAACGTCACGCCGAGGGACGTGCGGGTGCTCGCCAGGCACTTGAAGGCCGACGTGGCGGGGATGCTCAAGGTGCTGGGCTTCTACCAGGTCGAGCCAGGGGAGGGCCAGAGCCAGGAAGACGTCCAGGAGCGCATGGTGTTCCCGGCGCTCAAGACGCACAGGGGCCCGGCGTACCTGGGGCTGCTCAAGCGCTCCACGGGCGAGTGCACGTTCCTCGCGGGCGACACGTGTTCGGCGTACCCGGCCCGCCCCCGCATCTGCCAGACCTTCCCATTCTCGTTCAAGCCCGCGGGGGAAGGCCCCGAAATCTCGGTGGCGCGGTTCGCGGCGACCTCCTGCCCTGGAATCGGCCAAGGCGGGTTCGTGAACCCGGCCAAGGTCAAGGAGACCGGGCGGCTGGCCCTCGCCGAGATCGGCGAGGCGCGTGCCTTCGCGCGGTCGTGGAACGGCCAACCGGAAGGCGATCCTGAGGCCTTCAAGCCCGCGCGCCTCGTGGGCGCGATGCTCGCGCGCAAGCCGGGCGCCCCCGCGCGGCCGAAGAAGTAGCCAAAACCTTCGCGGGACGACCAAAGAGCATTTTATTAGTCGACGCATTAGAGAGCATGTCCTATCCTTCACGTGATGAACCGTGCCACAATGGCAGAAAAATTCGAAGCTGAAGCCTTCCGGGGGCCGGAGGCACCGGAACCAGAAGAAACACAAGCGGGAGATGGGGCGCTACCCGATCGAGACCACGATGGGCGAGCGCTCGGTCAAGCGCCAGCGAGTCCGCGGGGGCAACATCAAGAACAAGCTCTACCACGAGCAGATGGTCAACGTGACCGACGGTGCCACGACCAAGTACGTGAAGATCCAGGACGTGCTCGAGAACCCCTCGAACAAGGATCTGAACCGGCGGAAGGTCATCACCCGGAACGCCCTCCTCAAGACAGAGCTCGGCAAGGTGCGGGTCACGAGCCGCCCCGGCCAGGTCGGCGTGATCAACGGCGTCCTCGTCAAGGAGTGAGCGCGCCCGTCCGGCCCTCGCTCCACGCTATACCCGCTCCTTTTTAACGTGGATTCATTCCGTCGCTCGCAGCACCGATCACGAGAGCCGTGAAGCGACATGATCACGTTCGACAAGCTCACGTACCCTGAAAGCGGGGACGTCATCGGCTACGAGGACGGGCGGTTCGTCGTTCCCGACCATCCCGTCGTCCCGTTCATCGAGGGGGACGGCACCGGGGTCGACATCACCCCGCAGATGATCAAGGTCGTCGACGCCGCTGTCAACAGGGCGTTCAATGGCGCGCGCAATATCGCCTGGTTCGAGGTGTTCGCCGGCGAGAAAGCGAAGGCCATGTACGGCGAGTACCTCCCGAAGGACACGGTCAACGCCATCAAGCACTTCCGCGTGGCCATCAAGGGGCCCCTCAGCACCCCGGTCGGCGGCGGCATCCGCAGCCTCAACGTCGCCCTCCGCAAGGAGCTCGACCTCTACCAGTGCCTCCGGCCGTGCCGGTACCTGGCAGGCGTGCCGAGCCCCGTCGTGCACCCGGAGCGGATGCAGGTCGTCATCTTCCGCGAGAACACGGAGGACGTCTACGCGGGCATCGAGTGGGCCAAGGACACGCCAGAGGCGAGGAAGATGATCGGGTTCCTCAAGGACGAGTACAAGGTCATCGTGCGGCCTGACAGCGGCATCGGTGTCAAGCCCATGAGCGAGACGGGTTCCAAGCGCCTCGTGCGTGCCGCCATCAAGTACGCGATCAAGCACGGGCTTCCCAGCGTCACGCTCATGCACAAGGGCAACATCATGAAGTTCACGGAGGGCAGCTTCAAGGCGTGGGGGTACGAGGTCGCCGCGGCGGAGTTCGCCGGCGAGACCGTCACGGAGGACGAGGTGAACAAGAAGCTCGGCGGGAAGGTTCCCGATGGCAAGCTGGTCATCAAGGATCGCATCGCCGACAACATGTTCCAGCAGATCCTTCTACGCCCGGAGGAATACTCGGTCGTCGCCACACCGAACCTGAACGGCGACTACATCAGCGACGCGTGCGCGGCGCAAGTCGGCGGGCTGGGCGTCGCGCCGGGCGGGAACGTGGGTGATGGTGTTTCTTTGTTCGAGGCGATCCACGGCACGGCACCCAAGTACGCGGGACAGGACAAGGTCAACCCCACGAGCCTCATCCTGTCCGCGGCGCTCATGCTCGAGTACATGGAGTGGGACGAGGCGGGCGACGCCATCAAGAAGGCACTTGAAAGGACCATCCAGGGCAAGGTCGTGACCTACGACCTCGCGCGCCAGATGCACGGCGTGACCCCCGTCTCTTGCTCCGCGTTCGCCGAGGCCGTGATCGGCAACCTGTAGGAAAGGGAAACGCGCCTGGATCCCTATTTCTTCAAGGCCGCCCTCAGCTCGCCGGCGACCAGGTCCCCCATCTCCGACGTGCTGAGCGTGGGCATGCCATCCTTGGCGATGTCTTGCGTCCGCCCCTTGAGCAGGGCGGCCTCGACCGCATCCCCGACAGCCTTGGCAATGGCGTTTTCCTTGAAGGACTCGGATAGCATTATCTTCACCGCGAGGATCGCGCCGATCGGGTTGGCGATGCCCTTGCCGGCGATGTCCGGTGCGCTGCCGTGGATCGGCTCGTACATCGAGATGCCCTTCGGGTTGATGTTCCCGCTCGGGGCCATGCCCAGCGAGCCAAGCAGGTAGGCCGCCTCGTCGGACACGATGTCGCCGAACATGTTCTCCGTCACGACCACCTTGCACTCGTACGGCTTCCTGATGAGCCACTGGCAGAACGCGTCGACGTAGAAATCCTCCGTCTCGATGTCAGGGTAATGCTTCGCGATCTCGTGGAAGCGCTGGCGCCACATCTGCGAGCACGCGAGGATGTTGGCTTTGTCGACGGACGTGACCTTGGCATGGGCGGGATCGGCCTTGGCGAGCTCGAACGCGTACTCGAGGATCCGGTCCACGCCTACCTTCGTGTAGAGCATCAGGTTCGCGGCGGCGTCGCCATGGATCTGGCCGCCGATCTTGGCATACAAGCCCTCCGTGTTCTCCCGGACGATGATCATGTCGATGCCAGGCCCGATGAACCTGTCCTTCAACGGGCACACGTCCCGGAGCGAGTCGAACAGCTTCACGGGGCGCAAGTTGACGTACTGGTCGAAGTGTTGCCGCATCTTGAGGATGGCGATCTCGGCGGTGCCCTGGGGGAGGTCGGGCAGCCCGATCGCGCCGAACAGGATGGCGTCCGATGCTTCCATGGTTTTCAACGAGCTCTCGGGCAAGGACGAGCCCGTCCGCTTGTACACCCCCCCGCCAGCGGGTGCGTCGTGGAACTCCACCTGGAACGGCGTGCAAGCCGCGATCGTCGTGAGGACCTTCTTGCCCTCCCGGACGACCTCGGGCCCGATCCCGTCACCCTCGACAACCGCGACCCTCGCTATCCTACCGCCCTTGCCTGCCATGGGAATCGAGGAGAGAAAAGGTAGGTGGTACAAAAATCCTGGGGATGGGGCGCGACTACTTCGAGGCGGCGAGCCGCTTGTAGGCCTCGACCTTGGACTTCGCCAGCTCGATGTCCGACAGCAAGCGGCCGGCCTCCTTCTGGTGGTCCTCCTCGCTCTTCTTGCCGTCCTTGAACTGCTTGTCGACGAACGCCTTGAGGTTCTCCGACGACTTGATCTTGGCCTCGAGCTTGTCGATCTCGTCCTCGAGGTCTGCCTTGCTCTTGCGCTTGTCGGTGGAGGTGATCTCGTACTCCTTTGGCGCGGGCGCGATCACTGCGGCTTCCTTGTCGTCGGCGACCTTCCCGAGGCCGGGCTGCGAGACTTCCAGGGCCTTCAGGTCGTCGGGGTTGACGTCCCTCTTCTTAGCCTCGCTCTTGAGCTCGGAGAGCAGGTTGGACATCGAGGCCCCGCCCGGCGCCGCCGGGGCGCCCTCGGGGCGCTGGCCGGCTTCCGGCTCCTTCTTCTTCCCCTTCATGCCCGCGATCATGGCCAGCAGGTCGTCCTTGCTCGGGGGCGGCCCCGCGGCGACGTCCTCGCCCTTCTTGCCTGCCGCTCCCGCCCCCTTCTTCGCGGGCGCCGGGGCGGGGGCGGCCGCCGGTGGCGCCGCGGCCCCGCCACCCTCCCCGCTGTCGAGGGCAGAGACGACGCCGAAGACGTTCATGACCCGGGCCCGGATCACGTCGATGTCCTTGACGATGTTCTGCATCTCGGTGAAGAGATCGTGGATCGACGTGATCTGGACGAGTTTCCCGCCGTGATCCGCTGCTGGACCACCAGATTGCGGTTTCATCACCCCGTAGGGGTCGAACGACCCCGAGCTGGCGGGCGGCGTGCCACCGCCAGGGTTAGAGGCCGGTACCGCCCCGCCCTCGCGCAGCATAACCCGCCGGGGGGTCACGAGCCACGCGAAGATGTTCTTGGCCAGTTGGGCATGCGACGCGGGGTTGGAGATCCCGCCGTTGATCTCGTCGCGGAAGATCTCGTACGATCCGATGCAGACGGCCTTGCCCTCGCCTGGTTCCGCCGCGGCGATGATCGTGACGTTGCCGGGGTTCGAGCTCGGGTTGGTGAGCGCGATCGACTGCGACATGCCCACGATCGACACGCTGCAGCCGGCGCGGTAGCAGATCGACGTGAGCCCCTCGACGATGGGGTGGGGGGTCGGGAAGGCCCTGATGTTCGGCATGTTGTCGATGCCGTAGTTGTTCATGTCGTCCAGGACCTGGTCGTTCTCGAAGATCATGCCGAACTGGGTGGCCAGCTCGGTCATGTTCGTGCGCCGCCCCCGGTCGCCGCCCGCGTGGGAGAGCAGGAGCAGCCCGCCCCCGTCCTCCTTGACCCATGTGGCTACCGCCTCGATCTCCTCGGCGGAATACTTGCTGGAGTCCGTGCACGCGAAGACCAGGATGTCGTAGTTCTGGAGGGACTGTCGCGTGATGGGAAACGACGAGTACTCCCAGCAGCCGAAGCCCTCGCCCTCGAGGATCTGGCGGAGCGTGCGGTAGTTGCTGCCGAGCTTCCCGCGCTCCTTGTGCGACTCGTCAAAGCCGATGTGAAATTGCATGGTTCTCTTTTCGCCACTCGTTGTCGTTATCTGTTACGATTGCGTATGAATTTAATAAGGTTCTCGCGGCTTACTTTATTAGGCATCCGTGGCATTGTCCTAGCATCCACGGCGCGAGTTGTCGAGCCCATTACCCATAAACCACAATTACCCGTGTTCACGAAAGTCAAGTTCGGGGACGTCGTAAACGATCTCTTACCCATCACGATCGATTACCAAGGAGGTGCTCTAAGAGACACTTTGACTGTATATTGTGATCTATCTGATCAATACATGCTACCAACGCATCGCATTGATATTTATACCTCGATTGTAGCATTACTCATATCACATTGATACTATTCGAATTAACCAAGAATAAAAATCGATATATATAGAACATACCATAGAATAAGCCGAGAATAATGCTGCAAGTCAAATTCAAGGTCGTGATCTGCGGTGAGGGCGGCGTCGGCAAGACCTGCCTCGTCTTGCGGTTCACCGAGAACCGGTTCATGGAGACGAAGAGCACCATCGGCGTCGCGTTCGCGATCAAGGACGTCCAGACGAAGGAGCAAGGCGCGATCCGGCTCCAGCTCTGGGACTTCGCCGGCGAGGAGCGCTTCCGGACGCTGCTCGGCCCGTTCTGCATCGGCTCGTCGGGCGCGATCCTCCTCTACGACCTCAGCTCGCCCGAGAGCTTCAAGGACCTCGATGCTTGGATGGAGATCGTCCGAGCCAACACGGGCGAGGGCGACCGGCTCGGGAGGAAGCAGCCGATCCCCGTCGTGCTCGCCGGTACCAAGAAAGACCTTTGCAAGGGCGACGCGCGCCCGGTCGAGAAAGGGACGATCGACGCGTTCATGAACAAGCACGGCATCACCTCCTACCACGAGATATCGTCGAAGACCGGGGAGAACGTGGAGACGGTCTTCGCCGACCTCGTCTCGCGGATGCTCTCGGCCAGCACGTGAGCGGCCTAGTCCGCCCGCGACCTTGCCCGGCCGCGCTCTCGCAGTCCCACCATCGCCCGTCCACGGAGGCTACACACCATGTCGATGAAAGTCAAGGATCTCGCCCCCAACGCGAACGCGAGCCTGCGCGTGCGCGTGTGCGCCCAGGGGCAGTCTCGGAAGGTCCAGTCGAAGAAGGGATACCAGCTGTCGGTCTGCACCTTCGTCGTCGGCGACGAGACCGGTGCCGTCGAGTACTCCGCCTTCGGCAAGGACGTCATGACCATGGGGAAGAACGTCTACCGGGTCATCGAGATCAAGGACGGCTGGGTCAAGGAATGGAACGGCAAGCTCCAGCTCTCGCTCGGGAAGGCCGGGACGTGGGAGGTCGTCGAGGACAAGGACTTCCCCCTCACCGCGGACATCTTGAAGAAGTTCAAGCCCGCCGGCGACGAGGACGACGAGGACGGCGGGGGCACGGGCCGGGACTGACAGTGCCTAGCACGCGAACGGGGCAAGAGCGGCTTTTTGCGCCGGGCAAGAACGGCACGGCTATGATAGCGCGTTCCCAGCGGGAACGTTCCCAGCGGGAACGCGTACGTGTGCGGCAAGACCGACAGCTTCGGCGCCGGCGACGACGACCTGTTCCTGCTCAAGTACGCGGCCAACGGCACGCTGCTGTGGAGCCGCACGTGGGGCCCCCACGACCACGCATCGAGGGACGACGAGGGCACCGGCGTCGTGTGCGACCCGGCGGGCAACGTCTACACGTGCGGCAGCACGGTGCCCGCCATGGGCGCCATGAGCGATATGCTCCTCGTCAAGTGGGCGCCCGACGGCACGCAGCTCTGGAACCGCACGTGGGGCGTCACCAATCCGATCAGCTATGCCGAATACGGCAAGGCCATGACGCTCACCCCCGGCGGCGACGTCTACTTCTACGGCTGCCATTTCCACGGCTCGTTGCCCTACACTGCCATCACGCGGTGGGGGCCGGGCGGTGACCTCCTGTCCGCGCGGGTCGCCGACACGTACAACTGGGACGTCCAGGAATACGTCGAAAACGCTCCGGCCACCGCGAGCGCGTCGTGCTTATATTCCCTCGCCCATTCCAGCACGTGGCAGGATGTGCTGGTTTCCCGCTGGTACGCCAACGGCACCAGGCAATGGCACGAGACCATACCGTTCCCCGATGAAGATACACAGCGAAGTATCATCGTCACTACTATGGAAACTATCCTACTCTCGGGGGTCAATGCTCAGCCCCCGCCCATCGATTATCGTGCATTCTTGATCAAGATGGATGGCGAGGGGCAGATCCTATGGAACGTGACCTGGGCAGAATCTCAGATTCGGAGTATAGCTGGCCTTCAAGAATTCGATCGAGATTGTGTCCTCGCCACTTATTATTCCAATATTGATGGGTGGCACGTGGCTCAGATCAACGTAACGGCCATCGAGGCGCAGTGGCTGGACTCGGACAACGACACGCTCAGCGACTACGACGAGGCGCACGTGCACGGCACGAGCCCGCACAGCGCCGACACGGACGGCGACGGCCTCGGCGACTACCACGAGGTCTTCCTCCACGGCACCGACCCGACCAGCGCCGACACGGACGGCGACGGGGCGAGCGACCTGGAGGAGGTGCACGGCGGCACCGACCCGCTCGACCCGGGCGACAACCCGGCCAGCCGCATGGCGAACACCATCGCCCTCGCCGTGGGCATCCCCGCCGCCGTCGCGGCCGGGGTGCTGGCCATCGCCGTGGCACGGCGGCGACTGCCCGCGGCCAGGAAGAGGTGGGCGGCCGCGGCGGCGGCCAGGCGGGCGCGGGCCGGCTGCCCTGGCTGCACCGTCCCGCCTCGCGGCGCGCCCGATGCCGTGCCGGCGGGCCGGCTGTGCGAGAAGTGCGAGGCCCGGCTCGACGACGACGAGCGCCGCCTCCTCGGGGCCTCCCGCCGCGTCCCGCGCGCCGCCCGGCCCGCGCCGCTGCGGGCGCTGCTCGCCCCGGTGCCGTCCCAGCTCGCGGCATCGGCGGCCGCCAGGGAAGCGGGGGGGGCGCCGGGCCCCGTGAACTTCGCGTTCGACGCGGAGACCCGTGCGGGCGCGGGCGACGGCTGGCGCCCCGCCATGGTCCTAGTCTCCCGGGATTCGATGGTCGTCCACGACGGCGAGCGGCGCACGGTCATCCCGTTCGGCCGGGTCGCCGCGATCGACGACAAGCCTGGCGGGTTCGTCGTGACGGGGAGGCCGACGAGTGGCGGCAAGGGCGCCCCCCGCGTCCTGCACGTCCGCGTGATCGACGACGACCTGGACGCGCCCCTCGTCGCCAGGCGCCTCCGCCTCCACCTCGCCATCGCCAGCAAGCCGGCCCCCGGGGAGCCATGACCGCCCGGGCGTGCCCGGGCGTGCCCGCGCCCGGCTCGTTCTCGCTAATCGGACAAGATCCGTTTGTACCCGACGACCTCGACGCCGTACTTGGCCGCGCACGCCTCGCACAGCAGGTCGGGGACGGGCGCGCCCTTGACCCTGCCGACGACGGTCTCCGCGTCGCGTGGCGGGTCAGGAATTGGGCCGGGCGGGGCCGGCCGGTGGCGCGGGGGGCGTGCCCGTTTCCTTTCCACTAGATTGCCCGGGCGCAGCGGCCGCGACCCGAACGAGCGGGAGTCCCGTCGCGGCGCACATGGCGCACACCGCGCCGAGCAGCAGCCATTCCCACAGCGAGAACGAGAGCCACGTGCCCTCGACGTCGTCGAAGATGCCCGCCGCGGCCGTGTATCCCACCACCGCGAAGCCGAAGGCGACGAAGCCGATGAACGCGGCGAAGGGGATGGCGAGGGCGGGGGATATCGCCCCGTTCCGGTTCCGGAGCTTGCTCGTGAGGATGCCGAACCCGGAGAGGAAGAACGCGAGGCCGATGCCGCCGAACGCGAGGGCCGCGGCGACGAGGTGCGCCTTCGAGTCGAGCGACGACGGCAAGAAGCCGACCAGCGCCGTGCCGGGGATGCCCAGGGCGAAGAAGGCGGTGAAGACCCCCGTGACCCGCGCGCGGAGCAGCGGGAGCGCGCGGCGGTAGAACCGCAGCAGCGGGACGGCGGCGATAGCCAGCACCCAGAGCGCGGCCGAGAACAGGATGAAGCCGTGCGGGTTCCGCTTCGGGTTGCCGAGGTGCGAGATCTGGTGTGCGAGGATGTTGTACGGGTCGCCGGGGTTGTGTGCCTCGTAGAGCATCCAGGAAATGGTGAGCAGCGCGGCGATGGCGACCAGGACGGCCGCGAGGAAGGCGCGCAGGGTGCGTTCGGTGAAGTCCCCCCTGAGCGCGCGGCGCAGCACGGGCATGGTGGATCCGTCCATGGATCCGCGTTCGCCTCCGGAGGTTAAATCCATGCGTCGCCCGCCGGCGGCGCCCAGGCCGAACGCCCGTCCTCCAGGGCGGGCGCGAGCCGGAGCGGGCGGCGCCCGTTGGCCGCGCGATCTCGGGCGTGGTGACGAACAGACCCCCGGGGTCGTCATGTCTCCCCTTCTCCATCGGTTTCGTTGCCCCCCGGCCCCCGTGCCGGGGTTCGCGGGGCCGCCGGCCCCGGCAAGAAAGGTTCCCTCGCCTAAACGCCGCTATCGAGCCGTATAATTAATATTAATATGTATAACGTGCAAGTCTAGACCCAAGAACGGGTGTTCTTGGGACATCGTCTGTAGCCGTGGGTTCCCGATCGCCGCTGGGATCGCCGGGGTGCTCGCCATCCAGGGCCGAGGCCGGGCGCGTGGCGCGGTGGCCGCATCGATGCCACCAAGGGCCATCCAACAAGAACGAGATCGGCGCAAGACAATGGAGGAATACGATTTTCTCTTCAAGTGCATCGTGTTAGGTGATGGTGGGGCGGGAAAGACCGCGTTGACCGTCCGGTTCTCGCAAGGATACTTCCAGGAATCCTACAAGATGACCGTCGGCGTGGACTTCTCCGTCAAGCTGCTCGAAGTCGCCGGGAAGCGTGCCAAGCTCCAAATCTGGGACACGGGGGGTCAAGAGAGGTTTTCCTTTGTGCGCCCGTTGTATTACCGCGGCGCGATGGGCGCCCTCCTCGTCTTCGACGTCACGAACCGCGAGTCCTTCGACCACCTGGCGAACTGGGTCGAGGAGCTCGAGTCCAACGCGGGCAAGGTG
>JAFGBX010000422.1 GCA_016932935.1 Promethearchaeota archaeon | reverse complement strand
GCCTCCACACGTGGTCGCCACATGAAAACCGTCCTCCTCGTCGCCGGGCGCGGCTCGCGCCTGTTCCCCTTCGACCACGGCAGGTCCAAGCACATGATCCCCGTGGCCGGCAGGCCTTTGCTCGAGCAGTCGATCATCGCGCTCAAGGACGCCGGGATACGGGACATCCTGCTCGTGGTCGGGTACAAGTCCGAGGTCTTGAGGGCGTACTTCAAGGACGGGGCCATCCACAGCTTGAACATCAAGTACGTCGACCAGGACTTCACCAAGGGGAAGGGAACCGGCTACGCCGCGTCGCTGGCGAGGGACTTCGTGGGCGGGGATCCCTTCCTGCTCGTCAACGGGGACTTGCAGTACGAGGCCGGGACGATAAAGGACATGCTCAAGGAGTGGCAGATGGGCGAGGCCGACTTGCTCCTCGCCATCTCCCACGTCGAGGATCCCAGCGAGTACGGCGTCGTGGAAATCGACGCGAAAGGCTTCGCGTCCCGCATCATCGAGAAGCCCAAGCCGGGTCAATCACCCTCCAAGCTGACGAACGCGGGCATCTACATCTGTAAGCCCCTCCTCTTCGACGCCATCGCCCGCACGAGGCCCAACGCCCGCGGCGGGATCGACATCACGGACTCGATCCAGATCCTCATCGACGAGAATCGGAGGGTCAAGAGCTTCGACATGGGCGCGGCGTGGTGGTGCGACATCGGCCGGGCGCACGACCTGCTCGACGCGAACCAGCACTACTTCGCGAAGATGCGGAAGCTGCTGCGCGGCAAGATCGAGAGCAACGTGAAGATAAAGGGCGAGGTCTACATCGGAGCTCGGACCATCGTCCGTAGCGGGACGTACATCGAGGGCCCCGTGTACGTCGGCGAGGACTGCGAGATCGGGCCGAACGCGTACATCCGCCCGAACACGTACATCGGGGACAGGTGCCGCATCGGGAACGCGTGCGAGGTCAAGGGCAGCATCATCATGGGAGGGACGAAGATCTCGCACTTGAGCTACGTGGGCGACTCCGTGATCGGCGAGAACGTGAACCTCGGCGCGGCGACCATCGCCGCCAACCTGCGGCTTGACCACAAGGAGATATCGCTGCGGGAGAACGGCCACCTCATCCCGACGGGGCTCCGCAAGCTGGGCGTCTTGTGCGGCGACAACGTCAGCGTGGGCTCGAACTCGAACCTCGAGCCCGGCGTCCGCGTCGGGGCGAACTCGATCATCGGGCCAAACGTCACGGTCTCCGAGGACATCGAACCCGACACGATGGTCTACATCAAGTGGCGCGACTTGAAGGACTTCTACGTGAAGAAGAAGATCGAACGAAACGAAGGGATGGAGAAGAAATAAACGGGGAAGCAGGCGATCCACTCAATACCGGTAGTAGTACCTCGTCCGGTAGGTCCGGTGGCGGCGCCGCGTGAGGTTGGCGATGACCGAGAACACGACGATGATGATCACCACGATTACGATGATGGTCGTGATCGTCTGGGGCGAGATCGCCGTGATCTGCCACTCCGTGGTTGCCTCGTTCCCCGACGCGTCCCTGGCCCTCAGCCTGATCAAGTGGTCTCCCTCGATGCTCGGCGTCCACGGGTAGGCATAGCCGGCGAGGTCAGTGCCGTTGACGCCCATATTCACGGTCGCCGGGTAGCCGAGGATGCTGTTGTACTCGCCGCCGTTGATCGATATGTCGACCTCGGCGATCTCGTTGTTGTCGATGGCGACCGCGACGATGGAGAGCTCCGCGCCCAGGATGATGAAGTGGGACGGGTCGCCCGTGTCGCCGAGGTTCACGCTCAGCAGCACGCTCGGCGGCGTCGTGTCGATTATCACGACAGTGACCGCGTCCTCCGCGATGTTCCCGCTGTTGTCCATGGCGCGGACGACGACAGAGAAGTTACCCAGCTGCCTGATGCTGGCCATCGCGGTCGCGACGCTGCCGTTGTAATCCATCTCGACCCACCACGAGTCGACCGAGCCGCCAGCGTTCCGGTACCGGTACCAGACCTTGAAGATGCCTGCAAATCCCCCGCCCGTGTCGTTCGCGGGTGCGGAAATCGAGATAGGCTCCAATGCCTGGAAGGGCAGTGTCGCGTTGGTTGGGTTTTGTATCGAGACCAGCGGGTTCGTGACCTCCTTCTGCACGGGGATCTCCAGCGTGAAGTTGTATGCTGGCATACCGGAGGCGGTCACTGTCAAGGTGAAGTTCATCGGCGTGCCGGCGATCGGGCCCCCGACGCTCACGTCGAACGCGGCCGTGCAGTTCTTCTGGGTGCCGGGCGAGATCGAGCCCCAGGTGCGTGACGCCGACGGGACGACCGTGACGTTCCCCGTGGTGGTGCTGAGCGTGCCCATGACGCCGGTCAAGGTCGTCGTCCCTGTGTTCCTCAGGGTCACGTTCAGGGTGAACGGGTGGTTCTCGAAGGTCTGCCACACGTCCGACCCGTTGACGTACATCCAGACCAGCTCGAGCTGGATGTGGCTGATCTCCACCGTGTACGCCCCGTTCGTCGCGTTCTTGGAGAGGATGCGCACCTTGATGTTCCGCAGCGGGTCGTCGAACTGCGGGTCCTCCCCGGGGCCGAGGTCGAACGGCGCGTGGTCCTTGCTCGTGTCGGACGGCTTCGCGTTCTGCACCACGCACACCCCGGGCCTGCCGTAGAAGACCTCCTCCTCCGCGGAGTCGTTGCAGAACGTGATTAGCACGCCGCTGTCCGGCAGGGCCTGGTCAAACTCGTTGCTGCCGTCGTCCGTATTGTTGCGAACCTCGACCGTGTAGTAGACGCCGGTCGAGATGTTGATGACCGCGATCCGCACGGAGCCCGAGGGCAACGCTTGCCTGTGCGTGGGGATGATCGTCACGGTCTCGACCTCGTTGATGCCGACGTCCTCGCGCTCGGCGGGGGTGATGAAACCGAGCTTCATCTTCGACCAGCCCATCATGTGGCTCGGCCTGTCCCCGGGATCGTCGGGGGCATCGCCGTTCCACGAACCGGCATCCATGAGCGCCCATCGCCCCACGAACACCTGGCCGCTGTACGTGTAGTCGTACATGTCGGGCAACCCGAGGACGTGGCCGAACTCGTGGGCGATGACACCGACCGGGCTGTCCTCCGAGAACAGGGCGTAGTGCTCGGCCTTCTTGCCCGAGTCGCCCGTCGTGTATGCAGGCCAGATCTCCCACTGGTGCGACCAGATGTCGTTCGCAACGCCGCTCGATTCCTGGCCTTCACCCGCGTGGATGACGACCAAGTTGTCGATGTACCCGTCGCCGTCCTGGTCGTAGGGGGCGAAGTTGACGGTCGGATCCGCCAGCTGGACGGCCTCCTTCGCGAGCTCGAAGATGTTCCCGTTCTGGTCGTCGATGTTGGGGAACGGCCCCGAGTCCGCCCCGTAATAGCTCATGGTGCGGCTCGATGTGAACCAGGGCGTCACCATGCCCGTCAGGTTGAGCCGGCCGTACGAGACCTCGCGGTAATAGCTCGCCATGCTCAGCGGGTTCCCGAAGTTGAAGAGGAGGTCCTGGTAGTAGGCCGGCGTGTGTCCCGCGCTGTAACTCTTATCGGTGAACTTGAGCAGGATCACGATCAACGCCTTGTTGCCCGTCGCCCCGGCTGGCCTGATCTCCGGGCCTGCGTCCGCATCGAGATCGATTGCGATGGTTAGCGCCCCGGCCCGCTGGTCGGGGAGTAGGCCCGGCAAGGCGAGCATGCCCGCCACGAAGGCGCAAGCCGCGAGGGACACGAGGCGCGTTCTTGTCTTGCGATGCACGGTGCCTCCCTCCTAGTCGCTGTCCTCGGGGACGTCGGGGAGTTCCCGCCTCCTGATCGCCATGAAATAGGCGGTTATCCACACCACTCCGATTGCGTTCGAGGCGATGCCGAGCAACCCCGCGACGAGCGTGCCGAATACGGGGGCGGCGACGAGGGTCGCGGGCGGCAAGAGCATGGCGATCGAGAGGACGATGCCGATCTTGTCGCTCGCGAGCTCGTCCTTCTTGAACGGTATCATCGACCTGGCGAGGCTCTTCGAGTACAAGAAGTAGAACACGGGGACGCCGAAGCCCGCGGCCTGCAAGAGCATGCCCCACGTCATCGTCGCCAGGGCCTGGCCGAACACCGTGCCCGGGTCGATCGCGCTCCAGCCCGTGTAGAACTCGGCGAGGGCGAGACCGAGCAAGGCGCCGGCGATGATCATGGCGAGCACGCCGATGGAATTGACCAACCAGGCCTTTTCTAGCGGTCCCTCCCTCGTGAAGTTTTCCAGCTCGCCTGCATCGTTGACGAAAAAGGTGAGCAAGACCGGCATGACGATGAACTGGATCATCATCGCCACGATGAGAACCCGGATGAAGGCGTCGTAGTCTGCATAGGTGCTGATCGGTGAGAACGCGGCCATCATAGCATAGGCGACCAGCGACACCACGAACGATGCCGCGGTCGCGAGCATGGCCAATCGCATCGATCTGGAGGTTTCTTCGTCCATGTCGTTCACTCGTGAAAGGGGATAATGGCTTGGATGGAACAACCATGACGGGCTATTTATGCGTTGGTGCATCGCGTGAGAGCCGGGGGCGCGGGGCACGGCAAGGCGGGGTCTGCCAAGATCAACGAGTCGGAAGGAACGGAAGCAGCCTTTCCATCATCCCAACCCCGTGTGTGGATAGCCATCCTATCCGCGGAATGAGGCTAGCCTGGCGAGCCGCTTGACCCCGCAGTCGTCCCGCGGGCAGCCCTCGCACCCGCCTTGCACGAGCAGCATCGCCGCGCCAGGGTCGAGGGCAACCCCCCTCGCCGCGCCGGCCCGCAGCGCCTCTAGGCGCTCGCCCGGGGCGTGCGGTACCTCGACCGTGCCGGACTCGCCGCCCGAGTACCAGAGCTCGAGGCGGGCGACGCGCCGGCACAAGTTGGCGGCCAGCACCATGTCCGCGTAGAGCTGCACCTGGCGGGCGTGCCACGGGTGGCGCTGGCCGGTCTTGCGCTCGACGAGCAACCACCCGTCCTCGCCCTCGACGACCGTGTCGACGCGGCCGCTCACCATCACGCCGGGGACGAGCAGCACGGACACGCGGCGCTCGTGGGCGACATCGATCCCGGGGCGGCCGGCGACGGCCGCGGAGATGGTAGCGGCGAGGCTCGACGCTTGTGCGGCGACGGCGCGGATGTCGAGCTCGGGCAGGGCGGTGGCGATTGTTCCGGCGATCTCGGCCGCCGCGATAGCCTCGTCGCCGATATTTCCTGCTTCATCGAGACGGACGGCCGCTTCCTCGAAGGCCGCGTGGATAAGCCTCCCCCGGCGCACGGCAGCCAGGTCAACGGGATCCTTCACGTCGATCTTGCGGAGCTTGGCGTGCACGATGAGGGGCACGCGGATCGGACAGTCGATCATGGCCGCGGCCTGCACGCCGATCGAGACGGGGCGCATGGAAGGAGTCACGGCACTTGGCGTATTAATACGCGGACGGAGGCAAGAATTTGTGAAGTGGCGCGAGGCAGACCGTTTCTTCTCAGATTCACCACGGGGCATTGGGATGGAAAGACGCATCATTTGGCCGCGATGTCGAATGATTTTATATGATCCCGGCCAATACTTGCCTCGAGGGAGAAAGGATATGAGTTTTCGATTAACCGCAGAAGAATTCAAACAGCTGTTCAGCCACGAGCGAGTGACCTTCACGGGCGCCCAGATGGCGTGGTGCATCTGGGAAGCTGACCCCGCAGTGTACAAGAAACTGCTCCCGTCGGCCCTCGTCCCGCTTGAACGCCCGCTCGTAGCCGCATTCGTCGCCACTTACCCGAAAACGAACTTTTCGATGCCGTACAAGGAAGCTGCCTTGTTTCTCGTCG
>JAFGBX010000421.1 GCA_016932935.1 Promethearchaeota archaeon | reverse complement strand
CGCCTCTTGCTCGATCTTTGCTCCGCAATACTCGCAGTACTTGCGCGCTTGCATCGCGGTGATGGCCGTTGCCGCCCCGGCACCCCGAACGGCGGCAGTGGATGCGGCCGGGGGCATGAAAACCCGCTCCTGCACGGGGAACGCGCGGGGCGTCGGCTCCTGCAACGAGCTGACCAGGTACTCGGCGGCCTCCCTCCCGATAGGTGGCCGCTTCCCCGCGGCGAAATTGCCGACGGCGACCAGGAACACCGATATGCCGATCCAGAGCAAGAGGTCGACCCAATAGGTGCTCCACGTCGTGAACAAGCTTGAGATCACGAACCCGAGATCCCACAGGCCCATGATCATTCCACCGATGCCCCAAAAGATGACGAACCCTGCTAGGGTGCCAAGGTAGTGGCTCAGCGCGAACTTGATGCCCTCGGCGATCACGTTCTTCTCGGGCGGGGTCTTGTACCCCAGGTAGACCAGGGCGAGGACGAGGAAGACGAACGGCACGAGGAACAAGAAGTCGGGCACGGCGATGTAGGTCTGGAACATCGAGTTGAAGTCCGTGATCTCGGGATACTGCGTCTGTAACCCGAGGATCCAGCCGCTGTTGTCCGGGAAGGCAACCCCGAGCAGCTCGTTCGGGGAATTGCCCATGGAGACCATCATGGAGAACGGCCGGGCGAGAACCGTGAAGAGGGACGTGAACTTCAGGAACGCGACGCCGATCCGCGCGTCGGGCGCGGAGAACACCTCCATCCACGTCGGGATGGAGATCACGATGACTGCGAGGACGTACACGAGGCCGAATATCGTGTCGGCCTGGTCCTTGAAGCTCTTCACCTTCTTCTTGCGGCCGGGGTTGGTTAAGTGAGGTTCGGTCATAGAATCGTCACCAGGTGGTTGTTATGCTCCTTATCGTGGGGCCGACTAAGAATCTAGTCGAGGCCATCCGCTGTCAACATGACCAGACGCCGGGAACCTCGACCATTTCGGAAGGTTAGATGGAGCAAGTGAGGAGCAGATATGGGGGGATCTTCCCGCTGATATCGAACAGGTCACTCGATCCTGCTGTATCTGAAAACCAGGGCCGATGCGAGGTAGAGGCAGGCGCAGATGGGGAAGAAGAGCGCGATCGCCACGTAGTTGTAGGCGTTCCCACCCGCGAGGATGAGGCCGAAGATGATGTCCCCGACCGTGTTGGCGATGTTCAGCATGAAAAGATAGCTGCCGAAATAGGCACCTGCCTGGGTCTTCTTGCTCGCGGATTGCTCCGTCCCTGCTGCTGGGGCTATGTCGACCAGCTTGCTGATAATCGGGTTCGGGAGAAGGTAACCGACGACGAGGCAGAACAAGCACACGGCGATGATGGCGTACGCGAGCGTGATCTTGACCGCCTTGTCCATCCAGATCAAGAAGACCGCGGCCGATGCCATGGCGACGGCGATCACGAACGAAGACTGCACGTACGCGCGCTTCAACCCCTTCTTCGCCCGTATTTGCCAGAACACGAAGCCAGCGCCCGCGAACGGCAGCAACGTGACCATCAAGATGACGAATTCGCTCTGCTCGAGCTCCAGGACGAACGTCATAAATGGCAAGAGGATGCTCGTAATCATGCGCATGGCCGTGTTCATGAGGAACGAGGTGGCGAGCCAGCGCCCGTTCTCCTTGTTGCCAAAGGGCTTGAAGATGCCCCTCAAGACCGCGCCTATCGGCGTCCTTTCCCGGGCCTCGCCGGCCTTGTGGAATCTCTCGTCGACGGAGAAGAACGCGAAGAGCGTCACCGCGATGGCTACCCCCGCGAACGCCCCGGCCAGCAAGGGGATTAGCGTCAACAAGAGCCTGCCGTCGTCATTCGTGTGGAACGGGTTCTTCGGGTTCTGGAGCAAGCTCTGGAAGATGTTCGGGAGGAGGATGCCGAGGATCGTGGCGACGATGCTGAAGGTACCCTGCAGGCCAGATATCGCGAGGCGATTCCTGTCGTCTTGCGCCTGCTCGGGGAGCATCGACAAGTAGGAGCTCCTGATGATCGAGAAGCCGAAGTAGTACACGAGGATGATCAGCAGGAAATAGATGACGACGCGCTCGTCGATACAAGCCGTCGACGTGCAGAGGAGCGGGGGCAGCCAGATCAAGACGAGGGCGACGCTCATGGCGGGGATGCCGAGGAGCAAGAACGGCCGGCGCTTCCCAAGCCTGTTCGGGCGGGCATTGTCGACGATCGAACCGAAGATCGGCGATGAAATCGCGTTGAACAGCACTCCGAGCCCCGTGACGAGCGTCACGAGTGACGCGTCGAGACCGATGGTGTAGATGTAGTAGTTCTTGATGTACGCGTTCAAGAAGGCGGACGGGAGGAACTGCCCGAGGATCCCGAGGGAATAACCGCAGAATCGCCAGCCGCGGAGCTGCCTCGGTGCCGCGGGTCGAGGTACTTCCATGATGAGGTCTATTCGCCCCCGTTGGTAATTAGGCTGATCGAGGCGGCTATGAGTTCAACCACCTGCCATGGGAGGTTCACTCCTCTCTTGGCGCTCGAGTCTCTTGCTCGCCGGGAAACGCCAGCTTCTTGAAGGACATGGCGAACGGGGCGCAGGAGAGCAAGAAGAGGAGGAGGCCGAACCCGGGGCCGCCGACCAGCGCGAGGATCGATCCACCGGCCAACGGGCCGACGATCTCGGCCAGTTTCTCGAGCGAGTTGGCGATGCCTTGCACGCGTCCTTGCTTGAACTTGGACACGCTCCGTGAGATGAAGCTATTCATCGGGCTCCTCGCGCACGTGGCACCGAACGACGTGACGATCATCACGATCAAGTACTGGATCCAATGCTGGACGAATATGAGCCCGAAGAATCCGGCGAAGAACAAGAATAGACCCAGGATCGAGGTCTTGTGGTCACCGATTTTATTCAAGATGGGCACGAACGCCGTGTAGCGGACGACGATGCGGACGACGCCGCTCAAGGCCATCAAATAGCCGATCTCTTCGGCATTCAAGCCGAGATGAACGCCCAGGTACAAGCTCCCGAGCGCGACGAGGATCATGAAGTACATCGAGTGCAGCCCCCATTGCGCGAGGATGTAGAGCGCGACCTTGTTCCTGGCGATGGGGATCTCGTCTACCGGGTATGACGGTCGCGTTGCATGGCTCGCGAGCTGACCCGACGCCTCGGGATGCACGCGTTGCAGGAT
>JAFGBX010000420.1 GCA_016932935.1 Promethearchaeota archaeon | reverse complement strand
CTCTTCCAGTAGTGCACCTTGAGGTTCTTGCTTCCCTTGGTCTGGTCGTCCACGTCCGGATCGATGACGAGGGTGTAGCCCTTGGCCTCCCTTCTTTCCTGTCGGCGGACGATGATGTCGTGGATCGAGGGGACGAGGGGCTCGAAGCACGTGTTGGTGTTAATGGTCTCGAGCAGCACGGTCATGTAGTGCTCGATGTAGTACGAAACGTACTCGTCCGCCGCGGCGTAGGTCTCTTGCGTCTTCCGCGGCAGCTGCATCGAGGTGAGCTCCTTCTCGAGCTCGTGGAACTGGTCCTGTATCTTGTTCACGTTGTGCAGGATGGCCCTCGTGGTCTCGGCGATGGAGACGGACGACTCTTGCCTGGAGCACATCTCAGCGACGACGGCGATCTCGCCCTTTAAATTGCTGCGGACGATCTGCGCGTGCATTTTTAACTCGTACACGAGGCGATCGTTGGTTGCTTCGTCGTCGAACTTCCCTTGAAGCATCTCTTGCAGTATCTCGCGGATTCGGTTGAGCGGGGAGAGCTGGTTCCCCGATTCAACGTATGACTTCAACGGGAAGTGGGGCGTTTGGAATCGTATCTGCGACTGCACGTCGTGGAAGAACGCCTGCTTCGTGTACGTGTCCTTCGTGATCTTGAGCTCCGGCGGGATGAAAATGTAGCCCGTGATCGAGTATTCCTCGTCCTTGCTCGCCCCCTTGTGCAGGAGGTAGTCGAACGAGACCTCCAGGTTGTTCCGGTCTTTCGCCTCGAAGCCCGACTCGAGGTGTTCGTCCTTGTAGAGCGTCTTGTGCGAGCCGACGATTCTCCTCGGGCTTTCTACCAAGGTGGGTTTACCTTCGTCACGGGGCGACGGGATCGATGGACCTCTCCTAAAATGTAAATAGGTCTATTTAAAGCTATCGAATGAGGCGCCTTTCCGTTGCCGTTGGTGGCCAGATCGCCGCGCACGGGGGGAGATAGCTCGAATCGGGGGGCCTCTTTGCCGATGGATCGAAGACCGGGGGCGGAGCGCCCCTCGATCTAAGACCGGCGCCGCGAGAAGAACCGCCCCGTCTCCCGCATGTATGACGCGTAATCGTCCCCGAAGTAGGCGACGAGCGCCTTCTCCTCGTCGATCGCCTGGGCGTACAAGCCAGCGACCGACACGACGCATAAAACCAACAAGAACCAGTCCAGGAAGAGCAAGACGAAGCCGATCGCGATGATGCCAAACGAATCATACACGGGATGCCGGACGTACTTGTACGGGCCCTCCTTCACGAGCTTGTGCTTCCCCGTCTTGCCGTCGAGCGGGTACGCCCAGTACACGCCGAGCGCCCTGTATGCGAGGAACAGAACGACGTCGCCCCCGGCCACGAGCGTGAAGCCCACGACCTGGACGACGGCGGCGCCCTCCCCCGCCCACACGCGCGGGACGAGCGGGTGGACGTACCTGAACGTGAACACCATTACGCAGCAGAGACAGATCATGACGTCCAGGACGACGATGCCTATCCGTGCCAGCAAACTGTGGTTGACGACGAGCTGCGAGCCGTTGCCACCCCCGTTCGGCTTGTTGCGCCGCTTGATGGCGAGCACGTACGTGAAATCGAACACGAACGAGAAGAAACCGATGCCAGCGAGCAGCTGGGCGACGCCAGGTTCCATGTCCATGGCCATACCCGTGTCAAGCTCTGTCGGAGGGCGTGCCGAGGGGGCGGTCCCGAACCCACCATGTGACGCTCCGAAGGCCGCCATTTGAAATCATCGGAAGGTGAAAATAGGTCGCGCCGACACGACCGCGCGGGGTAATCCCGCCGCGTCGTTTTTATGGCGGCACGAACATTGGTTCTAGCATGGACGTGACCATCAAGACCCGGGCGTTCCTCGACAAGAAGCGGACGCGGGCCTTCAAGGAGGAGATGACCAGGAAGTTCGGCGAGCGGGTCGCCGACTACATCACGGAGAACATCGAGGAGGGTGGGCTGGACAACGGGGGCGCGGTCATCCTGATAAAGAAAGTGCCACGGTTTTTCAAGGAAAAGGGGCGGGATGCCGAGTGGATCCCGTTCGTGGACGTCGCGCGGGAGATAAAGATGAAACGGGTCGTCGTCGACCAGCCTGCCGTCCCGTACATCACCAACGGGGCGGACGTGATGCGTCCCGGGATCGTGAGGATCGATGACGACGTCGAGAAGGGCGACTTCCTCGCGATCGTCGACGAGAAAAACCAGGTTCCCATCGCGATCGGGAAGGCCATGTTCGGTGCCGCAGACGTCGTCTCGATGGACAAGGGCAAGGCGATCAAGACCGTGCATCACGCCGGGGACAAGTACTGGGCGCTGAAGCAAAAGGCGTGAGTCGCCTCCGACGGCCGCTTTTCTCCCAGGCAAACCAATTTAAAGTTCTAGACCGGTTATGGACATGTATCAGCAGCCCGCGTGGACAAGCGGTGTATGCGCACCGCTTGTGCCATGTACGTGCAGATTCTTGCCGCGATCCTCTTCGAAATTAAAAAAAGTGTGGCACCCATGAGCCGGGAAGCCGTGTTCAACGAAGCGGAGCAGATCCTCGCCGAATTCAGCGAGTTTTGGGCTGTCGACGAGAACATTTATCATTTGTTCGGAGTCATTCAAAAAACAGGCGTGAAGCAGTACACGGTCGAGATATTCTTCCCGAACGACTTCCCCACGAGCGCCCCACAGATCCGCATCTCGAAGGAGATTGCCGAACTACTAGGCAAACAAATCGAGCTTAAATCGTTGTCTAATTGGAGAAAAGGGGAGTCCAGGGTAGTGGACATCCTGAAAGAGCTCAAGCTGCTCATCGATAAATCGCTTGAGATGGACGTCACCGAGCTCAAGGTCGCTCCCAAGTCCAAGGACGGCACCCAGAAGGCCTACGCCGACTTCTCCACGCCCGAGCCGTTCGAGTTCCAGGCTGCCGGTAACAAGCCGTCGGGCGTGAAGGCCGTGCCCAGGCCTGCCGAGGGCATCAAGATTCAAGGCGTCGCTGAGCCCGAGGACGACATCAAGGTCTACATCCCGGACGGCAAGAAATGGAGCGAGGAGGGCCTCGAGCAGCACAAGGCTGGCTCGGGGGGCGCTTCCGACGAGGCCGAATGGGGCGGAAGCAGCGGCGGGGTTCCGGACGTCGGGGGAGAGACCACCTCCTTGACGGGCGATCCGGACCGGGACGCCACGCTCAAGGCCGAGCTGGACAAGCTCATGGTCGAGTACTCGATCGACTACTCGACTATCGCCGACGTCAACGTCTACCTCACGATCTCGGTCGAGAGCACGTTCATCGTCCACATCGACTACCTCGATTACCCCGAGCGCCCGCGCGTCGGCCTTCCCGACGACTTGAGGGGCATGATCCCGAACCCGGAGGCCCAGCTCTCGACGCTGCGAGACTGGGACGCGGCGAACCCGCCCTCGGTCGTGGACGTCGTCCGGGAGCTCGAGAGCAGCCTGTGGTCGCTCAACGAGATCGAGGCCAAGCTCAAGCGGATCTTCGGCGAGTTCGAGGCGTCGTACGTCCCCGGCAGCAAGACCGCCGTGAAGGTCACGATCCTCACGTTCGGCTTCCAGGAGTTCCACGTCACCCTCGACTTGAAGGGCTTCCCGGGCCGCCCCGCGGTCATGTACAGCCAGAACCTCGCCGCCTTGATCAAGACCCCGCCAGAGCAGCTCAAGGTCATACAGAACTGGGACAACGCGGAGGAGAAGGAGCCGGTCGCGATCGTCCGCGAGATCAACTGGCTCATCGACAAGGAGTCGCGCATGTCCTTCGAGATCGACCTGCTCAAGAGCAACTTGAAGGACGTGGACTGGGATCCCCTCTCCAAGACCGTGACCGTGAAGATGAAGGGCACCATGAAGACGCAGGAGGCGTCGTTCGACTTCAAGGCCAAGCTGCCGGAGAACTACCCCATGAGCCCGCCGACGATCGAGCTCCTGTCGGAACTCGCCGAGGAGAGCATGGAGGACAAGATGAAGGCGTCCCTCAAGACGCTGCTCACGAACTGGAACCCGAACGCATCCTACCTGATCGACGCGTTCAACGCCCTGTCCAAGGCGATCTTCGAGGTCTCGGTCATCTCGTGCATCATCTGCCACAAGATCCCTTGCGTGACGTGCGGGAACGTGCTGGACTCGCCCGACCCGAACGTCGAGACCTGCAAGGCCGAGTGCCCCTATTGCAACCGCGTGTACCACAAGCACTGCTGGGACCAGACCATCGCGTCGTTCGGGAAGTGCGGGTTCTGCCTGAGGCCGCCTCCGAGCAACATGATGCCATAGACGCTTTCCTCCTCTCTTCTTGAGGCCCAAATTCTTGAAGGATTGCTGAGTCTTAGGATGAACGAGAAACATCGTCTCGAGACGGCCAGGTGGGGCAGGAGTATCTTCACGATCGAGTGGCAAAGCCTCCCTCTTCCCATTCGCGCACGAAACACTTATTAACCATCGGAGAAAGGGGTGCTTGCAAGGCTTATCTTTTCCTATTAAGGCTTGCAAGAACAAGGAGAGTGGTTGCATGGCACGATATGTCACGATATACCGTTGGAAGCCAGGAACTGCCCACGCGTTCGCCAAGAAATGGCTGAACTTCATGCCCGGCTATCCTGGGCCGCAAAAGCTCAAGGATGCCGCGGCGAAGTTCAAGAACGGGACGATGGCATTTTCAGTGGCAAATAACTGCGTCGTTTTCATCTATGACCTCGCCGACGAGGACTGGGTAGAGGCGAACACGTGCGGGCTGCACCTGGTCGACGTGTGCACGATGGAGACCTTCCCCGTCCTGACCCCGGAGGATCACTCGAAGTCCTTCGACATGTTCGGGGAGATGTTCCCGAAACTGATGGAAGAAATGACGAAGGAGTGAACCCTCCTCCCTCGGTGGCAGGCACGTTTCTTTTTTTTTTACCTTACCTTCGACAAGCATCCCCCGCGGCTAGAGAGTGCTCCCCAGGAAGAGGATGAGCAAGATATAGACGACCTCTTTCGTTCAAGCATCGTTCAAGCATCGACCAGGGTCTTGATGTCGAGGCCGCCGTCCAGCAACGCGATGAGTCCACCGGCCTGCTCGCCCAGGTGCTTCCCGTGAATCGAGAACGCTTCCGCGTCCTTGTACCGCTCGTAGACGACGATCGTGTTCGTCTCCTTTCCCTTCACCGTGTGGATCGAGTACTGCAAGGTGCCCGGCTCGTTCCGGGCGATCCACGCCGAGAAGTCCTTCAAGATCTCGAGGGCTTCGGCCAGCTTCCCTTCCTTGACCTTCAGCGTCGCCATGATGACGTGTGCCGTGGTTCCTCACCCGTGCTTCGCGTGCAGGACTTGCACGTCTATCATACGCAGCGGGGGCATATCAACGCGTGCCCCCGTTTCGGGTGGATCGCGCTACTCCTTGACAAGCCCCGCCGCCGGCGCCTCGTGCAACCGCTTCCTGACCTGCTGGCAGCAGATCTGGCCGCACGGCACGTCCTCGTACCGGAGGAACTCCCAGTTGATGGGCAAGACGAAGTCCTTGAGCACGTCGACGACGAACGACGTCTCCACTCCGAGCACCGCCGGGTTCGACCGGAAGTGGCGGTCGATGATGGCCTCCAGCTTCGCCATGCTCGTCGCGGCGAGCAGCACGCTCATGTTCCTCGTGCCAGACCGCTTGAACACGTTGATGACGAACGGGCACTTGAGCAACTCGCCCTCGACGATTAGCCTCGGATCCTTGGTCTGCAGGTCGACGATGAGGAGGAACATCTTGTCGCGTACCGCCTTGAAGTTGATGCCCTTCTGCGTCGCGAGGAGGTGCTTCCGCTGGAGCTTGGTCACCCGCGCCCCGATGGCAGGCTGGGATTTGTTGATCCTCTTGGCGATCTCGACGTGCGTGATCTCGGGTTCTTCCTGGTAGATATTCAATATCTTGACATCGTCATCGTCGATGCCGAAGGACTTGAATACCTCGTTCTCCGGGTTTTCGCCGTTTTCCGAGGTCATTTGTACCACTCGTAGATCGTGATTCCACCTACAAAATTACACATGCCCTTTTTAATTTGACACGCTTTCGGATGTTCGTGATCGTTTCCAATCCTTTTATCTTAATTTTCAATATTGATTGTTTTATATGGGCGATTTCAGGCTTATCCGTGCCTGGATTGCATTTGTGTATTATCCCGGG
>JAFGBX010000419.1 GCA_016932935.1 Promethearchaeota archaeon | reverse complement strand
GCATCATCGTGCTCAACAGCGTAGCGTCGACGTCGCTGCCTATGATCCTCGATTGCGAGCTCTACCTCGGCAGGGGAGGCGATGGTGGCGGCGGCGGGGCCGGCGGGGCCGGCGGGAGTGGCGGCGGTGGCGGCTGCGGTGGCGCCTCGCCGGGCCTGATCCTCCCGGAGGCGCTGGTCGGCCGGGGCGGGGAAGGTGGCGGCGGCGGGGACGGTGGCGGCGGTGGTGGCGGCGCGGGGGGCAACGGGGGCTGCTCGCTGGGCTTCCTGACGTACAACGCGGTGAGCCCGACCTACGAGACCGGCAACTCCATCGCGATCCTCCCGGGGATCGCCGGAGGCGCCGGCGCAGGTGGCGCGGGAAGTACCATCGGCCAATCCGGTTATATCGGGATCCGCCAAGCCACCTTGTACCTCTGAGTCTCTTCTTTTCTTCCTTTTTCTACCAGCAGCGGGAAATGCGGGCCCGGTGGAAAAAAAAAGTAAAACGGATGACGCGTTAACGTTCCTTCTGGCTCTCCGTCGTCACTTGACCACGCGGGAGAACTCGATGGTCACGTTGAACTGGGGGACGGAGATCTCGACCTTGGCCTCCTCCCCGACGTTGACGCCCGCACTGGGCAGCGAGAACACGAGCTCCGCGTTGACCGGCACGTCGCCCGCGTCGCGGATGTTGTCGAGCGTGTATTGCTTGTCGCCCCACTTGATGCCGATCTTGAGCTTCTCGTCGCGGGAGAGCTCCTTGCCGTTGACCTTCACCTCGAGCAAGTCGACGATGTCGCCGGGTGCCTGGCTGATGGGGATCGTCGTGATGAGGTTGATCATCTTGAGCTCGACGCCGTCGCCGACCTTCTTCAACGCGTCCTCGGGAATCATGCGCTTGAGTATGTACTTGGGCACGTATGACATGGGGTTCACCCACTCTCATTCCGTTCGCGGCCTATTTAAGGGCACTAGTGGCTCCTCTCCATCTCGAGATGGCATGGGATCATGACGCTGTCCCGGCCTCGCGGGCCACCCGGTCGAGCGCAACGCGTCGGCGGGCCGCGAAGGCCACGCCACTTATGCCGACCGCGAGCACGGCGACCAGGTACGAGACGTAAATGGTGATGATGTTCTGGAGCGTGAAGAAGGACGGATCGATCCAGAAGAACGCGACGACCGAGAGCAGGATGCCATACAGCACGAGGGAGAACGCGTTCCCTATCCATTGCAGCCGGGTCGTCTTCGTGAAGAAGTGCCTGAAGTCCCGGAGGAACTCGACCAGGTACGCCCTGGGCTGCTTCCCTGCCCCGGCCGTGCCGTCGACAGGCCTCCCGAACTCGCCGGACGCCTGCGCCCTCGCGCTCTTGAAGTCGTTGATCTGGCGCTCGATGAGGAGCTCGACGCTCTGGACGAACGGGATTGCGGCGTCGATCGGGTGCTTGTTGTGAAGCTTGATCGTGCGGTTGGATGCCCGGATGCCGAGATCTGTGAGCTGGATGAGCATCTTGACAAGAGGTTTGGATGGCCCAGAGAGGGAATACACCTTCAAGAAGATCAAGAATCCAAAGTCGTCCCACCCGCCAAAAAACGCGTAGAGGAAGAAATACAGGATGAGGGAAGTGAACACGGCGAAGAGCAACGTGATCAGGATGGCGAAGATCTGCCCCCACTCGGCGGCGATGGACGGAGCCGCCCCCGCGTCGAACAAGCTCACGATGCTGAAGACTATGGACTCGCTCGCGGGCTGGAGGTGAGGCACGTGCACGAAGAAGAGCCAGCACAAGCTAATGGGGAGGATGGCGAGGGTGGCGAGCGCGGGGGCGACGAGGCCTTGCCACCCCGGGATCTTGACGTGGAACGAGTGCAGCTCGCAGAAGATCCACCGGATAAAGAGGTACGCGAGGAACGAGCCGATCCCGGCGAACGTGTAGAGCATGACGATGCCGTTCACGCCTTGATCCTGCCAGCGTAGGACGCCGAGGTTGAACCACAGCCAGAGCGTCCCCGACAGGGTGCCCGCGAGCTCGTAGAGGGTCTTCGCTGTCGGGTGATCCGTGCCCACGATGATGTCGTCGAACTTCTCCTGCTGGCACTCGACGATCTTCCAGCACAGCATGGGCAAGATGAACGGAACCGCCAAGAGGTACTGCTCGGCGACCTGGAGCTGGAGCAACGCCCCCATGAGCACCGGCAAGTAGACGCCGAGCAGCCCGAGGAACATTACCATGAGCATGAACATCCACTTGTACGCGTTGGCGAAGTAGTACTGGGCGAGCTCGACCTTCTTGTTCAGGTAGGCCTCGGCCATGGCGGCCTTGAGGTTGAGCCACTTGCCGACCATGACGACCCCGCTCAGGAGATCCGACACGCCGGCGATCGTGTTCCAGTGCTGGTACTGGGGGAGTAGCGTGAGCCACATGAGCAGGTGCACGAACGACAAGGCGGCGCCGATCATGCCCGGGACGGACAGCTGGAGGCCCCACCAGAGCGACGTCTTGATCACGTGGGCGTCGATGTGGTCACGCCTGAAGCAATCGCGGGCGCTGATGCCCATGGGCTTCATGACCCGGCTGAAGAAATACATGCCTACGGCCATGCTGATGAAGTCGTCCACGTACTTCCCGATCGCCGCGCCGAGCGCGCAGCCCATGAGGTCGCCCAGGGGGACGTAATTCTGGCCGATCCAGCGGAACAGGAGGATGAAGACGATCTGGGTCGCGAACTCGAACACGCGGCCGCCGAGGAACTCGAGGATGTTGTCGTACTTGAACTGCTGCAACCCTCGCAGCGCCTCGTGGAAGTAGCCCAGCATCCCCGGATACTGCTTCTGGCAGATGATGAGGAAGATCCACGCCAGGTACTCCATACTGGTCCCGCGGAGGGTGTACAGCACCATCGTGGAGACGAGCGTGACCTGGACGAGCCCCGTCGTCATCTGGTACCAGATGTAGAACTGCAAGAAGCCCAACATCCTCCTGGGATCCTTCACCCTGTATTCCCCGATGAACCGCTCGAGCCCGTACCTCGTACCGATGTCGAAGTAGAAATAGACCATCGCGAAGAAGCGCTCGGCGATCCCGATGTACCCGGTGGCGGACGGGTACGGCACGAAGATCAGGATGTAGAGCGGGAGCAACAGCGCGCCGACGAAGAAGCCGACGATCTCTATCCCCCAGTCGTAGAAGAAGCCGCCGAGGACGCGCTGGTACCCGATCGTGTCCCAGCCCTTCACGTTGGCGACCGAGTCCTTGATCTTGGAGAATTCCGCCTTGGACAGATCCGGGTTGCCCTTCTCGTACTTGTCCCAGTCGATCTTTTGCCCCTTGAACATGTCCAGCGCTGCCTGGGTGAACGCTTCTTGGTTCCCCAGCTGGCTGAGGGCAATCTTGACCGAACGCGACATGGGGGTGGGCTCGCCCGACACGTCTTGGAAGGCGCTTCATCTACCGTCGCACCGGACGATAATAAAGATGACGCCGGCGGGCGCCCCCGGCCGCTCCGGCCTTCCACTAAAGGCTTATCTGTCCCCCGGCCGCCATGCAACCATGCCATACACGGAGACATGGGACTCGCTGAAACGGCACCGCCAACCGCAGTGGCTCGACGACGGCAAATGGGGCATCTACTTCCACTGGGGGCCCTATTCCGTGCCCGCCTTTTCGAACGAATGGTACCCGAACAACATGTACAGGGGGTTCGTCTCCCCCGTGTGGGTGCACCACGTCGAGACGTACGGCGCCCTGGACGAGTTCGGGTACAAGGACTTCATCCCGAAGTTCACGGCCGAGAAGTTCGACCCGGACGCGTGGGCGAGGCTCTTCAAGGAGGCCGGGGCGAGCTTCGCCGGCCCCGTCGCCGAGCACCACGACGGCTTCTCCATGTGGGACAGCAAGGTGAACCGGTGGAACGCAAAGGCCATGGGCCCGAAGCGGGACGTCGTCGGCGAGATGGAGAGGGCCATCCGCAAGCAAGGGATGCGCTTCATCTGCACGTTCCACCACGCCAACCTCTGGTACTTCTACAACCACGACCCGGGCCTCGACACGGGCGACCCGAGGTACGCTGACCTATACGGCAAGCCGCACGCCGCCACGGGTGGCATCGGGTACTCCGACCCGCGCCTCGACCGCCCGGACAAGGGGTTCAACGAGACCTGGCTCGCCAAGCTCGTGGAGGTCATCGATGCCTACAAGCCGGATCTGATCTGGTTCGACTTCTGCTTGCGGCGCATCCACGACAAGTACAAGCGCAAGCTCGCGGCCTACTACTACAACAAGGCGGAGGAGTGGGGCACGGAGGTCGAGATCATCTACAAGGACTTCAACATGCCACCAGGCTTGGGTCTGCTGGACTACGAGCGAGGCCGCGCCGACAAGCTCACGCACTACAAGTGGATCACGGACACGTCGATGGGCCGCAAGAGCTGGTCTTACATCGAGCGCGAGGAATACACGCCCGTCCCGGCCCTCGTCCACGCGTTCATCGATCGCATCGCCAAGAACGGGTACTTGCTGCTCAACTTCGGTCCGAAGGCGAACGGCGAGATCCCACAGCAGGTCCAGGATAACTTCCGCGCGCTGGGCAAGTGGATCGCCGTGAACGAGGAGGCCATCTTCGGCACGACGCCGTGGGTCGTGGCCGAGGAGGGGCCGACCCGCATGGCGAAGGACGGCGGGTTCAACGACGACCAGGACTACACGAGGCCGTACACGGCCGAGGACATCCGGTTCGTCACGAAGGGGAACGCGCTCTACGCGTTCGCGCTCGGCTGGCCAGCGGGCGGTGAGCTCACGATCAAGACCCTGACCGCCCCTCCCGCCCCGAAGGACGAGTTCCCCGAGGAGCCCTACCTGGTCGAGGACTCGGACATCGCGTCGGTCGGGCTGCTCGGCCACGATGGCGAGCTGGATTGGCGCATCACGAGCCACGGGCTCAAGGTAACCTTGCCACAGAAGAAGCCTTGCGATCACGCCTTCGCCTTCAAGATCTCCTGGACGTGAGCGACCCCAATCCTCGTTTATCCTCCCTTTTTAAAAGCCCAAGTTTGCCCCCCCGGGAGATCGTGTGGATTAAACGAATGCCGTGGGAATACAATCATGACGGATACGTGATCACCGAGCGGCCAGACGCCACCCGATTGCCTCATGCAAGAGTGCACAAATTTGGTGACGTCCCATCGCCCGCCTTCCACGCGCTTGAGGGGGCGAGCATCCCCCACTCTTATGTCGTATGAAACCAACGTGATATTGCCGAAATAGGTCATCATCCCCAGATGGGCTCTACCACGCCACCAAGGTCGCGTTGCCCCCGAAGCAGGCGTGCCATCACGCCGCCGCGTTCAGGATCAACCGGGCGTGATCTCCCGCCACACGGGATACTTGAACATGGGACGGCGGCCGGCACGTCATGGATCGAAGTAGGCGGGATCCCCGCAAGACAGGTGCCAGTAGCAGTACCCGCCGAGGGGGTACCGTGACAGGAACGATTCCTTCGCGCGCGTGGTCTCGGCGTCGCAATAGTAGCACACGTGGCCGTGCCCGGCACCGTCCGTGTACTCGTAACGGACCTCGCGCCCGTCGCCGGTGCGGGTCGTGCTGCCGCCGTACGTCGCCATGCGGCTCTCGAAAAACGAGTAACCGAACCCCCAGTTCTGCCACGCTGGATCCTCCGACCAGTCGTACCCGTAGAGGGGGATGCCGGCGTAGATCTTGGCGAGCGGGATGGTGCGAACCGCGTACGCGAGGATCTCTTGCACCCACGACGTGGGCGCCACCTCGCCCGGCCCCGTCCAGCCCCCGTGC
>JAFGBX010000418.1 GCA_016932935.1 Promethearchaeota archaeon | reverse complement strand
TGGCTGTAGATGTAGACGCAGCCGTCCGTGTACGTGGCGTCGCTGCTGTCTTGCTTCGACATGCTGTAACACGTGCCGTCGATGTAGACGCGCACGTACGACGGCGCGTTGTTGTCGGGATCCGTGTAGGTCACCGTGTACGTGAACGTCGTGAGGGTGTTTCCGCTAGACGGCGAAACGGCGGGAATGGTCAACGTTGGCGCGTCGTTCGTAAGCACCTCCATCGTCACCATCGGGCCGGAATAAGTCAACGTGGATATGGAGATACTTCCGTCGCTGGCGGTGAAGTAATACGAGTGATTGCCGGGTGGCAACTTGCAGCTTAAGGTGTAGACGCAGCCGTCCGTGTACGTGACATCGCCGTTGCTCAGCTTCGACATTGAACCGCGCAACATACCGTCGATATACACGTACACGTGTAAAGGAGCGTTGTTCTCGGGATCGGTGTAGGTCACCGTGTACACGAACATCGTGAGGGTACTTCCGTATGATGGGGAAACAGTGGGAGCCGTCAACGTTGGCGCATCGGTCGTCACCATCGGGCCGGAATAAACCAAGGTGGACGAGTCGGTAAAGCCGTCGCTGGCGGTGAAGCAATACGAGTGATTGCCGGGTGGCATCGTGCGGCTGTAGGTGTAGGTGCAGCCGTCCGTGTAGGTCGTGTCCCCGCTGACATATTTTGACATCGTGTAGGATGAGTTGTCGATGTGTACTCGCACGTTAGCCGGGGGGTTGTCATCCGCGTCGCTGTAGGTCACCGTGAACGTGAACTGGGTCAAAGTAGTCCCGTTTAGCGGCGTCATGAAGCCCGACGAAAGCACGGGTGCAACGTTCGTCACCGTTGGCCCCGGATAAGGCGTGGTTCTTAAGGTAACAGTCATAGTCCCATTGCTCGTGGAGGCTTCATAGTAGTAGGTATGGTTGCCTGGTGAAAGTGTGGTGAGATAGGTGTAGACGCAGCCATCCGTGTAATTATTGTCCCCCGAACTCACCTTGGACATGGCATGCCCCGTGTTGTCGATATTGACCTTCATCGATGTTGGTGCCGTGTTTGACGGGTGCGTGTATGTCGCGGAGAAGTTGAACATCGTCGACGTGGTTCCGTTCCCAGGCACCACGTGTGTAGGCGACACGCGGTAATCTTGATCTGGCGGGTTGATCGATTCACGTGGGTCACTTCCCTGCGCGATCTCGCCCCCATCCGTGATGCCGTCGCCGTCCGTGTCGTTCGAATGGGGATTCGTGCCCATGCATTCTTCCAGGCTATCCGTGATGTTATCCCTGTCGACGTCGATATAGGCGTTCGTGCGCAGTACCGATCCCCTGGAGCATGGCCACGGCCCTGGTTGGGCAGAAAAACGCGTTCCGAAGAAAGCAAACGGTTGAGAACAATCCATGCAAGAACCGGAATATCTCCCCTGTGAACAAAATGCGTTAGTTAACACTTCTAAACATCCATCATTGTTTAAATCGGCGAGAGCCACGCCTCTTGCAGATCCTGGACCAGGAATCCTCATCCCGAGGACTGAAACATACACTGTCGGTGCATACATCTCGATACTAGATCGATCCCCGGATAACGATACAACATTACCTAACGAACCGCAAAAAATGATTTCAAGAAATCCGTCCCCGTTGTTATCAGCAATTTGCATGCCCCCATCGTACGGATTCGACGAGTCGTAGCTCCTCAACAAGATGCCGTCTCGCGCCGAATAGATGCGCAGCTCTATCCCGTGGATGATGAGCTCCACCTCCCCGTTCTTGTCCACATCGCAGAGCGCCACGTCCATCTTCCCGGCAAAAGCCGCAGGTAACGTTGTCGACCAGAGCATCCCGTGGGTCAATCCCGAGGTGCAATAGATCATCGTGGAGGAACATGACACGATATCTACGTAACCATCCCCGTCCACGTCTCCCAGTGCAAGGATGGTGATTGCAGAGGCACAAAGGGCGGTCGACCACGAGAGACTGCCATTTGTGCCACGCAAGCATACCAGCGAGCCGGCCGTGGTGCCCGAGACGACCTCGCGGCAGCCGTCATTCAAGAAGTCCGCGATGAAAGGGATGCCACTGCATGCGATGGTACTATATTCCCACGTTGTGGAACCGTTGTGCCCCTCCAGGCACCACAGTGCGTTTCCTCCCGTCCTGACGATGACCTCGGGAACGCCATCCGCGTCGACATCTGCCGCCGCGCACGCGTCTTGGGCGAACGTGCCCAGTCGTTCCCATAGTAACACGCCGTTGGAGCCGTTGATGCAGATGGTCGCCGAACTGGAAGCGACGACAACTTCCAGCCTGGAATCCAGGTTCACGTCGACGAGCATCGGCGTTGCGTAATTTATGCTTGCTCTAACGTAGTTCCATGTCAGGGTGCCACGGGCAGATATGCAACTGATCCGGTCAGCAAGTCCCACGATGACCTCCCGCTTGCCGTCCCCGTTCACGTCACCGACGGCTGACATGGTTCCCGAAGTTGGTCTCCAGTTTTTAACGTCGTATGTCCAAGAAACGTCCCCGGAATCGGCACGGGCGATACTCGTGCCGAAACGCGACGCGACGACCAGGATGACCGCGGCGACCAGCAGCAGCTTCAAGGCGGTCGTGTTCCCGCGGCTCGGGGTTCGCTTCATAATGTCTTGCACCACGTCATACTCGGACGACAGCATATAAGGGGGCATCCGAACCAGATGTGAACACTCTTCATCACACGGTGATGTGAAGCACCGCCATCTCGCGGTGCACGGGGAAGAAGTCCTTGATATGCTTGGCCACGTCGTTTCACTCTGGTGCGTGATGGCTCATGGGTGACGGATGGTCTGGTAAAATAACCATATGGTCTGCCTCGTGAGAATCAGGAATCCAGGATGGATGAAAGAAGGAAGAAACAGAAGGGGATCATGGACGGGAATGCGTTGCCCGCCCAGCCGACGACAGCGCGTCCAGCAGCCTGTCGGAGGGCTGCGTGGGAAGGATGGCGCCCAGCAAGCGCCTTTCGCTCATGTGGTAATTGGAGCATCTGGTAGAAAAGGACGTCCCACCAGAGATGGAAAGATGGGGGGAGGGCGGTGCGGGGATGACTCGAGCGCGAGGAAAGGTGTCTGAGGCTCACGTTCCCGAAGTCATTTCTTGCCGGGCTTCTTTTCCGCGACGACCTTCGCCGCGGGGCCGGGGCCTTCCGCCGGCTTCGCCGCGGGCTTGGCCGCGGCCGGGGCGGGCTTGATCGCGCAGATGGCCTTCCGGTCGACCGCGACCGACTTCGCGCCCGGCGCCATCAGGTAGAGCTTGCCCTTGCCGTCGATGCCGTTGTCGCCCGTGTACGTGGTGAACGGGCCCTTCAAACCCAGCGCGGCCAGCTCCGCCGCCTCCGAGGCGTCCTTGCTGAAGGACGCGAGGGGTTCGGTCTTGCCGAGGACGACGATCTCGCCGCGCCCCATCTCGCTGCCTGCGTTGCCCTCCGCGTCGCCCTCGATGATGATGAAGCCGCCGTGGTTGTGGTGCCCCGCGTGGAGCTGGACGCTGCCCTTCACGTGGATGAGGGGCTCGCCGTTCCCCTGGGATGCCTTCGTGCCGCGCATCCAGGCGCCGATCTCGAAGCCGGCGTCGCCGTCGACGAAGATCTTGCCGCCCTTCATGCCGCGCCACTCGCCGCGGTAGGCCGCCCCGAGGTAGTCGCCCGCGTTGCCCTCGATCCAGAGCTCGCCGCCCTCCATCATGCTGGCCGCGTAGTGGTCGGCGCTGCCGTGGACGACGATCTTGCCGCCCTTCATCTTGTCGCCGACGTGCATGCCGGCGTCGCCGTGGATCTCGACCTCGCCCGCGCTCATGGCCTCGCCGATGCGCCGCAGCTTCATGGTCGATCCTTGCACGACGACCTTCGTGTCGGCCGCCGCCTCGCCCGCCTTGCCGGAGACGTCGAACACCGCGCCGAGCTCGTGCGTGGCCTTGCCCTCGTGGGCGAGCATCTTCTTGATCTCGTCGAGCTTCTTCCCCGCGAGCGTGTCCGGGCTGATGGCCTCGACCTCGAGGGGCAGATCCGTCGCCTTCTTGAGCTTGAACGTTATCGTTTCGACCATCGCTGTCACCGTGTCACTCTTGCTTGCCGTGGTAGGCCACGAGCCGCTTGACGATGTTGGGCCAGAACGGGTCGAGGAACTTGCCCTCGTGGTTGACCTTCTCCCTGAAGATCTTGATCGCGCCGGTCGGGCACGAGAACGCGCAGCCGCCGCAGTAGATGCACGTGTCCCGGTCGATGACGAACTTCTCCTTCTGCCAGCCCTCCTTCTTCTCGAACTTCAAGGAACCGGTCGGGCAGATCTCGACGCACGTGCGGCAGCCGGACTCGCACGACTCCTCGGCGTACTCGAGGTGGCCGTCCATGAAGTGCCGCCCCTTCTTGCCGTCCTTGAGCGCGACCTCCTTGGCGACCAGCCTGGGCAGCGCTTCCTTCTGGACGAGCTGGAGGGCCGAGGGCGCGACCCTCTCGCCGTCGATGTAGAGGTGCAGCGCGTCGTACGGGCAGAGGTAGGTGCACACGCCGCAGTAGGAGCACTTGTCGGGGTCGAGCATGACGCCGGCCATGATCTGGTTCTTGCCCGGCTTCTTGACGGACGCGCCAGGGGCCCCCTTCTTGATGACATCGTTTGGACAAGCGTTCAGGCAAGTACCACAATTCCTACAGTTCTCCTTGTCCAGTTCGAGACTCACGTTGCGCACGAGGAAGCGCTTCGTGGCCACTTGCTTGTCGCCGGAGATATGGTGGTCAAGGCGTGGGAACATGTTCGGTCGATCTCGAAACTATCGTAGCTAGTTATGCGGGAAAGTTTTTGTATCTTTATTCGAGTCTGTATCGGCGATTGGGGCAGCGCCGGGGAGCACAGACCCGACATTCGGAGGGTGCCGATGCGATCGGGGGGGATCCCCCCGGATCGAGGCACGTTTTCAAACACACGACGAGGAGATAGCCTGGAACCCCGTCATGCCTTCCGCAACTCTTGGTCTTTCTTGACGAACGACCGGAAGTCCATGATGCGCTGCTTGATCTTCGGCCAGAACGGCTCGTTGAACTCCTTGCCATGGTTGACCGCAGTGCGCTCGATGTCGATGGCGGCGACGGGGCACACGAACGCGCAGCCGCCGCAGTAGATGCAC
>JAFGBX010000417.1 GCA_016932935.1 Promethearchaeota archaeon | reverse complement strand
TGCGGGACATTGTTCAAGACCCCCATCCCGACCGCCGCCCACCCCGGCGACGAGGGCTCGGCGATCGCGGAGCGGAAGAACGTGCCGTTCGCGGAGATCACGACCAAGCCGCCCGAGGAGAAGAAGAAACCGAGCATCGGGAGCACGGTCGGCAAGATCTTCACGAGTAAGGATTACGACCCGAGCGAGGAGACCACGGAGGAGGACAAGGCGAAGGAACACGAGATGAAGAAGGAACGCCGTTTGATCCTCTTCCATTGCCCCCGCTGCAACGGTTACTTCAAGGTGATCTTCCGCAAGGTGCAGAACAAGGTCAAGTGCCCCGAGTGCAAGAACACCTTCATGAGGATCCCGTACTTCTGCGTCCGCTGCAAGAAGACAGAGGACTTCTCCGCTATCGGCGACCACACGTGCACGGCATGCAATTTGAAGATGATCCTGGATCCGAACTTTGAATGAGAGCCGGGGGATGGGACGGGCTGGCGGGAACGGGCGCGGCCGGATGGCGTCCGCCGTCGCCCGTCCCGATGGTCGCGTTCGTGGGGTAGTTGACACGTTGCCTCCTCTTTCCCGCGAGCGTGCTCGTTTCCCCCCCATCAAGAGCACGTGCGTTCCGACCTCCCCTCGTAAGATCGCACCAAGTGCAAACCGGGCGCGCAAGGCGCTCCCGACCTCGCGGGACAGCGCCCCGGTGGGGGCGCCGTCAAGCCGCATCACGTTTATTAGATATCGTTGCGACGGAGATATTAGATAGGAACGGTGAAGAACGTGGGTAAAAAGGTCTCAGCGGGTAAAAACGTCAGGAAATCGCTGGTATCCTCCGTAAAGAAGCTGTTGCAGGAGATTTCGGCGGATTATCCCGGTCTCGAGTACACCCGAGCGGTTGACACCTATATCTTCGAGAAGATAAAGGAAACCCCACTGAAGGCGGCCGTGATGCGCGAGGGGGACAGCCTGATGACGGGGAACTTGCTGTGGGCCACAGACAAGGACGACGGGGTGGTAGTGCTCTTCCTCGAGAACAAAAAGTACTTGTACCCGACGAACGACAACGTGAAGGGCGCGTTCTTCTACATAGATAAAAAGGGCGGCGGCCGCATCGAGATCGAGATGCACCCGAACCCGATGCCGTGCGCCATCTGTTCCAAGCCTATGGAGATCTTTGACGAGTCCTCGGCGTGCCCGTCTTGTGGCGCCACGTCGCACGTGCTCCACCTCGAGGAATGGATCCAAATGAAAGGGTCTTGTTCGGTCTGCAATGCAAGGCTAGCCATCGACAGCCAGCACAAGATCGTCCTGGCGTGAGCGTGCCCGCCCCCTCCAAGGGGCGGCGAGCGGTGGACCACGATGACTCTCGTTTTTTTAAATGCCGTTCGTGCGGCACGAGCAAGGAGGTGGGGCTCTCGACCGCCATCGAGCGGTGCCCCGAGTGCGGCCAGGCCTACGAGGTCGCCTACACGGTCTACAACTGGCACGTGTGCCACGAGATCCCCTTCATGAAGCGCCCGGCCGATCCCGTCTCGGAAGCGCGCATGAACTCGCCCGTGGCGATGGCCACGTCCGGCGAGCCACGCTTGTTCCTCTGCGAGACGAGGGAGGCGTTCGACTTCTTGACAAGGTTGCAGGGAGAAGGGCATATAGAACCGGGGGCGACGATCCAGTGGGACGAGCAAAAAGCAGCCGAGAAGAGCCTTTGAGCGGCGGGAACCTTCGCCTCACTCCTCCAAGGCCTTCCTGCGCTTCGCCAGGGCGCCCTCCAGCTCGTTGATCAGCGAGCCCCGGAGGTTCATCGGGTTCTCTGGCATCTTCTTCTCGATGGCGGTCTTCGGCGGGCCTGGCGGTCCCATGCTCGGTGGAGGGCCCATGCTCGGTGGAGGGCCCATGCTCGGTGGCGGTCCCATGCCCCCCGGTGCCGAGGACGGGGGCGGGCAACCCGGCGGCAGTGACGGCGGCCCCTTCATGCCCGGGACGGGGGGCGCCCCAACGCCGGGCGGCACGCCGGGCTGCATGCCGGGTGGCATGACCATCGAGGCGGTCATGCCGGCGGCCGGTGCCATGCCGGCGGGCTGCTGCATGCCGATGGGAGCTGCCTGCGCGGGCGCGCTGGCCAGCCGCGCCGAGAGATCGTCGATCTTCTTGTTGAGGTCGCCGATCTGCTCGACCATGGCCTCTGACAGCTTCTCGCGCATGGCGAGGCGCTCCTCGAGGCCGGCGATCTTGTCGGTGAGCCCCTTGTTGATCTCCAGGAGTTTATCTTCCAACGCGAACGCGCCGTTCATCACAACCTCAACCGCCGACGCCAGGCCCTCGGTCAGCTCTTCCTGGGTTCGTTTCTTGGTGCCCGCGCTGCGGAACGTGCTCGTGAGCTTGTCGACGAAGTCGGACTTCTGGTGCTTGTCCACCTCTTCGAGCCTGGCCTTGATGAACTTCATCGAGTCCTTGTCCTTCAGCTGCGCCGAGATCTCGTACGCGGCGCGGAGGCTGTCGTAACAGTGCTCGAAATCGCCGGCTTCGAAGAACTTCTGGCCGTCGGCGATGAGTTGTTCCCTTTTTTTCAATAACTCTGCCGTCGGGGTCTCAAGCCCTTCAGTCCATGAGGCCATTGCGCAATCCTTCGAGGAGTGGTTGTGGATGATGACCATTAATGATCTTGCCTTCTTGGTCAAGTACTAACGCGTTCATTACGTATTACACGCACGATGTATTTCCCGGCTTTTCCACCATCTATTGGTAAACGGGGAGTATTTATGTATTTACGTCGCATTGCCACGTAATTGTATTACCTCGTGGATAACTAAAATATGATTTGGCACACTAGTATTTATGTGTTGTGTCCATAAACCATGCGCCGCGATCGCCCTTGTTGGCACAAAGCCGCCGGGGCGCCAGTGCAGGCAATCAAGCCCTCCCGGGAAGGTGTGCCGATCGAAAGCATGACACACGAACGTGACTTCCGCGCGATGCCAGTTTCAATAAGACCGGGGCTTTCCTGGGATCACATGCGCATCACGTTTTTAGGCACCGGAGCGGCCGAGGCATACCCGGCGCTGTTCTGCAACTGCGAGCGGTGCCAGCGGGCGCGCCGACTGGGCGGTCGGAACCTCCGGAGCCGGTCGAGCGCCCTGGTGAACGACGACTTGCTCGTCGACTTCGGGCCCGACGCGGCGGCCCAGAGCGTGCGGTTCAACGCCGACCTCACGAGGGTCGAGAACCTCTTGCTCACGCATTCCCACATGGATCATCTATTCACATACGACCTCATCCATCGGAAGCTCGACTCTCGCCGTGACGGCACGCTCGGAAGGATGACCGTGTGGGGGAACACGAACAGCATCGAGAAGTTCGAGGAGCAGATGCGTGACGTCTTGATGGAGACGTTCGGCGAGAGGAAGAGCCTCCTCGTCAAGCCCACCCGCGAGGAGGTCATCGAGGAGCTCGGCGAGTACCTGCATCTGCAGACCATGGCCATCGAGCCGCACCAGTCCCTCGACGTCGGCCGGTACAAGGTGCACACGATCCACGCCCACCACAAGGAGCCGGAGCTCTGCCTCAACTACGTCATCGACGACGGCGAGACCCGCCTCCTCTACGGGACCGACACGGGCACGTGGCATGAGGCCGAGTGGGAGTACCTCGAGTCACTCGGCGTCAAGATGGACGTGGTCGCGCTCGACTGCACGGTCGGCCTCAAGCCTGGCGGCGGCGGGCACCATTCGAACGAGAGCTTCCTCGAGGCCCATGCCGAGTTCGTTTCCCGCGGCCTCCTGTCCCCCGGCGTCAGGTTCTTCGCCCACCACTTCTCGCACCAGTGGAACCTGCCCTACGACGACGTCGTGGCGATTATGGCGCCGCACGGCGTCGAGGTCACCTACGACGGCCTCGTCGTCGAGCAGTGAGCCTAGCCGCTGTTCCCTTTCATTGTGGCTTCGACCACCATGTCGAGGAAGCCGTGCAGGATGGCCTGCCCGTCCTGCCGCGGCGACCTGCCATTCGCTAGAACCTCGTCCTTCCTGTTCTCGGGGTGGAACTGAACGCCGTAGACCGGCCTGTCGACGTGCTTGATGGCCTGGATCCTGCACGCTGGCGTCGACGCGTACGAGAGGAACTGGCGGGAAAACTCGTCGCCAGGCTTGACCTCCTCCTGGTGCTTCCATTCCACGCTCACGTCGACCGGCCCGTCCCGGAAGCCGGGGAACCGCCGCAGCAAGTCGAAGCTCGGTTCCACGCGCAGCACGCCAACCGCGTCCTTCTCCACCGGCACCGACCCCGGCGTGGCGTACTTGCCGACCCTGCAGCCGAACGCGTGTCCGACCAGCTGGTGCCCGAAGCAGATCCCCAGGATCGGCACGCGGGCACGCAAGACATAACCCTCGAGTGCAAGGATGAACGGCTTCTCTCGCATGTCCCCGTCCATCGCGCTCAAGTTAAGCGGGGAGCCGGACAAGATCGCCCCGTCCGCGCCTTCCAGCTCGGCCATTGTGCCAGGCGAGAGCAAATCGTCGATTCGGATGCTTATATGCTGTAACTGGACGAGATCATTGCCCGGCATGCCAGGATACGAAGCGATCGCGTCGACGAGGTTCTTGCGCCTCGACAGCCAGAACACCTCGTCCTTTCGAGGGTAGTTGCTCACAAGCGCAATAGTGACCTTCTTCATGCTCGCTCGAGACAACACCCGGCGAGTAAATATGGTTATTTGCTCGGGAGCCGAGGTAATCTACGTCCGCAATGAACCCGATCACCTTCGAGCCCGACGCGCCGGCGGGCGGCTCGCTCGCGGCGCTCCTCGCGTGGTTCAAGTCGTGGCTATCTGAGAGTGCCCCGGCGAACACGGTCATCCCGTGGAAGGGCATCCACGACGAGGGCACCTACTTGACGTCGTGGCGGGAGTACCACCTCCACGCGGGTGACCCGGACGTCGTGTCATATGCCACGCGTATGCTCGCCAGCGCGGACGGTTGGCTGAGGCGGCACCTCGTTCACGGGTACTGGCGCGTGCAAGAAGTACACCACGGCGTGGAGCACTTCATCATCTTCCTCGCGTGGATCCACGAGATGGATCCCGCGGAACCGCTGCACGCGCGCCAGTTGCGCGACGCGTCAGCAAACATAGTCGACACGGGATCGAAGCGGCTCCGGTGGTACGACCCGGGAACCAACCGGTTCACCAGCCTCTACCTCGGCACGAAGTTCGTCGGCTTCAAGAAGGGACTCAACATCGCCGAACACCTCCGGTTAATCCGGCTCGCGTGGCTCGGCCTCGCGTGCGGTGGGAACACGGAGCTGTCGACCATCATCACGCGGTACTCACGCGAGTGGGCGTCGCAGGTGGTCTCCGGACCAGAGATCCCCCTGTACCTGGGCGAGTTCACCGAGGCCGACCCCAAGCGCCGGTCGGCGAACGAGGCCGCATTCAACAAGGACGCGCGGGCCTTCACCGGGGCGGCCCCTAAAGACATCAACGAGGTCACGCGCGCGGAGATCCACGTCGCCAACGGCACGCCCGGCCTGTTTCTGGCGCTTCACGATGCCACGGGGGATCCCCTCTACCTCGACGCGGCCGAGCGCGTCGTGAGAACCACGATCAGGAACATCGCGTCGCCCTACGCGCATCCCGCCGGCGAACTCGCGTGGCACCTCCACCGGGCAGGGCGGCTTCCAGGCCTCGCCGAGGCCTCGGGGCCCGTGAGGGAAGGCGTCGACCGGCTCGCCGGTGCCCAGATCAACATCACTCTTCAGCCTGGCGTCAAGTGGCGTGACACTCGGTATTACAACACGGTCGGCATGCGGAAGGACATGCCCGCCGTCGAGGCCACCCGGCAGGACACGGGGCAGCAAGTCGAGTTGCCCAGCCCGGCGACCCTCGGCCTGCTGTACCGGCTCACGGGCAGACCGGGGTACCTGCGCCTGGCCCTCGACTACGCCCTGGCCATCCTGGAAGCGGCGAGGCACGCGTATCCCGATGGAAGGCAGCACGGCTGCGGCGCGCGGGCGATCCACGCGTTCTGCGTCGGCCACGGGCGCAACTGGGGCGCGGGGTACGCGTCGACCGCCCTGCGGGCTGCCTTGGGGGAGGATTCGGGGGAAATCGCCCTCCCTCCCGTCAAGCTCGGGTAGGGCGGTAGAGGCGGGCTACGGCTTCCGCCTCGCCGCGACCCTCTTCCGCAGCCCCTTGGGGAAGGCCATCATGAACTTGTTCACGAGGCCCGGGATGACCACGTCCTTCCCCTTGCGCAGCCCGGCGAGGGATGCACCCACCACGCCCGCCGCCGTGCCCCAGATGCCCTTCGGGAGGGAAGCCTTCATCTTCTTGAGCTCGTCGCTCGTGTCGTGGAAGCCCGTGTGGGTGAAACCGGGGCACAAGGCCTGCACGCGGACGCCCCTCCCCTTGAGCTCCGAGTTGAGCCCCTCGGACAGCGACACCAGGAACGCCTTCGTCGGCGCGTACATGCCCGGGGAGGGATTGAAGGCGGAGAGCGATGCAGTGTTCACGATCGCGCCCCGGCCCCGATCCAGCATCGCCGGGATAGCGGCGCGGCACAAGTGCACGGGCGCGGTCATGTGTACGGCCATCATGTCTAGCATGCGGCCGAAATCGCAGTCAACAAACCCGCCCGGTATGCCGAAGCCGGCGTTGTTCACCAGCACGTCGATGTCCCGCAGCTCCCTGATCCGGGCCGCGACGAGGTCGATGCCCTCCTGCCTCGCGAGATCCGCCGCGAGGGCCTCGACGCGTACCTTCGCCTTCTCCGCCAGTTCCTTGCCGATACGGTCGAGCATCTCCTTGCGACGGGCGACGAGCATGAGCTTGAAGCCCTGGTCGGCGAGCTGCCCGGCAAACTCGGTGCCTATGCCGCTCGACGCGCCCGTGATGACCGCCGTGCCGGGCGCGTCCCACCCCATGAAGTTACTGGTGCTCATGCGTTGCTCCCGGATCTGGGAGTATAAAAGTCCCTCCGAGGCGGGGCTAGAATGTCGCGTCGGGATCACCTCAGTAGCAGGTGAACCATTCGTTACAACGAAACGGGGATCGCGGTAGATAGGCAGAAAACCGGCTGTGGTGGGACACGAATCGGCAAGGCGGATCCGGGCTATCGATCTCCCACAAAAATGGGCATACCAATCGTGCAAATGGAAAAAGTTTATTAGTACCAATACGGTTCTTAGCATAACAACCCGCGGAAAATGAGCACACAACGCCGGTTATGGACACACAACCCGTTTCGCAAGTGAGCCCCCGCGGCCGCCCCGTTCCAGGAAGCCAGCATGAATCGACCGAGATGACGAGAATGAAGCACCAGGATCCGATTTGTCGCAGAATCATCGACGACGACACGAGCTTTGTTACCCTCACGACCAGCCGCGTCTTCTACTTCTGCTCGGAGGAGTGCAAGGAGCACTTCGAGAGAGCCCGGGCGCTATACCTCGTGAAGCGGATCGACCACGAGCAACGGAAGGCCTACAAGATCCGTCCGTTTTGCCACCCCGCTTACAAGCGAAGCTAAAGAGGGGCGAGAGAGATGGCGGAAGGCACGGCACCGACGAGCACCTCCCTTATGCAGTGGGAGGACATCAACGACATCATCGAAGACCTCCAGGAAGCGATCGACGAGATCGATGTCAAGCACCCGAGCCTGCACGCCTTCAAGGCCGCCATCGTCCGGGCCATCGCTGGCTTGCGGGCCGAGAGGGCGTGCCTCGAAGCCAGCCTGCCGAGCCGCGCCCGCACGACGCACGGCACCGCCCCCGCGCGCGGCGATCCCGCGCGCAACGCGCCCCGGCGGCTCGCGTCCGCCCACCCAGGAGGCAGCCGCGTCCAGTACCTCACCTGGATTGCCAACGAGCGCCTCAGGGAGGACATCAAGTCGATCCTGTAGAGAAACGCTTCACAGCCCAAGGATCGTCATTATCTTGCGGTAATTCTCCAGGTTCGCCGTGTTGTGCTGGAGCACGTAGGTACCGACGGGCACGATGCATGAACACGTGGAACAATCAACGTTGTCGCCCATGACGCAGCGCTTCCTGGTCATGTCGGCATAGAAGGAGAAGACGCTCGCCCGCTTTTTATGGTTGAGGAACGGGCAGGTCTTGATGAAATCCTTGTTGTGGTAGGCTTGCAGCATGTCGTTCGTGACGAGGACGGTGTTGGGATGCTCCCTCGCGACGCGGGCGAGGTCGGCCATGACCTTGGCGTAGACCTTCCCCGTCGGGAGCAGCGGGCTGTCCTTCGAGCCGGAATAGAGCATGAAGAACACGCCGTTGACGTTCATATCTTCCACGATCTTCACGATGTCGTCGATGTGCTTGTAGTTCGTGGTGGATATGGTAGAGCTGACGGAAACGCGAGTGTCGTCCTGGTAGTTGGCGACGAGCTTCTGGAAGCAAGTATTGGAGCCGCGGATCTTGTTGTGGACGTCCTGCGGGCCGTCGATGGAGAGCCAGATGCCCCGGGGCTGGACGCGTTTGGGGATCCTGATGATGCCGTTGGTCGCGGTCTGGACCTGGGGGAAGTACTTGTGCGCCTCCTTGATGATGTTCATGCGCAGTGTCGGCTCGCCGCCCGTGAGCGAGACGTTCCGCACCCCGAGTTTCTGGTAGTACTTGAAGACGTCGAGCCACTGCTCGTCCGAGAGCTCCCACTTCTTGATGCCGAGTGCCGCGATCGAGGCCCAGTAATAGCAGTGCTCGCATCGCAGGTTGCAGTTGTAGGTGATGTCGAAGTTCACCGCCACGGGGATGTTGGCGATGCCCATCTTGGCGAAGTTACCCATGAAGTCAACGATCTGTAGTGGAATGCGTGCGAGTTCTCTCCCGTTCATGATCAACAGCGCCCAATCTAGGCTATCTTAGAAGTGCGATCCGCGGTACTTATTCGGGTTATGCCCGCTCAAAGATTTAAAGCCACTATGTTGGCGTCTACTTAGTAAAAAGGGCGGGTGCGCGTCGTGGCCTCAACGCGGCCGCGCCCCCTTCTCCCATCGGCGCCGTATCTCCTTGATGACGGCGCTGTTGTCCAGGTCGCCGTCCCCGGCCGCGATCGCGCCGTCGAGCAGCTTGGCGTGGAACTCGGTGAATGGCAGCGAGTGCCCCGCGCCGCGCGCCGCCTCCACCATCAGCCCGACGTCCTTGCGGTGCTGGGCGAGCTTCCCCTGGGCCGAGAAGTCCCCGGAGACCATCTTCGGCCCCTTGAGGTCGGCGACGGCCGAGTGCGCCGGCGTTTGCTTGAGGAGGTCGAGGAAGGCCTTCCCGTCGATGCCCATCGCGGACGCGAACACGAGCCCCTCGGCGAGCGCCGCCCGGTTGAGCCCGAGCACGAGGTTGATCGCCAGCTTGGCCCTCGCCCCGCTCCCGGCGTCGCCGATGTGGACTGCCTTCCCCCCGAGGGCGTCGAAGATGTCCTTGCACGCCACGAACGCCTCCCTGCGACCACCGACCAGGAAGACCCCTTCCTTGCCCGCGATCTGGGCGCTCGTGCCCGATATCGGGGCCTCCAGGTACTCGACGCCCTTCACCGCGAGCTCCTGCTGGAAACGGGCCGCGTCGTCGGGCGAGCCCGTGCTCGTGTCGATGACGATCCCGGGCAGCCTCGGCGACGTGGTAATGCCCCCCTTCCCGAACAGCACGTCGCGGATGATGGCCGGGGTCATGAGCGACAAGATCACGCGGTCTGCCCGCGCCGCGACGCCAGCAGGGCTCTCAGCAGCTGCCACGCCCAGCTCCGCGAGGGCACTGACCTTCTCGGTGGCGATGTCGTGCGCTACGACCGAGAACCCGGCCCCCGCGAGCGCCTTGGCGAGGCCCGAGCCCACTAGCCCCGTCCCGATCACGCCGACACACGCCACGCCTATCACTTCAAGTCGTAGAGGGACCCGACGCTGATCGCCGCCTGGACGTCCTCGGCCTTCTCGGGGAGCACGTCCTCCTCGGCCGAATCGGTCGGCCTCACGAGGCGGAGGGAGATGCGCCGCTCCTCCCCCGGTTCCATGGCGAAGAAATTGTCCGAGGCGATGAAATCGACGTCCACAGGTTCGATGAAAACGGAAAAGGCGAGGTGGGCGGACTCGATGATGACGTCGAAAGTCGGCTCCCCGTTCGCAACCTTGCCGGCCTTCTCCACGTGCCACGAGAGTCTCGGGTTACGCAGCGGGAAGTCGCGCGGCTCGCCGAAAAACCGAAAGCCCCGAGCAGTCGTTTCACCCGATCCTACCGCTGGCTCCAGCGTGAAGAGCACCACGTGCGCATTCATGGCTGCATCGTCCTTGTTGATGGCTGCCGTGTCGACCCGCTCGACCAGCACCGAGGAGCACGGCGGGACGTCGACGTCCTTGGAACCCGAAAGCAGGCTCTCCCCGCTGGCGTCCGCGACCCTCCACGAGAGCCTTCCTCTTCGTGCATCCCGACGGTCGTTCGTGACCCAGACCTCGACGCTTTCCCTTTCTTCCCTCACGCTGGCGGTGAACGGCGCGTAGAACCGCTTCGCGTAGTAGTGCAGCGCCTTCCACCTCCCGAAGTAGTCGATCGAAGACCAGCTCGCCACCGGCCAGCAGTCGTTCAACTGCCAGTACAGACTGCCCATGCAGTGCTGCTCGTTCCTGTTCCGCCGCCAGTGCTCGACCCCGTACTCCATAGCCTCGGCCTGCACGATCTGGGAGAGGATGACCTGCTTGCGGAAGTCGGCCGGGACGTCGAACCGTCTCTTCATGTACGCCATGATCTTGCCGTTGCCCGCCCGGTTCTTCTGGTGGTTGGCCATGACGGGCGAGTCGAACGCGTACTGCTCCGGGGGACAGAAGCTCGCGATGGTACGCGCGTGCGGGAACGACTCGAAGCCGAACTCCGACATGAACCGTGAATCGAACTTCCGGTACTCGCTGAAGGGTGCATTCAAGTGCCAGACCTTCCAAAAATGGCTATCGCCGATGTTCGGGTCGTTTGAAGCCAACGGTCCGCGAGAGCGGTCGCCCCCGCCGTTCGAGGGCGAGCTCGGCCAGTAGGAGCGGGTCGGGTCGAGGTCGGCCACGATGGCGGGGAGGACCTGCTCGAACAGCTCGATGTAGGCCTTCGAGAACTTCGGCTTGAGCCAAATCCGCCACTTGATCGCCAGGATGAGCACGCCGAGGAACAGCTGCTCGATCTCGTTGTTCCCGATCCACGCGGCCAGGCTCGCGTGGTGCCGGAGCCGCTTGATGTTCTGCGCCGCCTCCACGCGGATGGCGTCGACGAACTCTTTCGTTGGCGGGTACACGGCGCACGCGAACGGGAAGTCCTGCCAGTTGAGGATGCCCAGCTCGTCGCACGAGTCAAAGAACAAGTCGTCCTCGTAGAGCCCGCCACCCCACACCCGCAAGAAGTTCATGTTCGCCTCCTTGGCTGCGACGAGCAAAGACGTGTATAGCCCGCGGCGCTTCCCCCGGGGGACGAAACTGTCGACGGGCACCCAGTTCGCACCCCTCGCGAACGCTGGCACGCCGTTGAGCATGAAGAAGAACGTCTCGCCCCACTTGTCGGGGCGGCGCACCAGCTTGACGTCACGGAGCCCCACCTTCTGCAAGCGGGTGTCGATGGTCTCGTTGCCTTGCTGGAGCGTGACCGATAAATCATGGAGCGCGGGCGTCCCGAGGTCGTGGGTCCACCACAGCGCGGGCCTCGGGATCTGGAAGTCCAGCGAGACGCGTGTTCCGTCCACTGGCGCTACCGCCTCGAACGAGCGACCGTCGGGCGACTTCAACTTGGCCTTCACGGTCATCCCGCTGCCGGCCTTCAGCGCGCCCATTGTTGCCAGGTCGACATGCAACTTGACCGCCACCTGCTCCACGGACAAGCCCGGTATCCCGGCGGGATCAGTGATGGCGAGTGGATCCTTGTTGTAGGTGAACGTTTGAACCGGGAAGACAGAATCGATCGCCACGCCATCGTGCGCGACCAGCTCGACCGGCTGCCATACGGCCACGTCCGGCAGCTTCGGCCCCCAGTCCCAGCCGAACGAGTATTGCGCCTTCCTGATGTACGGGACGGCGGGAAGTGCGTTACCCGTATGCAAGTCGATGCCGTGCTTCTTCTTCTCGTCGCGCGCGGCCTTGGTCGGGCTCTTGATCGTGATCTTGATGTCGTTCTTGCCGGCCTTGAGGCTTGCCTTCACGTCGAACTCGTAGGCAACGTGCATGTTGGCCGTGGTGCCGACCAGGTCGCCGTTCACCCGCACCTCGGAGAACGTGTCGATGCCTCGGCACCGCAGGACGACCCACTGGTGCTGGAGAAATGATTCGGGCACGTCGACCGCCGTCACGAAATGCCAATCGGACTCGTAGACCCAGGCCATCTGGTGCTCGTTCTCCCCGTAAAACGGATCCTCGATCGTGCCCGCCTCGATCAGGGCCTCGTAGACCGATCCCGGTACCGGCACCGGCGCGGTGATGGCCCCGTCCTCATGCACGATGGTCCACGTGTCGCCCACGCTCAGCTTTTCCCGTGGCTTCATGGGTTCGATCTTGACCCGAGCCGACTTAACTCTTTTTTAGGCCCAGGCGATACTAGTGTATCGGGCACTCCCCCGTAGGGAAAGGCACCATGCGTGGTAAAGTCAAATGCAATTCTTGTGGGAACGTGTTCGAGATCGGCGAGGCTAATTTCAACTTTGACCTGTCGCCCTCGTCGACCGGGAAGAGCGAGATGCGTTGCCCCAAGTGCAAGGGCGAGGACATCGTGCCGGTCTTTGAGAAATGAGAGGCCGCCCTCCATGGCAAAATTCAGCTTGGCTTGCCTCTCTTGTTCCAAGAAGCTCCCCGAATCATCGCCTGCCTTTAATTGCACGTCATGTGGCGGGCAGCTCGACGCGCGGGTCGACCTGGAACCGATCGAGGAGCGGTGCAACTCGCCCGAATCGTTCGCGGCGTACGAAGGACGGCAGGCGGGCTCGATGTGGCGGTACTTCGATTTCTTACCGCTGCTGGATCCCTCGCACGTCGTCTCGCTCGGCGAGGGCTCCACGCCCTTGCTCGCGAGCAGGCACCTCGGGCCCTCCCTCGGCATGGGCCACGTGTGGTTCAAAGTCGAGACGGGGAACCCCACCGGCTCGTTCAAGGACCGGCAGGTATCGATGGGCATCTCCCGAGCGGTAGAGATGGGCGCCCGGGGGGTCGTCACGGTCTCGTCGGGGAACGTCGGCGCGGCCGTGTCTGCCTACAGCGCGCGGGCGGGCCTGCCCGCGATGGTCTTCGTTCCCGAGATGAGCCCGGCGAACAAGGTCGCCCAGGTGCAGGTATACGGGGCCCGCGTGTTCAAGGTCAACACGAACTCGACATCCGGCATCCTCGACGCGGTGGCGCCGGCCTGCGCCAAGTACAAGTTCGTGAACCTCATGACCGCATCGCAAGTGAACCCGTACATCAACCACGGTGCCAAGACTATGGCCTACGAGATCGTGCATGACCGCGTCGTCGCCGGGTTGGACCCGGCACCGGACGCCATCGTGTGCCCAGCTGGCGGCGGCGGCATGCTCTCGCACGTTCACATGGGGTTCGCGGACTTGGTCGAGCTGGGGGTGATCGCCCGCGTCCCGCGCTTCATCGTGGTGCAACCGGCCGGCTGCCCGCCGCTGTCGAGGGCCATCCTTGACGGAACGCCGATCGAGGCGGTCTACGATCACCCGTGGCCGGACATCAACACCATCGCCACTGCGCTAGCAGACGACATTCCGCTGGACGCGCGCCTGGCGATCCCCGCGGTGAAGAATACGGGCGGCACGGCGTGCATCGTCGACGACGCGGCAATCCTCGACGGGGAGAAACAACTGGCCCGGCTCGAGGGCATCTTCGCCGAGCCGTCGAGCGCCACGACCGCGGCGGCCCTTGCGCAGCTCGCCCAGCAAGGCGTCGTCGACAAGTCCGAGCACGTCGTCCTCCTGATCACGGGATCGGGGTTCAAGGACATGGACGCGGCCCGGCGGATCAACCCGGATCTGCCCGTCGTGGCGCTCGAGCACGACTGGGACGCCGAACTCGCCATGGTAGCCGCAGCAACGACCTCTGGTAACCTGTGATAGGTGGAACAGATCCGGAACACGATCGATAGAAAAAGGAAGTGACATCCGATGGGAGAAATCAAGTACGTCGACACGGGCGCTCCGATGAGCAGCCCCTACAGCCCCGGCCTGGTCGTCGGGAACACGCTCTACGTGTCCGGCCAGGTGCCGGTGGGAAAGGACGGGAAGATACCGAGCAGCATCGAGGAACAAACGGCCGTGGTGCTCGCCAACCTCAAGACGATCGTCGAGAAGGCGGGTGCAAGGGTTTCAAGCGTCGTGCGATGCACTGTTTTTATGACCGACATCTCGGAGTTCAAGCAGATGAACAATGCGTACAAGCAATTCTTCGAGGAGAACGGTGCCACGCACTTCCCCACGCGCACCACGGTGCAAGTCACCAAGCTCGCCGTGGACGCGGCGCGCATCGAGGTCGATTGCATCTGCAGCATCTAAAGGAAATAGATGAATGGCTTACTTTTGGTCCTTCGATCCCTTCGAGGGGCCGCTTGTTTTTCTCCTCTTGATCAAGACGATGGCCACGACGATCACCACGCCGAGCGCTATGGCCCCGAAGACCACCCAATAGACCCACGACATGTCGGCAGGTAGCCATAGCTGGTCGTTATTGAACCGGAGGGGCCAGTTGATGTAATCGTAACCCAAGCCGCCGTCCACCACGATGGCCGAGAGCCCGACGCAGAACCACTGCTCCATGGGTAGCATATTGGGGATGTGGGAGAGTATGTGCGTGTCCGCGCTCAAGAGCCGGACCTCTGCGACGTTCCCCCCGTGGACAACGGGCGTTATGCCACGCTGGTTCGTGAGATTGTAACAGACGCGCGTGTTCGTCACGTTGAGGTGCACGAAAAAAGAATATTCAGCTTGATATGGGGGAACCTCTCCCCCACTTGAATACGTCCCGTTCGCGAAGAAGTAGAGGAGCACGTCAACGCTCAAGAGGTTCACGTTTGCTTCGAACGTGAAGTTGAAGACGTAATCCCCCGAGTCGTTGGCCCACGAGATGAGGGAGATGTCGTTAGACGAGTGATCGGAAGTTTTATAACATGAGGTGGCGTCGTAGAGGTTGGGCGAGTAGACGTAGATGTCGTCCGTGTCGTCAACGCATTGTCCTGCTGCTGTGGCGGGTTGGACGCAGCAAGGAAGAATAGCGAGGAATAGCAGTGCGAATGCGCTTGTAACGGTCGTGGAGTATAGGCTTCGTCGTTTCGAGGTATGGTGGGCTTGCATGAATCACCATTAGGCGAATGAGTATGAATAACTTTGCATGAAGCCTATACCTGGAAAGAGCAGTACTTAAAGAAGAAGGCTGTCAAGATTGCTCCTCTACGACCTGGAAGAAGCTCTCGTCAAATTCGGGCTTCCCACGATATTTACCCATGAACGTCCCCGCGCCCTTGTCCAGGTTGTTGTAGAACATGTCCGGCAGGTCGATCCCAGCCATATCCATTGCTTCCTTCAATGATTCCTTGGACGGGGGGCATCCCTTTATCAGGATCGCTTGTTGGATGGCCGGGTCGTCCTTGTTAGCGTTGCACATGCATTGGCCCACGAGGACGGTCTTCTTCATCCCCGGGGTCGGCTTCATGACCTTGCCCGTGAGCACCTCCACGTCGCCGAACGGCTTCCCGTCCCAGGCGAACTTGAGGCCCATCAGGATGATGGCATTGATGTCGGAGCAGTAGGTGCACATCGAATCGTCGTACTTGCGGTACTTGATCCCCCTCATCCCTTGCTTGTAGAACGGGAGGGGTAGATCCCCCGCGTCGTTGTACTGGAACTCCCATTCGTGGTGCGAGGCGAGGGACCCGATGGGCTCGCCGACGACGTTCACGTCGGACAGGTCGGTGGGCCTCCCCGCGGCCTGGGCGGCGATCGCGAGGTGCTTCACGGCCGGCGGGTCGAAGCCGAGCAGCTTCGCGCCGGCGAGGTCGGCCGATAGCAGGTCCGTCGATGCGACGAGGATGTCCTTGCGGTGGGCGCTGCCGTTCATAGCCGGACCGCGCTCGAGCGTGTAGATGC